>DAINQP010000098.1:0-20649 GCA_036742665.1 Vicinamibacterales bacterium | reverse complement strand
AGCCGAGCACGCGCACCCGCACGTCGTTTGAAATCGCGGAGAAGCGATTGAGCGCCGACACGCTGAACATCGCGATCGGGACGTCGAGCGTGGTGAAAGGCGAGACGCTGGCGGATACGGCGCTCAACCTCGAGGCGATGGCGCCCGACATGATCGTGCTGCGCCATTCATCGTCCGGGGCGTGTCACCTGCTGTCGCGCATTTGCCGGTCGGCGATCATCAACGCCGGCGACGGCATGCACGAGCATCCCACGCAGGCACTGCTCGACGCGTTCACGATTCGCGAACGAAAGAAGCAGTTGAACGGGCTGAAGGTCGCGATCATCGGCGACCTGCTGCACAGCCGCGTGCTGCGATCGAACATTCAGCTGCTGACGAAGATGGGCGCGCACGTCTGGGTCTGTGGACCACCGACATTGATTCCCACCGATATCAGGCGATTCGGCGTGATTGCGACCAGCAACGTGGACGAGGCGGTCGCCGACGCCGACGTTGTGATGCTGCTGCGAATTCAGCTCGAACGGATGGAAGGCGCCTACTTCCCGTCGCTGCGCGAGTATTTCCGTATCTTCGGAATGACTGAGACGCGACTGAAACAGGCCAAGCCTGACGTGATGATCATGCACCCGGGGCCGATGAACCGCGGGGTGGAGATCGCCTCCGAGGTCGCTGACGGTCCGTATTCGGTCATCCTCGACCAGGTCGCGAACGGCGTGGCGGTGCGAATGGCGGTGCTGTATCTGCTGGCGGGCGGGGCCGAACATGAAGAAGCTGCTTAAAGGCGGGCGAGTCATCGATCCCGTCAACGGCATTGACGGCGTGAACGATGTGCTGATCGACGGCGATCGCATCGTGCGCGTCGGCCGCGACCTGCCGGTGAACGGTGCGACCATCGTCGAAATCCCTTCAGGATTTGTCGTGTGTCCCGGCTTCATTGACATGCACGTACACCTGCGTGAGCCGGGTCAGGAGCACAAGGAAACCGTGGCGACGGGCACGGCGTCAGCGGTAGCCGGAGGATTCACGGCCGTCGCATGCATGCCAAACACCGCGCCGGTCAACGACAACGCCAACGTCACGTCGCTGATTCTGGCCAAAGCGGCCGAGGCCGGTCAGGCGCGCGTGTATCCGATTGGCGCAGTGTCGAAGGGCTCCAAGGGCGAACTGCTGGCCGACATCGCTGAGCTCAAGGAAGCGGGCTGCGTCGCTATCACCGACGATGGCCACCCGGTGGCGACGGCGTTGCTGCTGCGGCGTGCGCTCGAATATGCCGGGATGTTCGGGATGCCGGTGATCGAGCACTGCGAGGACCAGAGCCTGAAGGGCGACGGAGTGGCGCACGAGGGCTTTCATGCTGCATCGCTCGGGCTGCGTGGGATTCCAGGCGCTGCGGAAGCGCTTGGCGCCGAGCGCGGCATCCTGTTGTCGGAGCTCACTGGATCGGCCTTCCACGTCGCGCACATGAGCGCGCGCGCCTCGCTGCGTGCGGTGCGGAAGGGCAAGGAGAACGGCGTGCGCGTGACCTGCGAAGTGGCGCCGCACCACTTCACGCTCACTGACGAAGCGCTCGCGGCGCCGATCCCCTACGACACCAACACCAAGATGAACCCGCCGCTTCGCGAGCTTGCCGACCGCGACGCCATGCTGGCAGGCATCGCCGACGGCACGGTTGACGTGATCGCTACCGATCACGCGCCGCACCACTACGATGAGAAGAACGTGGAATTCGACCGCGCTCCGTTCGGCATCGTCGGTCTCGAGACGGCGATCTCGCTTTCGCTCGATCGGTTGGTGCACAGCGGCCTGATTCGACTGCCGCGGCTGGTCGAGCTGATGTCAACCAATCCGGCGCGTATTCTACGTGTGCCCGGTGGGTCGTTGACCGAGGGCGCGCCAGCAGACATCACGATCGTGGCTCCCGATCTCCGCGTACGTGTGAAGGCTGCTGACATGCGATCGCGATCGAAGAACACGCCGTTCGACGGATGGGAGCTTCGCGGCGGTGTCGCAGCAACAGTCGTGGGCGGCCGGACGTTGTTCATCAATCCTGAGACATCGTTCCAGTTGTAAGGGGAGTGGCGAGGGAGAAGAATGGCTGGCATTCGAATCGTTCCCGCGCAGGCGTCAGACGTTCCGGTCATCCTCGAGATGATCAAGGCGCTTGCTGAATACGAACAGCTGACGCACGAAGTCGTCGCCACCGAGGACGACTTGCGCCAGTCGCTGTTCGGGCCGCGTCCGGCCGCCGAAGTCGTGTTGGCGTATGCCGGGGACGCACCGATCGGTTTTGCCCTGTTCTTTCACAACTTCTCGACATTCCTCGGACGACACGGCCTCTACCTCGAAGACCTCTTCGTCGTCCCCGAGTGGCGCGGAAAGGGCGTCGGCAAGCAGCTCCTTGCGCACATCGCATCGATTGCCGACAGCCGGAACTGCGGCCGCATGGAGTGGGCGGTGCTCGATTGGAACGAATCGGCGATCGCGTTCTATCGACGCATGGGGGCGCACGTGCTCGATGAGTGGCGTCTTTGCCGTTTGACGGGTCACGAGCTCCGGGCAGCCTCCACGCGCACATGACATGCGTGCCCGTTCGACCATGCTCAGGGCAAGTCGTCTAGCCCTCGCCGTTGCCGCCTCGATCGTCGTCATTCTAGGCGCGCCCTACACCGGTCAGATTCGCGGCGCGATCCAGGACGCGCTTCCAGGACAATACCGCCTCATCATTGGCGGAATTGTTGTCGCCGCTGTTGCCATGGCCGTCGTTTCAGCGCTTCTGCGCATCAGAGACCAGCGCGCCTCGAGATACGGCCTCCTGGCCGTCGCCGTCGCTGGAGGTGCCCTCTATGCGTGGGCCACGGCGACGGGCAATGCGAACGTCGATGTCGTCGAGCGGTTTCACCTCGTCGAGTACAGTGCGCTCACCTGGCTGTATTACCGTGCGTGGCACGAGCGCGGTGATATCACGTCGTTGGTATTTCCAGCGCTCGCGGCGTTCACCGTCGGCATTGGCGACGAGGCGTTGCAGTGGCTGGTGCCGGCCCGCGTTGGAGAGCTGCATGACGTGCTGCTCAACGCTATGTCGATCGCGTGCGGTTTGGTTTTCAGCCTCGGGCTCGCCCCGCTACGCGCGGTGAACTGGTGGCCCGATCGCCGCGGACGGCGCAGCCTCGCGGTGTTTACGTCGGTCGTGCTCGGGGCACTCGCTGCCTTCTTTCAGGCCGTGCACCTGGGCCACGAGATCGACGATCCGCAGACGGGCGATTTTCTCTCGCGCTATTCGGCGGAGGAGCTGCTTGCGGCATCGCGCGATCGGACAGTCCGCTGGCAGTCGGCGCCGCCGCGCCAGCTGCATCGCACGTCGATCGAGGACCACTATCTCGCCGAGGGCGTCTGGCACGTGCAGCGGCGCAACGAGGTCGACGACTCGCAGCGCATCTGGCACGAGAATTTGATCCTTGAGAAGTACTTCGCGCCGGTGCTCGACTTTCCCACTTACTCGACTGGAGCCGGAGCGAAGTGGTCGGTGGAGCAGCGCGCGAACGCAGAGGCGCAGGCCAGAACCGAAGCGCGTGCCTATCGCAGCACCGCGAATCCCTATCCGATTTACACGTGGAATCCGATGCTGTTCTGGATCTCCATCATCACCGTGATGGTGATCGTGTCGACGCTCCTGATTTTCCCCGGACGATAATCATCACGTGACTCAGACAGCCGAGCGGCTCGACGGCCTCTACAAGGCCTTCGATCATGTGACGTCAGCCACCGACCCGGTACACATCGTTCGGCGTTTCAGCGCGCCGGAGGATCGCGAGGTCGTCGGCTTCTGCGCCGCGGGACTCGCCTTCGGCCGTGTGGCGAGCGTGTTGCAGTCGATCGAGTCGCTGCTCGCGGTGATGGGTCCGCACCCCGCGCGCTTCGTCCGCGATTTCGACGCTGCGCGCGAGCGCGATCGGCTCGCGCCTCTGGTGCATCGATGGATTCGCGGCCGCGACCTCATGGCCCTGCTACTCATCCTGCAGCGGATGCTGCGCGAGTCGGGATCGATCGAGGCATTCTTCCTGGAGGGTGACGATCCCGGTCAGCCGCATGTCGGCGCTGCGCTCGACTCCTTTTCGACGCGTGCCCTGGCCACCGATCTTCGCGAAGCCTACGGCCGTCGCGTGCCGAAGCAGCGCGGCGTCACCTACTTCTTTCCGCGACCCTCGGCAGGAAGCGCGTGCAAGCGGCTCAACCTGTTCCTGCGCTGGATGGTGCGGCGCGACGAGATCGACCTGGGTGTGTGGACCCGGCTCTCCGCGGCGCGGCTCATCGTTCCGCTGGATACACACGTCATCCGGCTCGGGAGGTGCCTGCGGCTCACCCGCTACACGAGCCCCGGCTGGAAGATGGCGTCGGAAATAACCGCATCACTCCGGAACGTCGATGCCGGCGACCCGGTCCGCTACGACTTTGCGCTATGCCACGTCGGGATGATGAACGCGTGCGGGTTCGGCAAGCCGCAGCGCGACGCGCAATGCCCTCTCAAAGGTATTTGTTATCCCAGACTCAGGCGAAAAAAGTCGTAGGGCCGTGCGGTCGGTTGTCGAATTCGGGCTTCTCCGAACGATTATCGGGTGTTCGAGCATTTTTCACACGACCCGGCCTTCGCCTGCGGCTTCGGCGGGCAGGCCTTGCGGAGGAAGCCATGAAGTATTTGTGCCTGATTTACGACGACGAGAAGAAGTGGGAGACGATGTCCAAGGCCGAGGCGGACGCCTATATGGGCGAGTATTTCGCGTTCACCGAAGGAATCAAGACCAGCGGCCACTACATCGGCGGCAACGCTCTGCAACCAGTGCACACGGCCACAACCGTGCGGTCGCGTAATGGCAAGCTGTCCACCACTGACGGCCCGTTCGCCGAGACCAAGGAACAACTCGGTGGTTACTACCTGATCGAGGCCCGCGATCTGAACGATGCGCTTCAGGTCGCGCAGAAGATTCCGTCGGTGCGCACCGGCAGCATCGAGGTCCGCCCCATCCAGGAGTTCAATTAACGTGGAGGCGCGGGAGACGGTCGAGGCCGTCTACCGCGCCGAGTCTCGCCGTGTCCTCGCGACGCTGATTCGCCTGCTCGGCGACTTCGATCGCGCCGAGGAAGCGATGCACGACGCGTTCATCGCCGCGGTCGAAAAGTGGCCGCACGAGGGAGTGCCTGAGAATCCGCGGGCCTGGCTCGTGTCAACCGGGCGTTTCAAGGCCATCGACGTGATGCGCCGGAGAGCCCGGTTCGACGCGGCGCTGGGTGAGCTCGCTACGCAGATCGAACTCGCAACGCGCGACGCCTCGGCGTGGGACGACCAGACCGTCGAGGACGATCAGTTGCGGCTGATCTTCACCTGCTGCCATCCGGCGTTGACTCCGGACGCACAGGTGGCGCTGACATTGCGCGAGGTGTGCGGCCTCATTACCGAGGAGATTGCGCGCGCATTTCTGACCTCACCGTCGACCGTCGCCCAGCGCATCGTTCGCGCCAAGGCCAAGATTCGCGACGCGCACATTCCGTATCAGGTACCGACGCGCGCAGATATTCCCGCAAGACTCGACACCGTCCTGCACGTCATCTACCTGGTGTTCAACGAAGGGTATTCGGCGTCGGCGGGCGAATCGCTCACACGACATGACCTGTCGGGAGAAGCTATTCGGTTGGGTCGTCTCCTGGCGGAGCTGCTGCCGGAAGCGGAGGTGCTTGGCCTGCTCGCGTTGATGTTGCTTCACGAGTCGCGCCGGGCGGCCCGGACGAAGGAGTCCGGCGAGCTGGTGCTGCTCGACGACCAGGACCGCACGCTCTGGAATCGCGAGCACATCGTCGAAGGCTGCGCGCTGGTCGAGCGCGCGCTGACGGGTCGCCGGTTCGGACCGTATACGCTGCAGGCGGCGATCGCCGCCGTTCACGCCGAGTCGCGGGCAGCCGCCCACACGGACTGGGCGCAGATCGTCGGCTTGTACGACGTGCTGGTGCGCGCCGATCCATCGCCGGTCGTCGAGCTGAATCGCGCGGCGGCGATTGCGATGCGCGACGGGCCGGCGGCAGGCCTGGCGATCGTCGATGCAATTCTTGCCCGAGGCGATCTCGACGAGTACCACCTCGCCCATTCGGCTCGTGCGGATCTATGCCGTCGGCTTGGGAGGATCGCTGATGCGCGCGTGTCGTACGCGCGGGCGCTTGCCCTTACCAGACAGGAGCCGGAGCGTCGTTTCCTCGAGAAGCGGCTGCGCGAGCTGCCGGCTAACTGACTTTCCGTTGCGCTGAGCAGAGCGAATCGTAGACGGCCTGCGTGCCGTCCACCATACGATCGACCGTGAACCGATCGCGCGCGCGTTGGAGCGCCGCTTCTCCCATGCGGGCTCGCAGCTTGGGATTCTTGAGCAACTGCACGATGCGCGCGGCCATCGCCTGATGGTCGCGGATCGGAACGAGGAACCCCGTCTCGCCATCAACCACGACCTCGGGGATCGCGCCGGCATCTGTCGTCACTGCTGGTTTCGATGCCGCCATCGCATCGACGAGCGCGGTACACATGCCTTCGCTCGTCGAGCTCATCACAAACAGGTCGAACCCTTTCGTCAGCTCCAGAGCGTCGTCACGGAACCCGGCCAGAAACACGTGTCGCTCGAGATGTTTGTGCCGGATGTGCTCCTCGAGCGCGTGGCGCAGTTCGCCGTCGCCGACGATGACGAAACGCGCGTCGGGGACCTGACGGACCGTGATCGCGGCGGCATCGATGAGAGAATGCTGGCCTTTGTGCGGCACCAGTGCCGCGACATTGCCGACGACTGGTGCCTGCATCGGCAGGTAGAACGCGGCGCGGACGTTGGCGGCCTGCAGCCGTTCAATGCGTTCGACGTCAACGCCTTCGTTCACGATCGTGATCTTCGCGCGTGCGACGCCGTCGGTGACGAGACGATCGCTGATGACGCGGCTGTTGGCGATGAATCCGTCCACTTGCGCGTAGGTCCATCGCGAGAAGGACGAGTGCTTCAGACGGAACTGTGTGCGCTGGGACGCGACGAGCACCGGCTTAGGCTTGGGCTCGGTGATGGACAGCGCGGTTGCCGCCATCGTGACCGCGAACGGATCGTGGGCGTGAATCACGTCCGGCTTGAATTGCTTGATGACACGCGACAACCGCCACGACGCACCAAGATCGATCTCGTGATCGGGAGCAAGAGGAATGAGGTCCGTGCCCTCTGACATGCGCCGGGAGAGCTCACCGTCTGGATGCGCGATCAACGCAGCACGCTCGCGGCGCGCGCGAAGACCCATCACGGTGTACATCACCTGATTGGAGCCACCCGTCCAGCTGCGCGATGTGTCAATGTGCAGCGAGAACATCTAACTCAATTCCCAACCCCCCAATTCCCAATTCCCAACCACTCCCAACTCCCAATGCCCAAAACTCCCAACGATTAGCGTTGGAATTTGGGAGTTGGAGGTGGTTGGGAGTTGGAAGTTGGTGATTGGGAATTCTGTAATTCCCAGAGCTTGGCGAATTTCAAGAACACGGAATACGAGTTCATCAGCGAGATCATGAGACCGACGGTCCCGTCGAGGATTCCGCGGCGGAGCACATAATTCCGGAGGAATGCCGCCGGTGGGTGCGCGATGATCGCCAACGGGCCGGTGCGCTGACCACGCTCGTACATCTGCCGGGCGGCAAGCGTCGTGTAGTGATTGATCCGATCGAGCTGATCTCGCAGATCGCGAAACGAGTAGTGCTGAAGTTCGTTGACGAGTTGCCCCGGTCCGCCGTTCACGCTCACCGATTCGTGCACGTACAGTCCTGTCCACCGCGCTGAGCGGCGGTCGTACAGCCTGGTTTGATAGTCCGGATAAAAGTCCGTCGTCCGGACCCAGCGTCCGAGGTGATAGGCCACCCGAGGTACGCGATAGCCCTTGCGCGGTGGCTCGGTTGCGAGCAGCGCGTGGATTTCCCCGGCGAGTGCCGGCGTAATTCGTTCATCGGCATCGAGCGAGAAGATCCAGTCGTTCGACGCCAGGAGATGGGCGAAGTTCTTCTGATCGATGTAGCCGGACCAGGCGCGCGTCTCGACACGGACGTCCTTCGATCGCGCGATGGCGACGGTGTCGTCAGTGCTTCCCGAGTCGACGACGATGATCTCGTCGGCCCAGGAGGCGCTGTCGATTGCCGCCGCGATGTGGTCTGCCTCGTTGAGAGTAATGATGGTGACCGAGACCTTCGGCACACCGGAATCTTATGGTAGGGCCGGTCCTTTCCGCCTCCGCAAAAATGCTGCGGCGGACTGCCGTAGCTCGCCGGAAGGCGGCCAAAGGGGTTTCGCCGGCGGGTTTGAGGTGTGGCCCGTACGGCGATGTAGGGCCGGTCCTTTCGGACCGGCCGGTTTGACGCGGCGCTACTGCTGCGGCTGCGACAGCGTAGAGACCGTCGTCGCCGTGACTCCACCGCCACCGGCGCCGATCGGCACTTCCTGCACGGTTTCGAAATCGACAACCGACTGGTTGTAATCGAGAATCGCGCGCAGTTCGTTGTTACGGGCCTGTGACAGATCGCGTTGCGCCTGGAAGACCAGGAAGCTCGTTGACGTGCCGGCCTGGAACTTCCGCTGCTCCGCCTCGAGTTTACGCTCGGCAAGCTGCCGTGACGCGCGCGTGCTCTGCACGCGCTGCTGGTTGGTCTGGACGTTGCGGGCCTGCTGGCGGACCTGTGTGGTCACCTGCAGCTGCTGGTTCTTCAGGCGGGTCTGCGACTGGCTGTACTGCAGCCGCGTGCGGGCCAGGTTGGCGTCAGCCTGCGAGGTGCCGATGGGATACGTGATGTTCAGCGCCGCGGTCCAACTCGGGCTGTTCACTCCGAGAAGGTCGCGCAGCACGCTCGCATAGCTCTTTTCAACCGGTCCGGTCGGCGCCGTGGGATCGACGGGAATACCTGGAAATCCGCCCGTGGTGGTGAGTCGCGTGCCGCCAAGCGCCGACAAGCCGTAGTTCACATTGGCTTGCACGTCGGGCAGCGTCTGGTTACGAAAGAACCGGATGTTGACCTCCGTTGCTTCCATCGAACGCTTCGTCTGCTGCAGATCAGTCCGCCGTTCGAGCGCGTTGCGTACTGCACCGTCGGTATCCACGGTCAGCGGTTGAAACGGTGGAAGCTCTGTCGGCTCGATGCGAACGTTCCAAAAGTCGGGCATCGCCGTATCGAACACGAGCGTGCGCAGCGTGTCTTCGGCGGTAGCAATTTGTGCCTGTGCGACGATGACGGCCTCTTCGCGCGCAGCGACTTCAGATTCCGCTTCGACGATGTCGATGGGGGGTGTGGTGCCAATCTCAACGCGTGAGCGCGTGTTCCGCAATGACTCCTGCGCGAGGTCGAGCGACTGCTGCTGTACCGAGAGCGAGGCGACCGCGTAGGCGAGATTCCAATACGCGTTTCGCACCGTGCGGGTCGTCGAGGTCAGCGTCTGGCGAAGACCGACGTCGGCGATCTCGCGATTCTTCTCACTCACGAGCAGCTGTTGGCGCGTGTTGTCGATCGACCAGCCACGCATCAGCGACTGCTGATAGTTGAACGACAGTGTGGAGTTGAGCTGCGGCTTCCAGGTGTTGCCAGGATTGTTGCTCGACGAGCGGGAGCTGTCCCAGCCGACGTCGTAGATGCCGCCCCACGGCAGGTTCTGCGTGATACCGAGGTTGCTCGTGAAGGTGTCCTGTTTGAAGTTCGCTTCCTGACTGCCGGTGAAGATGTTGGCGGAGGGCCGCTGAATGCTGTTGTTCTGAAACAGCGAGTTGAGCGCCGGCGCCCAGGCGCCTCGCGCGGCGGCAACGTTGAGATCCTCAATCTGCGGGTCGACCCGCGAGATCTGAATACCGAGGTTATTCTCGATGGCCAGCTTCACAGCTTCATCGGCCGTGAGTCGGCGGACCGGCCGTCCGTCGGACGGCGGTGCGGGCTGCTGCGCAGGAGTAGCCTGTTGGGCGACGGCCTGCTGGGCTGCGGCGAGGAGGCCGACCCGGCCTCGCGCGGTTCCTCCGACGGCGGAGGAGACAAAGGCCTCTGGCCCGTTGGCCGGAGCCTGTGCGGAAACGGACACCTGCGTTCCGAAAGCGGCCGCAATCAGGGCCATGAAGCAGGTTCTGGTGACAATCGTACGCATCTCTCGGAACTCCAATTTGAAGCTGATAACGCCCTTGCTAGGACGGATGGCCTTGGCCGGATGTTCTGATACTGCAAAAGGTATACTCGGCCTGGATGTCTCCAGTCACTGCTGAATCCGTGCTCGACCGCTTTCGCCAGTCTGGTGCGCTGCTCGACGGTCATTTTCGGCTGACCTCCGGATTGCACAGTCCCGGGTATCTGCAATGCGCGTTAGTTCTGCAGCATCCGGCGCATGCCGAGGCTTGCGGGACGGAGATTGCCCACCGTGTGCGCAACCTGGGTGCGCAGGTCGTCCTCTCGCCTGCGCTTGGCGGAATCGTCATCGCGCAGGAGGTCGGGCGTGCCCTCGGGATCCGGGCCATTTTTGCCGAGCGGCAGGACGGCAAGCTGATGCTGCGTCGCGGATTTGCGCTCACGCCCGGTGAAAGAGTCCTGGTCGTCGAGGACGTCGTCACGACCGGAGGCTCGACGCGCGAGACGATTGAAGTGGCGCGTGCGGCCGGCGCGCAGGTAGTCGGGGCCGCGTCTATCATCGATCGCAGCGGTGGCCAGCAGAGTCTCGATGTCCCCTATCACGCTCTCGCCATACTCGCGGTGCCGACCTATGAGCCAGAGGTCTGCCCGCTCTGCGCGGCTGGTCAGCCTGTGGTAAAGCCAGGATCGCGCGCGTAATTGGCTGGCGGGTCCAAAGAACAGGACCTGCCCCACATCTGCCGCGAGATGGATTCCTGCAGGCGTAGGCCGGGTCTTGTTCTGTAGACCCGGCGAGTCTGCGACCATGCGCAATCTCAAACTCACGCTCGCATACGACGGCACGCGCTTCGTCGGCTGGCAGCGGCAGGCCGAAGGCGACTCCGTGCAAGGTCTGCTCGAGGATGCGCTCGCGCGATTCGAAGAGGGGCCGGTTGCCGTGCACGGTGCAGGGCGTACAGACGCGGGCGTCCACGCGCTCGGTCAGGTGGCGAGTGCGCATGTCACGTTCACACACGAAGGCGCGACGTTGACGCGCGCACTCAACGCGCAGCTTCCTGAAGACGTGCGCGTGCTGGCCGTTGAAGACGTGTCGCCCGAGTTTCACGCCCGCTTCAACGCTCGTTCAAAGACGTATCGTTATCAGATTCGTCACGGCACGATTGCCGATCCATTCGAGCGTACGTTTGTCTGGCATATGCCGGAGCAGCTCAGGGTCGATGCGATGCGCGCGGCCGTCGGCGTGCTCATCGGCACGCATGACTTCGCTGCCTTTCAGAGCACTGGCACTCCTGTGCGCAACAGCGTGCGGACAGTGACTCAATCCACGCTCACTGATGCCGAGGGCCGAATGGTCTACGAAATCTCCGGCGACGGCTTCCTTCGTCACATGGTGCGGGCGATTGTCGGCACCCTGGTCGAGATCGGGCGCGGATTTCGCGAGCCCGGTTCGATGGCGTCATTGTTGCGGGATTCTGCACGCCGTGACGCGGGGCCGACGGCGCCGCCCCAGGGGCTCTTCCTGGTCCGTGTGGATTATCATTAACTGTTTGATTAACGAGGAATTGCGTCGTGCCGCTTGAGGATCTCCTGGCGTGGATTCCGCCTGGACATTCCGACGCGACCCTGGCCCGTGAGATCCAGTTCGACCGGCTCCCGGCACACGTCGCCATCATCATGGATGGCAACGGCCGATGGGCGGCGCAGCGGCATCTGCCCCGTGTCGAGGGACACCGCGCCGGCATTGATGCGGTGCGTGATTCGGTCGAGACTGCCGCCCGCCTCGGCATTGGCGTCCTGACGCTCTACGCCTTTTCCATCGAAAACTGGAAGCGTCCGGCCAGCGAGATCGGCACGCTCATGCGGCTCCTGAAACGTTACCTGCGATCGGAGCTGAATACGCTCCTGCGCAACGACATCCGCTTTCACGTCATCGGCCGGATGGAGGAGCTGGCGCCAGATATTCAGGACGAATTGAACGTCGCGATTGAACGCACGCGCGGCAGCAGCGGGATGCTCTTCAACATCGCGCTCAACTACGGTGGACGCGCCGAGATCGTCGACGCGGCGCGGCGCGCCATTGCGTCTGGTGTGCGTCCCGAAGATCTCGACGAACAGCGGTTCGCAAGCTTTCTCTACACGGCCGGTCAGCCCGATCCGGATCTCCTGATCCGCACCAGCGGCGAAATGCGCGTCAGCAATTATCTGCTGTGGCAGATCGCGTACTCGGAGATCTACGTGACCGACACGTTGTGGCCCGACTTCCGGCGGCGGCACCTCATCGAAGCGGTTCTCGCGTATCAGAAGCGCAACCGCCGGTACGGCGGAATCAGCGCGCAAGCTGTCATCGGCGCGCAATGACCCCTCGACTATTGCTTGGGGTCATCCTGAGCCGGGTCGAAGGATGATGACCCGCCTCGTCAGCGGTGTCGCCCTCGCGGCAGCCGCACTGGTGGCGATTCGATTTCTGCCTCTGCTTCCGCTGCGGGTGCTGGCGTGCCTCGTCGCTGCGCTGGCCGCCAAGGAGTATCTCGACATCGTGGACAGTCCGATTCGAGCGGTGGTGCTGGCGATCGCGTTGTGTTGGGTGGTATCGGGCACGACGATTGTCTCGCCCCTCATTCTCCTGACGATGGCCCTGCTGTGGGTGGCTGCAGAAATCCTGATCTCGAATCACAGTATTCAACAGGCCTCCACCGGGGTCTTTGCAGCTGTTTACATCGGCATGCCGCTTGGGATGCTCGTCGCCGTGCACGGTCTTCTCGGCTGGCGGGCGACGCTCGTGCTGCTGGGAACGGTCGTCGTCAGCGACTCGATGCAGTACTACACGGGCCGGCTGCTCGGCCGTCATCCACTTGCGCCGGCGATCAGCCCGAAGAAGACCATAGAGGGTGCGATCGGCGGCGTGATCTTCGGGACTGCATTTCTGACGACCGTCGGCGCGTCGGTCCTTCCCTTCTCCGGCTACGGACCACTGATCATTCTCGGCGTGCTCGTCGTCGTCCTGGGCATTTGCGGAGACTTGTTCGAGTCGCGATTGAAGCGCACTGCCGGAATGAAAGACAGTTCAGCGCTGATTCCAGGTCACGGTGGTGTGCTCGATCGCATCGACGCACTCCTCTTTGCCGTCGCGCCGTTTTATCTCTACATTCGAAACGTCACGTGAAGCGACTAGCCATTCTCGGCTCGACGGGATCGATCGGCCGGAGCGCGCTGGCCGTCGTGGATGCGCATCCGGAACGATTGAAGGTTGTCGCGCTCGCCGCCGGAGACAACGCTCCACTGCTCGCCGAGCAGGTGCATCGCTATGCGCCTGATATCGCCGCGATGGCGACAAGCGAGGGCGTCGATCGTCTCCGTGCAGCGTGTGGCGCAGACGTGCGCGCCACCATGTCCGGAGGCGCCGAAGGTCTGGTGGCGGCGGCCACGCATCCTTCGGTGGACATTGTGATCTGCGCCTCGTCTGGGACGGCGGGTCTCGAAGCAGTGCTCGCCGCGATTGCCGCAGGCAAGACGATCGCACTCGCCAACAAGGAAGTGCTGGTAATGGCGGGTGCACTGGTGACGGCGGCGGCCCGGCGGCACCGCGTGGCGATTCTTCCCGTAGACAGCGAGCACAACGCCGTCCATCAATGTCTGCACGGACGAAGTCAGCGCGAAATTCGACGCCTCATACTCACCGCTTCGGGGGGGCCGTTCCGAGATCTGGCGGCGCCGCAACTGCAGCGGGTCACCCCTGATCAGGCGCTGCGTCATCCGACCTGGCAGATGGGACGGAAGATCACCATCGATTCGGCGACGCTGATGAACAAAGGCCTCGAGGTCATCGAGGCGCACTGGTTGTTCGGTGTCGGTGCCGATCAAATCGAGGTGGTCATTCATCCGCAGTCGATCATCCATTCCATGGTGGAACTGGTCGATGGATCGGTCATTGCACAACTGGGCGTGACTGATATGCGGCTGCCTATTCAGTACGCATGCTCATACCCCGAACGATGGGACGGAGCGCTTCCATCCCTCGACCTGAGCAAGGCAGGGCGGCTCGAGTTTCACCCACCCGATCAGCAGCGATTTCCATGTCTGGCGCTCGCCTATCGGGCGCTCCGGTCCGAAGGAACGCTTGCGGTGGTGCTGAACGCTGCCAACGAAGTGGCCGTGGCCGCTTTCCTCGACAACCGGCTCGGATTCACCGCGATTCCTACCGTGATCGAACGGACGATGAACGCGCACACGGTGGAAGGCGTCTCAACAGTGGAAACGGTGCGGCGCGTCGACACCTGGGGCCGGAATTACGCTCGCGAAATGGCCGCCGAGTTAGAATTAACAGTCTGAGGTTTTGCTCTTGATCACGATATTGGCGTTCCTGTTCGTGCTCGGTGTGCTGATCTTCGTCCACGAGCTCGGACACTTCCTCGCGGCGCGACGGCACGGCGTTCGGGTACTCACGTTTTCCCTCGGCTTCGGCCCGAAGATTCTGAAGGTCACGCGCGGCGATACCGAGTACTGCATCAGCGCAGTGCCGCTCGGTGGCTACGTGAAAATGGCCGGTGAGAATCCGGAAGATCCGCGCTCCGGCCAACCCGACGAATTCCTTTCCAAGACCAAGTGGCAGCGCTTTCAAATCCTGTTCGCCGGTCCCGCGATGAACATCCTGCTCGCGGTCGTGGTCACGGCGCTCGTGCTCGGGATCCAGGGCGTCCGCCTGCCGGTGTACTTCGATGAACCGGCTCTGATCGGGTCGGTTATCGCCGGATCCCCGGCCGAAAAAGCCGGTCTCAGGCGAGGCGATCGCGTCATCACCGTGTCAGGCGATCAAATCGCCACGTGGAAGGATCTCGAGCTCGCGATCGGGCTCCGCCGGCCGAACCGTGACATGAGTGTGACGGTTCTGCGCGACGGTCAAAACCTGACGACGAACGTACGTCCCGTCGCGGAGGGGAAGTACGAAGTGAGCGACATCGGCGTCATGCCTGACGCGAATCCAGTCATCACCCGCGTGCTCGCTGGTGATCGCGCGGAGAAGGCCGGACTCAAGGCGGGCGACATCATTCTGGCGGTGAACGGCGAACGGATGGCGACGCGGGTGCAGCTGATCGACGTCATCTCGCATAGCGGCGGCAAGACGATTCAGGTCACCGTCCGTCGCGATGGCGGCGAGCAGGCCATCACCGCGACGCCAGAGCAGCGCGGTGCACGCGGCTGGCTCGGCGTCGAGCTGTCGGAGCCGATGAAGTCATTCACGCCAGGGCCCTTCGCAGCCATCCGCCTGAGCGTCGAACACAACATCGAGTCGTCCGGGATCATCTTCAGGACGCTGGCCGGACTCTTCACCGGCGAGACGTCGGTTCGCCAGCTGCAGGGCCCGGTCGGGATCGCCCAGCTCTCGGGCGAATCCGCTCAGGAAGGGTTCATCACGCTGCTGTCGTTGATGGCGATGCTGAGCATCAACCTTGGTATCCTCAACCTGATGCCTGTCCCCGTCCTCGACGGCGGGCACATTCTCATCATGGCGCTCGAAGGCATCGCTCGCCGCGACTTCAGCATGCAGGTCAAGGAAAAGATGCTGCTGGCCGGCTTCGTGGTGCTGATGATGCTGATGGTGACGGTCATCTACAATGACCTCACACGGATCAGCTGGATTGAGCACCTCATGCCATGGCGTAATTAGGCAGCGGTAGACCCGAGCCATTGCGCGCACTTCAGCGTCTGCAATTTCACAAGAGAGGCACCATAATGTCGATTCGTCGCGGGCTCCTCCTGGGAGTCATCATTACCGGTCTGGCTGCACCGATCGCTGCTCAGCAGAGCGCGACGGTGACACAGGCGGATATTCAGCGCCTGCAGGACAATGTCTACCTCGCGGACCGTGATGTATCGCAGGCTCGCAGCCGCGATGCCGCCCACGCGACGCAACTCCAGACCGAGCTCGACGATCTGCGCGACGAAGTGGTGTATCTGAAGGTGAAGCTGCGCAAGGAGCGCACGCTCTCGCGAAACGAATATGCCGACGTGCGGGATCGCATCGACGACCTCCGCTCGCGCGCACGCGGTGAGTCATCGAGCCCCGTCTCCTCGTCTTCATCGACGTCGGCACCGGCGGCGGTTGCGCCCGCACCACGGCCTGCGAGTCCCGCTCCGGTTTCTCCCGCGTCCTCCTCATCGTCTTCATCGACGTCAACCGCGTCGACGCGGACGACAGCGCCCGCTGGCACGGTGGAGATTCCGGTCGGCACCGAGATCGATGTGCGTCTGCAGAACGCTTTGAACTCGGGCACCAATCAGGCCGAGGATCGATTCGAGGCGACGACGCTCGTCGATGTTGGTGTGAACAGCCGGGTGGTGATTCCGGCCGGGTCGCTGATGCGAGGCGTGATCACGCAGGTCGAGGCCGCGACACGTACGAATCGCACCGCCCGCATGACCGTCAGCTTCGATCAGGTGACGGTGAATGGCCAGGCGTATGCGATTCGCGGCACCGTCACGCAGGCGATCGAAGGTGAAGGCATCAGAGGTGAGACCGCCCGGATCGGCACTGGCGCTGGCGTCGGTGCGATCATCGGCGGCATCCTCGGCGGATTCAAAGGTGCGCTCGCCGGCATCCTGATCGGCGGCGGCGGCACGATCGCGGCGACCGAAGGCAAGGAGGTACAGTTGCCGCAAGGCGCGGTCCTGCGAGTGCGACTCGACTCGCCCGCGTACATCGCGCCTCCGGCGCGATGAGGCGTTGGCCCTTAGGACGTCGCTTTAGCGACGTCCTTCATAGCGTCGCGAGCCGCAGCGATCGTCTTCTTGACGTGCGAGTCGGTGTGGGCGGCAGACAGAAACCACGCCTCGAACTGTGACGGCGGCGGATAGATGCCCCGCTTCAGCATGCCTCTAAAGAACGCCCCATACGCCTGGGTATTGGCCGCCAACGCCGACTGATAGTCGCGCACTGGCGTCGAGGTGAAGAACGGCGTGAGCAGCGAGCCAAAGGCGTTGACCTGCACGGCCACGCCTGCGTCGCGCGCCGCCTGTGCCAGTCCGGCAGCCAGCATCGATCCTCGAGCCGCGAGATCCCGATAAAGCCTGGGCGTGAGCCGTTTCAACGCCCAGAGTCCCGCCGTCATCGCCACCGGGTTTCCCGAGAGTGTGCCCGCCTGATATACGGGACCCGCCGGAGCCACCATCTCCATGACCCCGGCGCGTCCGCCGTACGCGCCGACGGGCAGTCCGCCGCCAATGATCTTGCCGAGGCAGGTCAGGTCGGGCTGGACACCGAAGATCGCCTGCGCGCCGCCAGCCTGCGCGCGGAAGCCGGAGATGACTTCGTCAAAGATCAGCAGACTGCCGCTGCGCGTGCACCGCTCGCGCAGTCCGGTGAGGAAGTCGTCGCTGGGGGGAACGACGCCGATGTTGCCGGCGATTGGCTCGACGATGATCGCGGCGACGGTGCCGTCGTGCTCTCGCAATAACGCATCGACCGACGCCAGGTCGTTGTAGCGGGCGAGCAGCGTGTCAGCGGCGACCGGTGCCGGAACGCCTGGGCTCGTCGGGATGCCAAGCGTCAGCGCCCCAGACCCGGCTTTCACGAGGAACGCATCGGCGTGCCCGTGGTAACAGCCTTCGAACTTGATGATCTTGTCGCGCCGCGTATAGGCGCGCGCGACGCGAATCGCGCTCATCGCGGCTTCCGTCCCCGAGCTGACGAAGCGAACCCGCTCGAGCGACGGCATCAGCCGCTGCACCTGTTCGCCGAGCTCGTGTTCGAGCGGCGATGGTGCGCCGAAGCTCGTGCCGCGGCGCGCCGCAGCGGCGATCGACTGCACCAGGCCGCGTGGCGCATGGCCGTGAATCAACGGCCCCCACGACATCACATAGTCGATGAAGCGGTTGCCGTCGACGTCCTGAATGATCGCGCCCGCACCGCTCTTGATGAACAACGGCGTGCCGCCGACGGCGTGAAACGCGCGAACCGGGCTGTCAACGCCGCCGGGCAGGACCTGGCTGGCCCGAGCAAAGAGCTTCTTCGAACGTGTCGGATTCTTCATGCGATGTAATTCAAAATGCAAAATGCATTTGCATGCTGAATTTTGCATCTTGCATTACAACGCGCGCGCAGCCTCACGCGCGTAGTAGGTGATGATCATGTCTGCTCCGGCACGCTTGATGCCGATCAGTGACTCCATCATCACGCGCGGCTCGTCGAGCCACCCACGCTGCGCAGCAGCCTTCAACATCGAGTACTCGCCGCTGACGTGATACGCCGCGGTTGGATAATCGAAACGCTCTTTGACCTTCGCCAGCACATCGAGATACGGCAGCGCCGGCTTCACCATCACGATGTCGGCGCCTTCCTCGATGTCGATCTCCACCTCGCGGAGCGCCTCGGCGACGTTGCCAGGATCCATCTGATGGCTTCGCCGATCGCCGAACTGCGGCGTGGATTCAGCAGCCTCGCGAAACGGACCGTAGAACCCCGAGCAGTACTTGGCGGCGTAGGACATGATGGCGGTGCGATCGAAGCCGCGCTCATCGAGCGCCTTGCGGATTGCGCCGACGCGCCCATCCATCATGTCGGACGGCGCGACGACGTCGGCGCCGGCCACGGCGTGCGAGAGTGCCGCGCGCACGAGTTGATCGACGGTGATGTCGTTGACGATCTCATCGCCGTCGACGATGCCACAGTGACCGTGGGACGTGTATTCACACAGGCACACATCGGTCATGACGAGCAGATCGCGGACTTCGCGCTTCAGTGCGCGGACTGCCGTCTGCACTGGGGCATCGGAATCGTAGGCCGCAGATCCTTCCGGATCCTTCTTCTCGGGCAGGCCGAACAGGATGACTGCCGGTACGCCGTCGGCCTTCGTTGCCGCAGCTTCCTTGACGGCTTCCTCCACCGATAACTGGAAGACTCCAGGCATCGAGCCGATCTCGCGGCGCACGCCCTCACCGGCGCAGATGAACAGCGGGTAAATAAGGCAGTCCGGGGTGAGCCGCGTTTCACGTACCAGCGCGCGAATGGCCTCGCTGCGGCGGAGCCGGCGAGGTCGGCGCGTCAGCGACAGCGACGTGCGGGTTGTGACAGCCATAAACGGATCTTGCCACGGACCAGGGACCAGGGACCACGGACTAAGTGGGCGACCGCCTCCCGTGGCTCACGTGCGCGGCGATCGCATCGACCAGCGCTGGTATCGTCGAAACCGCGGGCACCACGGTGATGTCCAGGCCGAGCTGTGTGGCGGCATCAGCCGTAACCGGCCCGATCGCCGCCACGACTGTGTTCTTCAGCAGATCGATGGTTTGCTCGGCGCCGTAGATTGCCGAGAAGTTGCGAACCGCCGACGGACTCGTGAACGTCACGACATCGATGCGGCCGTCGAGGAGCATTCGGTAAATGTCGGGGCCGACATCCTGCTGCGCCTCTTCCAGCACGGTCCGGTAGGCGATGACGTCGGTGATGACCGCCCCGGCCGCGCGGAGTCCCTCGGCGATGACGTCGCGCCCGATGTCGGCGCGCGGCACGAGCACCGACGTGCCGCTAATGCTGCCGTCCCGCGTCATCGCCTCAACCACGGCGTCGGCCCGGAATTCGTCCGGAATCAAGTCGACCTTGATGCCGTAGCGCGCGAGTCGCTCCGCTGTGCCGCTGCCGACGGTGCACAGCCGCGGGCCATTGAGCGCTCGAATATCACGGCTGCCATCGAGGAACGCAGTCATGAACGACTCGACGGCGTTGGCGCTCGTGAACACGATCCAGTCGAAGGCACTGGCATTGGCCGCCGCCCGCAACAGCGGATCGGGATCGTGTGGCGGCATGATGCGGATCATCGGGGCCTCGATGGCTTCGGCACCCAGCACCGTCAGCCGATCGACCATCTCGGCCGCCTGATCGCGCGGGCGCGTGACCAGCACACGCGTGCCGAACAGCGGCCGCGCGTCAAACCAACGCAGATGATCGCGGAACCCGACCACGCGGCCGACGACGAGAATCGCCGGTCCACGCCGCGGTTGCTCGCGCACGCTCTCGAGCAGTTCCATCAGCGTGCCAGACATCGTCTCCTGACTGGTCAGTGTACCGTTGTAGACGATGACCCCTCGATCGTCGGCGGGCCAGCCATTGGCTGTCATGGCGTCGAGCATGCGCGGCAGCTGCTGCGCACCCGCGTAGCAGACGATCGTGCCTTCGAGCTTGGCGAGACTCGCCCAGTCGATGTCAGGCGGCGTGCGGCTTTCGTCTTCGTAGCCGCGGACCAGCGTGATCGTGTCACCCCCACCGGGATACGTGACGGGCACGCCCGCATACGCAGGCACGCCAATCCCAAGTGGGATACCGGGCACCACCTCGAACGGAATTCCATTCTCGTGCAGAAACAGCGCTTCCTCGCCGCCACGATCGAACACGAACGGATCGCCGCGCTTCAGCCGCGCCACCATGCTGCCTTCGCGCGCTTTCTCGGCGACAAGCAGGCTGATGGCTTCCTGGGCCATTGGCTGGCGTGCCGCGCTGCCGACGTTGATCAGTT
>DAINQP010000097.1:0-20737 GCA_036742665.1 Vicinamibacterales bacterium | reverse complement strand
ACGAGACCGGCATCTCGAACATCATCATCCGTCCCGATCTCTTCGATCGCGAGCGGATGGTCGTTGTCCGCAAACCGTTCCTGATCGTCGATGGTGTCCTGCAGCATCAGGACGGCGTGTTGTCGGTTCGCGCCGAGAGAGTCGAGGGGATTGAAGGAGACGCCTCGATTGATGCCCATGATTTCTACTAGGAATCAAGACTCCGGAATCAGGACCTCCTGAGCATCGCGAACCATATGAAAAGATCTCGGTACGATTCAACTCGACCTTGCCCAGCCCTGATTCCTGATTCCCGACTCCTGATTCCTGATTCCTGCTCTGCCGCCCTACACTGTCAGGATGAGAATCGGAATCGATCTTGGAGGAACCAAGATCGAAGCCATTGTTCTCGATGGAAGCCGCGAGATAACGCGCTCACGCGTTGATACTCCGCGTGACGACTATGCGAAGACCGTCGCAGCTATCACTTCCATCGTCGCTGACGTCGAGCGCGTGGCGCGTGCGCGCGGCACCGTTGGCGTCGGCATTCCCGGCACGATGTCACCCGAGAGCGGTCTGGTCAAGAACGCGAACTCGACGTGGCTGCTCGGCCGGCCGCTCAAAACCGATCTCGAGCGCGCGCTCGGCCGCGAGGTGCGCATCGCCAACGACGCCAACTGCTTTGCAGTGTCGGAAGCCACCGACGGCGCGGCCGCTGGTGCCGACGTGGTGTTCGGTGTGATCGTCGGTACGGGCACCGGCGCGGGCATCACGGTACACGGATGCGTCTTGACCGGGCCAAACGGCATCGCGGGGGAGTGGGGGCACAATCCGCTGCCATGGGCGAGCGGCGACGAGATTCCTGGGCCGCGGTGCTATTGCGGCAAGCACGGTTGCGTCGAGACCTTCCTCTCGGGCCCGGGCTTGACGCGCGATCATGAGCGGCGCTCCGGCCGCCGCGTCCCGGCGATCGAGATTGCGGCGCTGGCCGCAGCCGGTGACGCCCCGGCCAACGAGTCGATGGCGTGCTACGAGCACCGCATGGCCAGAGCCCTCGCCGCGATCATCAACGTTGTCGATCCGGATGTGATCGTGCTTGGCGGCGGACTATCGAACATTGCGCGGCTCTATCGAAACGTCCCACTCCTGTGGGGTGCACACATTTTTTCAGCTGGTCTCGGGGACAGGTCGCGGACGCGACTGGTGCCGGCACGCCACGGCGATGCGAGCGGCGTACGCGGCGCCGCCTGGCTGTGGCCCGCATGATCGTAATTGATTCCCGCTTCGGCCCACTGTAGAGTTGCGCCCCATACTCATCTGCAGGAGGGCTGCATGATCCGGCGTGTACATCCATGTGCTGGTCTCCTGGTTGCCGCTCTGCTCGTGCTGTCTGCGTGTGACAGCGAGCCGACGACCACGCCAACTCCGACGCCCACGCCGGCGCCAGCTCCGGCGCCGACTCCGCCTCCGGCACCTCCGCCAGCCCCGGCCGCTCTCGAGTCGATCACACTCAGCGAATCCACTGTGACGAGCCAGGGTCGACCCATAGCCACGGTGAAGCTGACCGCGCCTGCCCCGGCCGGCAATGCGCCTATCCTCCTCGAGACCACCAATACAGACCTCGCCAAGGTCCCGGCCAATATCTCGATTGCCGCCGGGGAGACGACCGCGAGTTTCGCGATCGAAACGTCGACGGTCAGGACCTCGACGACGGTGACAATCGAGGCGCGCTATCTCGGCGTCGCCGCAAGGACGACACTCACCGTGCTTCCACCACCGGTCCAGCCGCAATTCAGAGTCGTCTCGCCGTCGGCGGGAGAAGATGCCTGTGCCATCACGTCAGCTGCCGGAGCTGTGGATTGCGTCTTCGATGCGTCGCGATCAACAGGGTTCGCGTCCCAATACCGTTGGACTTTGAAAGTGGCCGGCAACGAGCTGACGTTCACCATGCCCGAGGACGTACCGGCATTCACTCCGACGACCACGTGCGCGTTGTTCGCCGGTGGCTCCCTGTCGTCGGACGGTGAAGTGGCGATGGTCGTCGCGCTGCAAGTCCAGGACCGGGAGGGCAATGTCAGCAACCCGCTGCAACGGACCATCGATTTGATCCCAAAAGGCCAGTGCGGCTACTGATCGGCGGGCATTGAACCGTCGTAATCGGGCCGTATCAGCTCGCCGATGACCCTTGTAGAATAGGGGCACCGAAATCAGACTGCATTGCCCCATACACGATCCGGCTCTCGCCGGTTTTTGCCCGCGTCGGTCCTCGCGCTTCGCGACTACACGCCGCAACTGTTCGGCGCGGATTTGATCGCTGGCGTCACCGTAGGTCTGGTGGCGCTGCCGCTGGCGATGGCCTTCGCCATCTCCTCTGGCATGTCGCCGCAGGCCGGCATCTACTGCGCGGTCGTCACCGGCTTCATCATCTCGGCAATCGGTGGCTCGTACGTCCAGATCGGCGGACCGACTGGCGCGTTCGTGGTCGTGGTGTCGGGCATCATCGCCAAGTACGGTGTGGACGGCCTGTTCATGTGCACGATGATGGCCGGCGTGGTCCTCGTCGTGATGGGCCTGACCGGCTCGGGCACTGCGGTCCGATTCATTCCGCGACCGGTGGTCATCGGTTTTACTAACGGTATTGCGCTGGTCATCGCCAGCACGCAGCTCAAGGACTTCTTCGGGATCACCTTCGAGGGGAGCGTGCCCGGCGAGTTCGTCGGACGCATCGAGGTCCTCGCGCGTCATGCCGCGGATGCCTCGCTGCCGACGACGCTCGTCGCCGTCGGTGTGCTGGCGCTGATCATCGTATGGAACCGGCTGGTACCGCGCGTGCCGGGCTACATCGTCGCGCTCGTCGCAGGAACGGCTGTCGTGGCGATTGCGAGTCTACCGCTGGAGACGATCGGCATCCGCTTCGGCGGCATCCCCTCGGGTCTGCCCGAGATCCACATTCCGAGGTTCAGGCCGGATCTCGTGCTGACGCTGCTCTCGCCGACGTTGACTGTGGCGATGCTCGGGGCCATCGAGTCGCTGCTCTCGGCCGTCGTCGCCGATCGCATGAGCCAGACGAGGCACAACTCGAACGTCGAGCTCTTCGCACAAGGCGTGGCCAACTTCATCTCACCGATGTTCGGCGGGTTGCCGGCGACTGGAGCGATTGCGCGAACGGCCACGAACGTCCGCTCCGGCGCGAAGACGCCGGTGGCCGGGATCATTCACTCGCTCACGCTGCTCGCGATTCTGTTGTTTGCGGCACCGCTCGCCGGATCGGTGCCGATGGCGGTGCTCGCCGCCATCCTGCTCGTCGTCGCCTACAACATGGGCGAGTGGCGCGAGATTCCGGAGCTGTGGAAGCAGGGCTGGACGGATCGGATCGTCTGGATGTGCACCTTTGCACTGACGGTGCTCGCCGATCTGACCGTCGCCGTTGAAGCGGGCATGATCATCGCCGCGCTGCTGTTCATCCGCCGCGTGTCGGCGACCACGACGGTGTCGCGCGTCACGTCGGACTATGTTCGCCGCGGGCGCGTGCACGCGCTGCAGGACAGGGACATCCCCGACTACGTCACGATCTTCCGCATCCACGGGCCGTTCCTGTTCGGTTCGACGGACAAACTCGCCGCCGTGGCGCATGCCAGCGAGGTGGCGCCGATTGTCGTCCTGCGTCTGCGGAACATGACGGCGATCGATGCGACCGGCTTGACGGCGATTCAGGATCTCGCGGATTCGCTGCACGCGTCGGGACGGACGCTGCTGCTGTGCGGGGCGCCGTCACAGCCGGCGAAGTTAATGGACGAGGCCGAGTTCCATCGACACGTCGGGGAGGAAAATATCGTCCCGCATGTCGAGGCAGCTCTCAAGCGAGCCGGCGAGATTTGGGCGGCGCGAACTCAGCCACGACAGGAGCCGCCGGCGGCTTGATGATATCGGCCTCGATAAGTTTCTTGTCTTCCTTCTTCTCTTCCTTGCTGCCCGCCGACTCGAGCCAGTCGGCTTCGAAGATGTCGCGCAGCTTGCGTGCGACGGCGCTGTTGGTGATCACCACGCCAACCTCGCGGCGCTGATTGAGCTCGGGCCGCCGCAGACTCTGACTGCCAACGAAGGCGCGGGAGCCGTCGCGAACGATCGCCCGCGCGTGGAGGCGCAGCGGCTTGAGTGGACGCACACCGATCGCGTCAGTGGAGCCTTTGAACTTGCCGATCACGCGCACATCGACACCTGATGCGGCGAGCTGCTTGAGCAGCTTGGTAAACGCCGGGTCCTGTATGTTCACGTCGTAGATGAGCAGTTGACGCCTGGCGTGCTTGACGAACGAGGTCAACGCGTCGCGCGCCGTCTCCGGACTAACCACCAGCGGCGATCGCTTGTTGGGCGTGAACGGTTGCCGCGTGCAGTCCGCCTCGAACAGCGTCAGCGCCTCTTTCACCGCGTTCTTGTCTCTGGTTGAGACGCCGAAGCTGCGGCTCTTCACCGTGTCTGCGGTGGTGAAATTGAACGCGAACAGGTGGAGTACGTCGTCGGCGACCATGTACTTCGCGTGATAGCGGACGAAATCGTCGCCGGTCCGCGTCACGGTCACGCCAGCCTCGAGCATCCGTTGTTCGAGCTTGCGCAGTCGGCTCTCGCCGCCGCGATTGGTGTGGGCGACGAGGACGCGAACGCGGACGCCGCGCTGGACCGCCGCCGCAAGTGCCTTCTCGATCTCGTTGCGATCGATTCTGAAGATCGCGATGTCGATCGTCTTCTGCGCGCGCTGGATCGCCTTGACGACCGGCACCAGACCTGCTTCGGGCTGGATAATCAGGTTCACTCGTCGTCCTCATCTTTCTCGAGGGGGCGAGCCTTTTTCTCTTCCTTCCACTCGATCTGGGTCTTCTCGTCCTTCGGAGCGAGCGCGCCCAGGGCCGCGGACAGCTCCTCCGTCTTCACCGACGCGTCCGCGTCGACGAGATAGACGAGCTCGTCGTCGGCCGTAGTACGCAGTTCGAACACAGTCTTCGCTCGCTGCAGGATGCGTTCCACCGCAGCGCGGCGGTCCGACGTTCCGTCCCCGAGCTTCACCGTGAGCAGGAAGGTTCGTACGTGGGTTTCGAAACCTTCGATGATCCACAGCGTCAGCACGAGGAATCCGGTGCCGACCGCAGCGATGCCAAACAACCCCACGCCGGAGGCGAGTCCGACGGCGAGGGCCGACAGCATCACGACCGCGTCCTTCGGGTCCTCAATCTTGGCGCGATAGCGAATCAGGTTGGCAGCGCCGGCAATACCGAACGCGCGCGCCAGGCTGGCGCCGACGACCAGCATGATCAGCGCGCCGACGATTGACAGCACGATCTGCGTTTCGATGACCGCGGCATCACGACGTGGAGATCCGGCGCGCCGCGGTCGGAGTGCGAGCGCAGTGCCGAGCAACGCCGCGATCGGCAACCGCACGGCGGCATGACCGAGCCCGGTCCGAAAGTCTTCGAGCAGCTCTTGCGCTTCGAAGGGTTCGCCTGCGGGCGGCGGCGTCGCGGGTTGTGTTGACTGCGCCGCCGGTTGAGCAGGCGCGGCCGCCTGTGCGGCAACGGGCGCGATCGGCCAGAACAGCAGCGCGGCGACCGCCATCACTCGCACTGGGGCAGCGAAGGCTGAAGCACGACGACGGTTCATTCGCGGCCCTCGGTGGAGAGTCTTGCATTCGCGCGCAGGTCAAGGCCCTCGTGGATCTTGGCACGGATTTTCTTGATGTACCGTGCGCGTGTCGGCTGGTCGTACCCCGCCGCTTCAAACGCATCGTCGAGTTGGCCGTCCTGCAGTCGGTTCATCAGCTCGCAGGCCCAGATGATGTCGGCAACGTTCATCGTTTCGAGGATTTCCCCGGCCGCCCCCCGATAGTCGAGCGTGACCTCCGGCCCTGTGATCTCGCGGATCAACTTCGTCCCTTCGAAATCGTCGATATCGTTGCGTGTCCCCACCTTGCCTGGAACCAGCGCGAGCAACCTGTTCGACCGCGCCAGTCGCGGCTTTCCAAAGGACGCACCCAGATCCTGTACAACGTAGCGCCGAACCGGACCATCGGGGCCCTTCATGACGTAGATGCGGTTGTTGCTCGTCTTGAAGTCCCAATTGCTCAACAGGAGATTGACAGCAATCAAGGCGCGGAACGCCCGCGTGTTGGTGAACGGATTGTCCAGCCAGGCCCATTCACCCGCGTTCTCGTGATCGGAGTCCAGACGGAAACGCGCCGGCTCGCCTTCGTCCTCCCACGTGCCTGCGAGCTTCCAGCCGGTCACGTAGTAGGCCACCGGCTGGTGATAACCGAGCGCCCAGAGAATGCGCGACACGACGATTTCCGTCTGCGCTTCCTTGCCGACCTTGATGTCCCATTCGCGGCCATCGGGGCCAACGACGTCATATCCGCCGCTGTATCCACTGGTGTCTTGCTTACGCACCTCGTACTCGACGTCCTTGGACGGTGCCTGATCCGCCGGTGCCGAGCCCCACAAAAGATTGCGGCGCTCGAGATCGCGAGGCTCGTTCCAGAGTTCGGTCAGTGGCGCCCGCGGCGACGCGTCAGGCGTGGCCGGACGGTTGTTGATGACCGGCCGCCCGCAATCGAGCGTCACGAATGACGCGACGACGAGACCAAGGGTCCGGGCGGGAGCTGCAACCGCCATACATTTCCTCATCACTGGGAGCGTGATTTGTCGTCGGCCTGCTTCGGCTCGGGCATTAATGGCACCGAGCCCGAGTCCACTCGCTTGCCCCTACGGGAGATCACCTGGAACTGCATGAAATCCTTGCCGAGTTCGGCCACCATGAACACGTTGTCAGTATCGAAACCCTTGCTGGTCAGCGCGCTGTTGACGCGAATGTTGCCCTCGCGCAGCTTCGCCGAGCCGCCTTGCGTGAAGTAATAGATGCCCTTCTGGGGCACGATGCGCTCGTAGAAGTGCTCGTGCCCGGCGAACACGATGTCTACGCCGTACTTCACAAACAACGGCTCGAGACGCGTGCGCAAATCCACTTCCGAGCCGTGCCTCGCACCCGACGAGTAGAGTGGATGGTGGAAGAAGGCGATTTTCCAGCGGTCGTTGGCGCGGGAGAGCTGTTCTTCGATCCACTTCAGCTGCTCCTGATCCATGTAGTTACTATCCAGCGCGAAGAAGCGTGCGTCGCCCTTCTTGAAGGTGTAGAAGCGCTCGCCGTTCATGTTGAACGGCTTGTAGTACCGCTGCGTCGGGTCGTCGTGGTTGCCCAGTGCGGCGTAAAACGGAATCTTCTGACTGAGGATGCCTTCGTACGGTTTCTCGAATTTCTTGACGAAGTCCTGCGGACGCTCGCTGCCGTAGATGTTGTCGCCGAGCATGATGACGAACTCGAACGGGAAGATCTGCATCGCCTTCGTCATCAGGTCTCCGACTTCGTATTGCCTGCGATCGCCGGTGCCGGTATCACCAAGGATGCCGAAGCGGACCGAACCCATCTCACGGGGTGCCGAGAGCTCAATCGACGGCTTTGACGCTTGGGCCGCCGCCGCGGGCGCCGCCGATGCGGCAGGTTTGCTGGTCGGCCCGACCCGCGTGGCGGTCGCGACCGGCTCGGCGGTCGGCGCCTGCTGCGCACCAAGAGCGCTATAGCCAAGTATGAGAAAGCCCGTCAGGAGGAGGTGTCGTAGCGGCATACCTCATTCTGTGCGGTTTGGCTCCGCGCCGACCAGTACATCGACGATCAGATTTGCATCGCGATCTCGGAGCAGCAGGCGACGGTCGATCAGGCGATATTCCAGCTCCTCCGGCAGCATCGGGAGTTGCGCCAACAGCTTCGCCGGCACAGTGACCAGCGAGATGTTGGGCGGATAAGGCTGATTGACCTTGAGCATCAGGCCCTTCGGAAGCTCTGACAGGATCGCCTTCTGATCCGCTGGACTGCGCGAGTTCCAGTCCTTCTCGACGATGGTGAGCAAATCGCGCGACAACGGCCCGAAGAGCTCCCCAGCTTTGGCGTTCGCGCGCGCGCTCGCAATAGCCTTGCCGAGCGCGACCTCACGCTCGTGGATCTTCGCTGGATTGCCCGTCTCCTTCACCTCGGGATACTTCTCCGTGACGCTGCGGCGCAATTCAAGATAGCCGTCGAGACGCTTCTTGAAATCCACCATCGCCTGCGCGCGCGGATTCACCTGCGGCGCTTGCGCGCGTGCCTCGGCAAGGCATCGTCCCGCAGGAAGGCTGATGCATAGCGCGGAGAAGAGCAGTGCTACTGCTGTGCGCACCATGTGCTACCTCCTCAATTCCAACAGGCGCATTTCAACGTCACTTCAAGGGACATGCCACGACGCGTATGCTGGAAGTCTTAGAATGCAGGCCCGACACCGAGCACGATTCGGTGTCCTTCCGAGCCCCAGGCCCAGTCGAGTCGGCCAATAGTTCGGCGGGTGGTGCGGCCGCGAATGCCCACACCCGGGCTCATCTTGAATGAGCCCAACGAGAGCTGCGACAACCCAGGTGCGACTGTTCCGGTATCGAGGAACGGCGCAATCTCCACATATCGATGCGCACGCCAGCGGTACTCGACGCTCACGTGTGCGAGCGCGCGATCCGGGAAGCGATAGGAATGGAATCCGCGCAGCGTCTCGCCGCCACCAAGTGACTGCTGCAGGTAGAACGGCGTCGCTCCGTTCTCGCCGGTGAGATCGCTCGAGAGGAGCCCACGCACGGCAAGCACGCCGCGTTCGGACAGCAGGCGACGATAGCCGCGTGCGTCGAACGTGACCCGCGTGAACGAGAGGAACGACACATCGGATGCGGAGTAGCGCCGTACGGCAATGCCGAGCACGTGGCCGTTTTCAGGCGCGCCAGGCTCCGTGCGCGTTTCGTGCACGAGACCGGCCCCATACGTGAAGTACAGCGGTTGTTCCGGCGCGCCAGGTGTCAGCGCGGGCACGAATCGCTCTTCGACGTTGAGCAGGGAATCGTTGTGGCCCGGTCCGACCTCGAGGTCGAGCCAGCCGCCGCGCGCGCTCATGCCGAGTGCTGGCGTGAGCTGCCATTGCCAGACGCCTTCCACCGACAGCCCGCGCAACGCGTAATCAGCGCGATCCTCTTCGCGCGAGTCGATGCCGGTGCCGTAATAGGTGTGTCTGGGGTAATCGCGATAACGCAGATCGAGATAGAGCGCCGACCCCGGCGATTTGCGTGACATCGTGTTGAAGAGCGATGCGACCTTGCGATCGGCAACATCGAGTTCGAGCGTGGACGGCCTCGCATCGAGCCAGCCGATCGCCGCACGGTAATCCTGATAACCGCGCACCGAGAGATTGCCCTCGACTTCGTAGCCGATGTTCTTGAACAGATTGAGACCGCGATAGCCGACGCCGCCCGACAGACTCGATCCGGCGACGATGATCCCCGCCGTCACCGAAAGGCCTTCCTTCTCGTCGGGCGAGGAGAAGGCTTTGAGCCATCGAGGCATGCTCTTGAGCCGGCCCTCGTCCTCGGGCTTCGTAGCCTCCTCGCGCTGTGGTGATGAGGACGTGGAATCTCCAGCTCGTGTGGTTGACGTCGCGGTGGTCTGTTGGCCGGCCACCGATGATGGGGCCGCCGCGACTGCGAGGAACATCAAGACGAGAAGAAGGCGACGCCTCATCCCGCCCCTTTGTGCAACCGATGTGCCGCGCACAAGGCGCGTGCGCTAAACGAGTTGCCGCGATCGACTGGGGGGATGGGCGCTTGTCAGGCAGATGTTGGAAACCGGCGCCCTACAAACGGCCGAGGCCGTATCAGGCGGGGGAGCCGAGACGATGTCAGGCTGGCGATACGGCTCGTCTGACGCGTTCGATAGTGCGGCCGACCGCAAGCGACGCGTAGAAGATTTTGCCGACCGGTAGCCCGCCACGCAGTCGATGACGGCCGATCGCTTCAAGTCCTGCGGATGCAATGCAGCCGCAGTTCCCGCAATCCGGCTTTCCACCGAACTGACACGGCGCGATACGCCGTTCGAGGTCCGACGAGAAGCACTCCGTCGTCTGCGCGAAGATGCACTCGTCGGGCGATTGCGGCGGCCTGGCGTACACGTTCAGCATGCCGTCGAGCATCTGCAGCTTCGAGTAATGGGGACGCAGTTGCCGGAGATCGGCGATCACCTTGGCGCGATCAGCGGGCGTGAGCCGCTCCATCGAGAGTTCGCCGACCTGCGGCGTGTAGAGGCTGATCCAGATCAATCGCGTGTCGGCGTTGGCCTGCCAGAAATTGAGGAACTCCTCGATGTATCCGTCCCGGCGCGCCTGTTGCCGCGTGACCGTACAGTGCACCGTGATCTGGTGGCCCTCGATGTGTTTCAGGATGCGGTCGTAGGTGGCCGGTTTACGCCGCTCGTCGTGTTCGGGTTGGAGTCCGTCGATCGAGACGACCACCTGCAATCGCGGCAACCCGATCCATTCGCTCGGGACGGGACGCACCGCACTCGTCACCAGCTGCGCGTGCACACCGCGTTCGGACAACAGCGGCAGGATCTGATTCAGCTCGCGATAGCGCACCAGCGGCTCGCCGCCGACGATTGACACATGCAGCGGCCGGTGCTCATCGATCAGGGCCATGAACCGCGTCACCAACTCGTCGCCTTTGTAATCGGCGAGGCCGCGCAGCGTCACGTTGCCACCAAGATGCTCGTCGCCGTAGGCGTAGCAGCCCGGACAGCGCAACGGACATTCTTTGGTGATTTCGATCGATATGTTAGGACGATAGCCCGTGAGGATCCGGCCCCACGCCTGGACCAACTCGCGTGCGCCGACGGAGGTTCCGCTCATGTCGTCACCATTTTATCCGCGAGTCGCGACACGGCCGTATACGAATTCACCGATCGCTGGTTTGTTATCCTGTCTGCACATGTCACGCGCACGCGAGCTCCCGCGTATTGTCCGGCGGCGATCACCAGTACACGGCTGGGGCGTTTTCGCACTCGAGCCCATCAACAAGAACCGTCGCATCATCACATACGACGGCGAACTTATCGATCACAAAGAGAGCCTGAAACGCGAGACGAAGTATCTCAAACGTGGGGAGATCTGGTGTTTCACGGTGAATACCCGCTGGGTTCGCGACGCCATGTCCGGTGGCAACGTCGCGCGGTTCATCAACCACGCGTGCCGTCCCAATTGCTATAGCCAGATCGTCGGCCGCGACATCTGGATCCGCGCCGGCCGCAACATCGAACCGGGCGAGGAACTTACCTACGACTACCACACCGACGGCGAGCAGGTTATTCAGTGCAAGTGCCGGCCAGGCTGCACGCGCAAGCTGTGATGACGCCCGCCACCAAAGGTGTCCGCGCGGCGGGCTTCCTCGCGGCGCTTGTTCTCGTCGCGGTACTGGTCGGGGCGCAGACGCCGGCTCAGACCGAAATCAGCGATGCGACGCTCGAAAGGGCGAGCGAAGGCCGCACGATCGACATCGGCCTGCTCTCGACCGGCGGAGGTCCGCCTTCGCCACGCTCCGGCGGGACAAGTGTGGCGACGATCCCGCTCGAAATATATGTCGCCCGTGTGCTGGCCGGCGAAGCAGAGCCCGGCGCCGCCGACGCGGCGCAGCAGGCGCTGGCCGTCGCCATTCGCACCTACGCGATCGTCAACGAGGGACGTCACCGCCGCGACGGCTTCGACTTGTGCGACACCACGCACTGTCAAGTGATGCGCACTGCCAATGACTACTCGCGACGGGCAGCACTGGCGACCGCCGGCCGTGTGCTGACACTCGACGGCAAACCGGTCGAGATCTTCTACTCGGCCTCGTGCGGTGGCCGATCGGAGAGGGCCGCCGATGTCTGGCCGGGAGGCACGAGATTTCCGTACTTGCGCTCGGTCCCCGACGACGTGCATGAGGACGAAGTGCCGTGGGTGCTGACGCTCACGCTCGACGACATTCGACAAGCGCTGGTGAAGGCCGGCTTCGGCGGCGACCGGCTGCGTGACATTGCGATCGACGAGCGAACGGGTTCGGGCCGGGTGGCGCGATTGCGTCTGCCTGGTCTGCGGCCGGATGCGATCGCCGGCGCTCCGTTTCGAATGGCCGTCGGTCCGCGGCAGCTGCGCAGCACCGCCTTCTCGCTGACGCGCGCTGGCAACAGCGTGCGCTTCACCGGCGTGGGCTACGGTCACGGCGTCGGCATGTGCGTGATTGGCGCTGGCCGTCGCGCACGACGTGGAGAGTCGCTCGATGTGATCCTTGGACAGTACTTCCCGGGACTCGCGCTGATGTCGTTGAACGCAACAGCGCCGGTTGAACCGCCGGTGCCCGTCTCCGTCGAACCGCTCCGCCCGCCGATTGCACCGCCAGTGACGGCTCGTTCGCCGGCCGTTGCTTCGGCCGCGACATCGGATATCAACGTACGGGTGCCGAACGGGTCGTCGATTTCGGCGGGCGAGTTGGGACGGCTGGCGCTGCGCCTTCGCGAGTCATTGACGAAAACGCTCGGGACATCGGCTGGCGGTGTCACGGTGGAACTGCACAGCACAATCGACGGCTTCCGCTACGAGACCGGCCGGCCATGGTGGGTCAGCGCCGCGGTGAAGGGCACGACGATCGACCTCGCCCCGGCGGCGCTTCTGGCGCAGCGCGACGGCGTCGAGACGACGCTGCGCAGGGCGATGGCGGAGCTGTTGGTATCTCCCACGCTGTCCGATCGGCCGGCATGGGTGAGGGTTGGCGCGGCACGGTATTTTTCGCGATCTGAGCCGCACGGCGCCATTAATCGCAACGTGAAGTGTCCCGCCGACGCCGAGTTGACGATGGCGTTGTCGGCGGCGTCGCAGCGAGATGCCGAGTCACGGGCCGAGCGCTGCTTTGCGAGCGAGCTGGCGAAAACCGGCGACTGGCGAAGCGTCAAGTAGGGTCGACCGCGACGCGAATGCTGGGGCCGCGCATTTAAGGCTCGACCGGGCGAACGGGCCTATAATCGCAGTATGTTGATCAAGCAGGCGCCTGATATCCGTTCGTCCGAGATCACTCCAAAGAGCGTGTATTTGCGGCGTCGGGAGTTCATCCAGGCGTCGGCGGCCGCGCTCGTCGCGGCCGGCCTCGGCACACTCGCCGACGAGGCTGCAGCACAGGGAGGCGGCCTGGCCAAGCTGCCCAACGTCAAGAAAAGCCCGCTCAGCACGACCGAGACGCCGAGCCTGTACCAACACATCACCAGCTACAACAACTTCTACGAGTTCGCTCCGGGCGCAGGCGACGGCCCGAAGGCCAACTCCAAAAACTTCAAGCCGCGACCGTGGAAGCTGCAGATCGATGGGCTGGTCAACAAGCCCGGCAACTACGACATCGACGAGTTCATGAAGCCGTATGCACTCGAGGAACGCATCTACCGCTTCCGCTGCGTGGAGGCATGGTCGTTCGTCATTCCCTGGGTCGGCATTCCGATGGCTGAGGTCATCAAGCGTGTCGAGCCGACGTCGAAAGCGGCATTCGTGGAGTTCACCACTCTGCACGACACGGCTCGCTTTCCGATGCAGCGCACCGATCTACTCGAGTGGCCGTACATCGAGGGTCTGCGACTGGATGAGGCGCAGCATCCGTTGACGCTGCTCGCGGTTGGCCTCTACGGTGAAGTGCTGCCAGCGCAGAACGGCGCGCCGATCCGCCTCGTCGTGCCGTGGAAGTACGGGTTCAAGGGCGCGAAGTCGCTCGCCCGCATCCGCTTCGTGGACAAGCAGCCGCTCAACACCTGGCAGAAGATGGCGCGGAACGAATACGGGTTCTACGCCAATGTGAACCCGCAAGTCGATCACCCGCGCTGGAGTCAGGCGCGCGAAAAGCGGTTGCCGAGCTTCATTGCCAACCATCGCACGGAAATGTTCAACGGCTACGCCGACCAGGTGCAGAGCCTGTACGCGGGCATGGACTTGCGCAAGAATTTTTGAAGCCGATCACTGTCGTACGAGTCGTCCTGTTCGCCGCGGCGCTGACTCCCGCCGCGGCGCTCGTCTACGGGTTCTACCGACTCTATTACGGTGCCGACTTCAACGCCCTGACCGCGAACCCCGGCGACTACATCACCGATCAAACCGGTACGTGGGCGCTCGGCTGCCTGGCCGCGTCGCTCTCGGTGACACCTCTGCGCCGGTTGATGGGGTGGAACGAGATCATCAAGGCGCGCCGCATGCTCGGTCTGTTCGCGTTCTTCTACGCGACGCTGCACATGCTCACATGGGTCGTCTTCATCCACTACTTCGACGTGTCGTTCATGATTGAGGACGTCCTCAAGCGGCCGTTCATCACGGTCGGCATGTCGACGTTTCTGATGCTGCTGGTCCTGGCGATCACATCGAACAAGTTCTCGATCAGAAAACTCGGCCGCAAATGGGGCAAGCTGCATCGCCTCGCTTACGTCGCCGCGGCGGGTGGGACGTTGCACTTCTGGCAGCTCGTGAAAGCCGACACCACTGAACCGTGGCGGTGGGCTGCGGGCTTCGCTCTGCTGTTCGCGATCCGCGTTTGGTGGGCGTACCGGCCGAAGCTATCGCTGGCGGCCGCAGGTCAACGGGCAAACGTCAAAGGTCGAGGGACTCAAAGCCAACCAGATCGTTTGAAGCCGACGTAAAGACCGACGCAGGCGGCCGCCATCACCACGATCGACAGGTGATAGCCGTAACCCCAGTTCAATTCCGGCATGTGCTTGAAGTTCATGCCATAGATTCCCGCGATCATCGTCGGCACGGCGATCATTGCCGCCCAGGCGGTGATGCGCTTCATGTGCTCGTTCTGGGCGTGCGACATCAACGACAGGTGGGCCTCGAGCGCGGTGGTCAGTAGTTCCCGCTGGGCGTCGATCGTCTCATTCAACCGCACGATGTGATCGTAGACGTCGCGGAAGTAGACGCGCGTGTCGTCGGGGATGTGGGGCAGATCGAATCGCATCAGGCGATTGCAGACTTCGACGAGCGGCGTGACCGCACGGCGCAGTGACAGCAGATCTCGCTTGAGCTGATAGATGCGCGACGTCGCGTCTCCGGTGTCGGCCATCCCGAAGATCACGTCCTCGAGATCCTCGACCTCTTCCTCGATCTGCTGCACCACTGGCAAATACTGATCGACGACGAAGTCCATCACCGCGTAGAGGACGTAGCCAGGTCCCTTCGAGAGCAGGTGCGGTGTGGACTCGCAACGCTGTCGCACGCCGATGTGGGAGCGTAACGACCCGTGACGCACCGTCACGAGGTAGTTGCGTCCGAGAAAAATATGTGTCTCGCCAAACTCCAGATGTCGCGACGATGTGGACATATGGGCCGTGCGCAGGACCACGAACACCGAGTCTTCGTAGAGCTCGAGTTTCGGCCGCTGGTGTGCGTTGTAGGCGTCTTCGATCGCCAGGTCGTGCAGCCCGAACTGCTGCTGCACCGTGCGCAGCACGTCTTGTTCGGGCTCATAGAGGCCGAGCCACACGAACTGGTCATCGTGAGCCAGCGCCGGCCGAATCTGATCGATGCCAAGGTCGGCCACCCGCGCGCCGCCACAGTAGGCGGCGCAGTCGATCACCGGGGCAGGTGCTGGCGCCGGCGGCGAGACGAGAACGTCTGCCATGTCCTCAGCTTACGCCAACTTCGTCCCGTCAATTCCCGATCAAACCCACTCGACGCCCTTGACTCCCGGCCCGGCGATGCCCAAGATGCTCCATGAGGCCATACCTATGACCAGACAGGCCCGTATTCTTTGGACTTTTATTTCTGCGGCGGTGATCGTCACCGGAATCGCGCTCCATGCGCAGGCACCGCAGCGCAGTGGAAGCGCAGCGGCTGCCGCGGCCGCACCCGCACCCGCGAAGACTGCGCCGCCATATGTGCCGGCGAAGACGCCGTGGGGCGACCCCGATCTGCAAGGGACCTACACCAACAAGGATGAGAACGGCATCCCGATGGAGCGGCCCACGCAGTTCGCCGGCAAGAGCGCCGACGATGTGGACGACTCCGAGTTCGCCGAAATCGTGCGCGAGCGTCAGCAGCGTGCGCTGGCCAGTGCGGCAGGCATCGGTGGCGCGGACACGGGAGCCGGACCGGTGCATTGGTACGAGCACTACAACGCGAAGAACAGCCGCGCATGGCTCATCGTCGAGCCGGCCGACGGCCGTGTCCCTGCGCTCACCGCGGCCGGGCAGAAAGCGGCGGATGCCCGCGCGGTGGCACGGAAGAACAGTGGCCGCGGACCGGCGGACTCGTGGGAGGACCGCAGCCTCTACGACCGGTGCATCACACGCGGGGTGCCCGGCTCGATGATGCCGGCGATCTACGGGAACGCCTACGACATCACTCAGGCACCGGGCATCGTCGCCATCCGCTACGAGATGATCCACGAGACTCGCATCATTCCACTGGACGACTCAGCGCGGCCGGGGAAGAACATCACCTCGTACATGGGATCGGCGCGCGGCCACTGGCAAGGCAACACGCTCGTCGTCATCACCAAGAACTTCAACGACCGTGGCGCGTATCGCAACGCCAATCCGGAGACGTACACGCTGATTGAGCGCTTCACCCCGCTCGCGCCGAACAAGGTGCAGTGGGCGGTCACCATCGATGACGCCGCGACATGGGCCAAGCCGTGGACGTTCGAGATGAACCTCATGAGGGATGCCTCGCAGCCGCTCTTCGAGTACGGCTGTCACGAGGGCAACTACGGGCTGCGCAATATCCTGAGCGCGGCGCGCGCCGAAGAGAAGGCATCACAGAAAAAGTGAAGACGCGCCTCTACGTGGGTGTGCTGTTGTGCGCGGCGCTTGTCGCCGCGCACCCGGTCCTCGCGCACCACTCATTTGCCATGTTCGACACTGCGAAACGGCTCACGATGAGCGGCACCGTGACCGGCTTTGAGTGGACCAACCCTCACGTGTACATCGAGCTCGACGTCCCCGGCGAGAAGGGCGCCGTGAAGCACTGGAGCGTCGAGTTGGGCAGTCCAAGCATCCTGATGCAGGCGGGCTGGAAGTTCAGTGACGTGAAAGTGAACGATAAGATTTCGGTCGTGCTGAATCCGCTTCGCAGTGGCGAGGCCGGCGGCTTGCTCGTGACGGCCACGGTGCGTGATGGGCGTGTGCTCGGTAACGGTCCCGGTCGCGTCGCGGGGCAGCCGTGAGACGTCGTGTGCTGGCGGGTCCAAAAGGACCCGCGCTACTGGTGCTCTTCGTCGCGCTGGCGAGTCACGTGCAGGCTCAAACGCCGCCGGATCTGTCAGGCGTGTGGGCACCGTATCGTGCCGGGCGCGGAGCCGATCCGAAATTGAATCCACCGCCGCCGACGCCAATCGTGCTGAAGCCGCTGTATGCGAAGCCGTACGAGGCGCGACGCGCGGCCGAAGATGAAGCCACGAAACGAGGCGAGCCGCTCGGCACTGCTGCGGTGCAGTGTGTGCCGTACGGCTTTCCGCGAATGATGGCCGTCGCGTTGTATCCGGCGGAAATTATCCAGAGACCGGCGCAGATCACGATCATCACCGAGGCGTTCAGCGAGGTACGGCGCGTCTACATGAACCAGCCGCAGCTGCCAATCGATGACGTGCCGCCGGGCTACTACGGTCATTCCGTGGGAACGTGGGACGGCGACACGCTCGTGATCGATACCGTCGGCATCAAGGAGTCTGTGCTCGGGTTTCAGAACACGCCGCACAGCAACCAGATGCGAATCACCGAGCGGGTCCGTCTGGTGACGACCGACATGCTGCACGACCAGATCACGGTCGACGATCCGGTGGTGCTCGAGAAGCCGTTCACGTATACGCTCGCCTACCGGCGGATGCCGAACTACAAGATGGTCGAGTTCGTCTGCGAGAACAACCGCGAGTACCTCGATGAAAAGGGTGCCGTGAAGATGAAGCTGCGGGAGCGATAAATGCCAAGAGGGTTGATGTGGGTGGCGGCTCTCGGCCTGCTGATTCCGCCTGACGCCGCCGCGCAGGCGCCGGCCGTGCCGCTGAATCCGCTCGCGCCGGCCAATCTCGCCAAACCACGACCGAAGCCGCCGTTCGATCTCACCGGCACGTGGTTCATCGACATGGCCGGCAGTCAGAACTCGTGGCGGTTCGGACCGCCGCCGGCGGCCAACAAGATGACGCCGGAAACGCTCAAGCACTTCGAGGCGGCGCAGAAGGCGCAGAAGGAAGGCAAGGCCTACCGCGACGACATCGGCCAGTGCTGGCCAGCAGGGCTTCCGCTCATCATGACGCGCGTGTGGCCGGTGGCCATGATCCAGTTACCGACTGCGATCTACATGGTCAGCCACTTCATGAACAGCCTGCGGATTGTCTATCTCGACGGACGGCCGCACTCCGACCCTGACGTCGTCGTCCGCACGTTCAACGGCGAATCGATCGGGAAATGGGATGGCGACACGCTCGTCGTGGACACGATGCATTTCGTCAACGATCATCACTGGATCGACGCCGGTATCCCGGCGACCGACGCCCTGCATATCGTCGAGCGCCTACGTCTGCTCAAGGGCGGCGCCGTGCTCGAGATCGAATACACGCTGACCGACCCGAAGAGCTGGGAGGGCGAGATGAAATGGACCAAGCGCTGGAACCGTGTGGACGACCAGGAGGTCACGGAAGTCACGTGCACGCCTGACCTGAACTCGCATATTCCCAGCACGCAGTCAGAATTTCAGGCGAAGTGAGAGACGTTATGAAATCCGCTCCGTTGTGCGCTGCTCTTGTCCTCGCGTCCACGATCGTGTCCGCGCATCACTCGTCCGCCGGCATCGATCGGACGAAGTCGGTCGAGCTCGTCGGCACAATCAAGCAGTTCTCCTGGACCAACCCGCACTCGTGGATGGAAGTTGAAGTCCCCGATCAGAAGGGCGGAACCGTTGTCTGGAAGGTTGAGATGACGTCGCCCGCCTACCTGGTGCGCGCCGGGTGGAAATCCACTACGGTGAAGACCGGCGACGAAGTGAAAGTAACAGTGCGGCCGCTGCGCGACGGATCGCCCGGCGGTCTGTTCGTATCAGTGATACTGGCCGACGGGCGCACGTTCACCGAGAGGCCGGTCGCCACGACTCCGACCGCATCGCCCAACCCCTAGGACCAAGCACCAAGCACCAAGCACCAAGGACCAGCCTCGCCCGTCTGCACAGCTTGTCGATTTCGCCGCTTCCCGCTCGACGTGTCAGTAGAGGAGAGAAATCATGCGATTCGTGGTGATGGTGAAGGCGACGAAAGACTCGGAAGCGGGGAAGATGCCCAGCACGAAGTTGCTGGAAGAGATGGGCAAGTTCAACGAGGAACTGGTCAAGGCCGGGATCATGCTCGCTGGCGAAGGCCTTCACCCCAGCTCGAGCGGTGTCCGCGTGAGGTTCAATGGCGATACCCGAACGGTCATCGACGGTCCCTTCGCCGAGACGAAGGAACTCGTGGCAGGGTTCTGGATTTGGCAGGTGAAATCACGCGAAGAGGCGATCGCGTGGGTGAAGCGCTGCCCGAACCCGCATGAAGGCGAGGGCGAGATCGAGATTCGGCAGGTGTTCGAGGCTGATGATTTCGGTCCGGCGCTGACGCCCGAGCTGCGCGAGGCCGAAGAGCGTCTCCGCGCGAAGATCGACGCCAAGAACTGACGCCCGCTTGCCGTGACGGTTTCGATGATGGTGTGATCGGTAGCCGTGACGGCTACCGATACACAGCGCGCCATCGAAACCGTTTGGAAAATCGAGTCGGCGAAAGTCATCGCCGGCCTCACCCGCATCGTGCGGGACGTCGGCATGGCTGAGGATCTCGCGCAGGACGCGCTGGTCTCGGCGCTCGAACAGTGGCCGACCTCGGGGATTCCGCGCAACCCGGCGGCCTGGCTCATGGCCGCCGCCAAGCATCGCGCGATCGATCACTTCCGGCGTCACAAGATGCTCGACCGCAAGCATCAGGAGCTTGGTTACGAGCTCGAGACGCAGCAGGAGTCGATTCCCGATTTCGACGCAGCGTTGGACGACAACGTGGGCGATGACATGCTGAGTCTGATCTTCATCGCGTGCCATCCGGTGTTGTCGACTGAGGCGCGCGTCGCGCTGACGCTCCGGCTAATGGGCGGACTCACGACCGAGGAAATTGCCCGTGCGTTTCTCGTGGCCGAGCCCACTATCGCGCAGCGGATCGTCCGCGCCAAGCGGACGCTGTCCGAGGCGAACGTCCCATTTGAAGTACCGCGCGGTGCCGAGCTCGCCGAACGGCTGTCGTCGGTCCTCGAAGTTGTATACCTGATCTTCAACGAAGGATATTCGGCGACCGCCGGCGACGATTGGATGCGTCCGGCGTTATGTGAAGACGCCTTGCGTCTGGGCCGCATCCTCGCCGAGCTCGCACCGGGAGAACCGGAGGTCCACGGCCTGGTTGCTCTGATGGAGATTCAGGCATCCCGCGCAGCGGCCCGCACCGGTCCCAACGGTGAACCCATCCTGTTGCTCGATCAGGATCGCGGCCGCTGGGATCAGCTACTCATTCATCGCGGGCTTGCGGCGCTCGAACGAGCCGAGCGCCTGGGTGGCGAGCGCGGACGGTATGTACTGCAGGCATCGATCGCCGCGTGTCACGCTCGTGCACGCGTCGCCGCAGACACGGACTGGCGAGCAATTGTGGCGCTGTACGGCGAGCTCGCGCGTTTGATGCCGTCGCCGGTGGTGGAGCTGAATCGCGCGGTGGCGGTGTCGATGGCATCAGGTCCGGCGGTCGCGCTGCCGTTGGTCGACGCGCTGGCCACGGAGCCGGCGCTGAAGAACTATCACTTGCTGCCCAGCGTGCGCGGCGATCTG
>DAINQP010000096.1:6712-20833 GCA_036742665.1 Vicinamibacterales bacterium | reverse complement strand
GGCACCGGCCCTACGTCAGTCGCCGGCGGCGACCTCGACGGAATCGACGATGCCGACGATCGCGGCGTCCACCGGACAATCCTTCATGCCCGACGCCATGCGCGCCGAGCTGCCGCTGACGATGAGCACCGTTTCTCCAACACCAGCATCCACAGTGTCAACGGCGACCAGATAGTTGCCTTCCGCTTTGCCATGCGGGTTCATCGGGCGCGCCACGAGCAGCTTGTTGCTGACAAGCCGCGGGTCCTTCCGCGTAGCGACAACCGTCCCGACGATGCGGGCGAGGATCATGCGGGGTTAAAACGATCAGGCCTTGACGGCGTTCGACTTACCGATCGGGAGGGCGTCTTCGAGGTTGGCGTGTGGCCGTGGAATCACGTGCACCGACACGAGTTCACCGACCCGCCGTGCAGCGGCCGCGCCGGCGTCGGTGGCGGCCTTGACCGCGGCGACGTCGCCACGCACGATGGCCGTCACGTATCCGGCGCCGATCTTCTCCCAGCCGACGAGCGTGACCTTTGCAGCTTTGACCATCGCGTCGGCCGCTTCAATCATCGCGACCAGACCCTTGGTCTCCACCATGCCCAGCGCTTCTCCCATGCTTTACTCTACTCTCTGAGATTCTTGACGGCGTCGGCAATGAGCGCCGTGAGTTCGCCGTATGTTAGCCGAATTTCCCCGTCTCTGCTTGCTTGGCGCAGCGTCGCGGCCACGTCTGATACGAGTCTGTTCGATGTGGTGTCTGGCACTAGTCGCGCCGAGCCTGCTTCGGGGGCTTCGAGTACTTGGCACAGGATCTGGTCGGTTGCGACCAGCTCAGAGGGATCGGCGCAGAGCGGCGCCGGCGCAGCGATCCCGTACATCCCGCGAAGCCCCTGGAGGCGCTCTACTTCTTCTCGCGAGATGAGATGCTCGCGACCGAGCAACCGCGCCACCAGGCTGATCTTGGCGAAGTGCTCGATGGTTTCCATCTTGTAGTACGCCGTCATCACCGTCCGGCAGCAGGTTACCGCGCCGTGATTCGCCAGCAGCAGCCCGTCGTGCGCCTTGATGTATTTGCGAACGGCGGCAGGTAGTTCGGCGGTGGACGGCGTGCCGTACTCGGCGATCGGGATGCTGCCCAGGGTCGTCACTACTTCCGCAAGCACAGCTCGCGTCAGCGGGATCCCAGCGACCGCGAACCCGGTGGCCAGCGGCGGATGCGCGTGGACGACAGCATTGACGTCGGGCCGGTTGCGATAGATCTCGAGGTGCATGGGCAGCTCGGACGAGGCATCGCGGTCGCCCGAAAGCTTTTTGCCCTCGTAGTCCACGATCACCATCATGTCCGGCGTCATGAAACCCTTCGAGACGCTCTTCGGTGTGGTGAGAATCCGCGACTCGTCGAGACGGGCGCTGATGTTGCCGTCGTTCGATGCCACGTAGCCGCGCGCGTACATGCGGCGACCGGCTTCGACGATCTCGGCGCGCGTCTGTTCTTCGAGGCGAGTGCTCATCTGTCTTTCGCGAACTTGGCCCGACACGCGTCGGAGCAGAAGTAGTGCGTGTGCTCGCCGGAGCGAAGGCCGAGCGATTCGCGTGGCGACACCCACGTCCCGCAAACCGGATCGCGCACAAGCTTCACCGGCGACTTGCGTCTCGAGGCTGGCAGACCGCCGAACGCCTCGATGATGCCGTCCACGACTTTCCAGAACGCCCATGCGATCAGGAGCAGGAGAACCGCAATGAGCAGCAGTCTGGTCACTGGTTTGTCGTCGCGCCGCCTCCGGCGTGTGCGGACGCGATGCCCTCGAGCGCGCGGCGGGCAGCTTGACCTTCCGGACTGTTCGGCGCCAGCGTGACGACCTTCTCCCATTCTGCGGCGGCAGCCTTGAGGTCACGCTTGCCGAACGCGAGGACTATACCTTTGTTGAGAAGCGTTTTAGTGTGCTGCGGGCTCACCTTCAGCGAGTGCTCGAACTGCACGAGGGCTTCGTCCGGACGATTCGTGTAGTAGAGGCTGACGCCGAGATCCGTGCTCGCATCAGGGTTCTTCGGATCGAGCTCGACCGCGCGCCGATACCACTGAATCGCCTCTTCCCACTGCTCGGCATCGAAATAGGTGTTTCCGAGCTGAAGCACGGCGTCGAGATTCTTCGGGTCGCTCTTGATGATCGTCGTCAATGCCTGCACGCGGCCCTCATCGAGCGGCGGGGCCTGCCGCGGATTGCCCGCCGTCTGGCTTTCAGTGCCGGCGGCCTGCGCCGCTGGCGCGGCGGCGGCGGGACGTCGAGCCTGCTGCGTGCCGATGATCCAGCCGAGAATCACGCCAAAGCACATGCCGGCGATGACGTACGCGATAGAGTCGGCTTTCATTGGGTCTACGGTCTACGGTCTGCGGTCTACGGGCCACACCAAAGACCGGCGACCGGAGACCATCTTATTTCACCGACAGGGCTTCCAGGTAGTCGCGGACGCTGCGCTCCAAGCCCACGAACAGCGCGTGGCTGATGAGCGCGTGGCCGATCGAGACCTCATCGAGGTGCGGGAGTCGCCGGAACAGGACCAGATTTTCGAGGTCGAGATCGTGGCCGGCGTTGACCCCTAAGCCGATCGAGGCAGCCAGGTGCGCCGCCTTGGCGTAGACCTCGAACGACGCCTGACCCGCCGCGTCGCCTGCCTCGAAAGCACGTGCGAACGGCTCCGTATAGAGCTCAACGCGATCTGCACCGATGTCCGCGGCCCATCGAATCGGCGCCTCCCCCGGGTCAACGAAGATGCTGACGCGGATGCCGTCACTGTGGAGACCGCGCACAACGGCCGCCATCTCCTCACGCGGCGTATCCGGCGACCATCCGGCCTGACTGGTGATCTCACCAGCCTTCACCGGCACCAGTGTGCACTGCGTCGGCTTGACGGCGTGGACCATGTGCAACAGGTCGGGACGCGGATCGCCTTCGATGTTGAATTCCACCTGCCGATTCAACGCCCGCAGCCACGCCGACACCTCGTGCACATCCGCGGCCGTGATGTGCCGCGCATCGGCGCGCGGATGGACCGTGATGCCCGGCGCTCCGGCGTCGACGCACACGCGTACCGCATCAAGTACCGACGGCACCGCACCGCCACGTGAGTTGCGAACGGTGGCGACTTTGTTGACGTTGACCGAGAGGCGGATCATTTACGCGAGTGCTTCTTTAACCGCATCGACGATCTCCTGCCCCCATTTCCGAATCTCCGCTTCGTCCTGGCCTTCGAGCATCACGCGGAGCAGTGGTTCGGTTCCCGAGTACCGCACGAGCAGGCGCCCGTTGCCGGCGAGACGGCTCTCAACCGCCAACATGACCTCGGCAACGCTGGGTAATGTTTTGAGATCGACCTTCTCCTTCACGCGCAAGTTCATCAGCACCTGCGGGTACATCGTGAGCTCGGCAGCCAGATCTGCCAGAGAACGGCCGCTTGCGGCCATGGTGCGCAGCACGTTCAACGACGTGGCGAGCCCGTCGCCCGTGAACAGATAATCCGAGAAGATGATGTGACCCGACTGTTCACCGCCAAGCGACAAATCGCGTCGCATCATCTCCTCCATCACGTACTTGTCGCCGACCGCGCAACGGACGATGTCGATGCCGGCGTTCTTGAGCGCGATCTCCAGACCGATGTTGCTCATCACGGTCGCGACGATCGCGTTGCCCTTCAGCCGGCCCTCCGCCTTCATGCGCTTCGCGCACATCAGCATCACGGCGTCGCCGTCAACGATCTTGCCGGACCCGTCCACGAAAATCGCGCGATCACCGTCGCCGTCGAATGCCACGCCGATGGGATAGGCTCCCTCGACGACCATCTTCGCCAGCGGCTCTGGCGCAGTCGACCCGCATCCGCGATTGATGTTCTTGCCGTCAGGCTGACTCCCGATGTGACCCACGTCGAAACCGAGGCCCTCGAACAGTCTGGGCGCGACCGTTGTCGTCGCACCGTTGGCACAATCGATGGCCAACCGCATCGCTGCGGTTCGGGCGTCCGCCGGCAGAATCTCGCGCAGGTGCGCCATGTATTCGGATCGGAGATCCACTTGCTCGACAGGGCCCGCTTCGCCCTCGCTCACTGACCACGACGCGTCGGCCACCATCGCCTCAACTGTGCGCTCGAGCGTTTCGGTGAACTTCTCGCCGGCACCCGAGAACACCTTGATGCCGTTGTCTTCGAACGGATTGTGTGACGCCGAGATCACAACCCCGGCCGTGTAGCCCAGACGCGGTGTGAGATACGCCACTGCGGGCGTCGGGATGATACCGGCACTCGTCAGCGTCCCGCCCTGGTTCCTGATCCCGAACGCCAGTTCCCGCTCGATCCAGCCACCCGATTCGCGCGTGTCGCGACCAGCCAGCAGGCGAATCACCGGACGCGCCTCATTGCCGACGCCACCGTGGGCGTGCCCTGACTCGCGATGCTCGCTCTGGGCAAGTCGAAGCACCCGCACAAGCGCCGCGCCAAGCCGCCGGATCGTCGGAACGTCGAGCGGCGGATCTCCGGCTTTGCCACGCACACCATCAGTACCAAACAGCTGTCTCATCGCTTCAATAATGGATTATCGGACCGGAACGATTGCGACCGTTACACGTGCGGTCGTCTGCGGACCACGCAAGCGCACTGACGGGTCGGCAGGGCCTACGGTCACTGTTTCGGCCACGTTCTGCGTCGCGCCCTCGACCGACACGGCCTCGGTCACCGCGCTCGCGACGGACTTGAGAGAGCTGGCGGGGCCGACGATCTCCACCTTTGCCGGGTCCGCCGTGACTTTGTCCACCACGTACCCTTCGGCCGGTTGTCCCTCGAGCACGGGTAGGACCGCAACGGTCTTGGTAGACGAGCGTTCGAAGAACAGGGCCATCGACGAGGGCGTCACCTGCACGACATCCACACCGAACGGCGCGCGGACATCGCTACCAGTGAGGTGATACAGCCGCTGTCCAGGACGAGGCGAGCGCACGTCGAGGACCGCGGCCAGCTCGCCCGCCGACAGCCGCCCGAGTGTGCCAGACGACCCGCGCACACGCACATCGACGACGGTCAGCGGATCGCCAACAAGCTCGAGTTGTGCCGGGATATTGGTGTACTCGAGAGGAATGCGCAGCACGCGCTCCACCGTCTGCTCGCCGGACACGATCAGCCAGAGCAACGCCGCCAGTACGACCGAGACCACCTTGAGCGCGAGATTCTGAAAGAGCCGGATGGCCATCAGGCAATCCTGCTGCGCGCTTCACGCTGACGCGTATCGCTGCGGGTTCGTACGTTCAACCGCGACTCCAGCCGCTGCCGCAGCATCGCCGCTTCAACGCCTCGCTCCAGCTCTCCACCGATCGCCAGAGAAATCGCGCCGCTCTCTTCGGATACCACGAGCGCGACGGCGTCGTTCTCCTCGGTGAGACCGAGCGCCGCGCGGTGACGCGTGCCGAGCTCTCGACTGACACGCGGATTGACCGACAGCGGAAGGAAGCACGCGGCGGCAGCGATGCGGTTCCCTTGCACGATCACCGCGCCATCATGCAATGGCGAGTTCGGCTGAAAGATGCTTGTCAGCAAATCGTAGGTGACGGTCGCGTCGAGCGGGATGCCGCCCTCGATATAGTTGCGCAACCCGATTTGTCTCTCGATGACGATGATCGCCCCGACACGTCGCGCGGCCAGCGTCGTCGCCGCCACGACAAGTTCCTCGACGGTCTCGTCGTCGCTCGACGAACGCTCGAAGTACTTGAAGAACTGCGCGCGGCCGAAATGCGCCAGCGCACGGCGGATGTCAGCCTGAAACAGGACGATGATCGCAAACACCATGTAGGTGGCGAGATTGCGAATCACCCAATTCACGGTCTCGAGGTCCAACCACTGCGAAATGAAGAACAGCGCGATGAGAAAGCCGCCGCTCAGTGCCATCTGCATCGCGCGCGTACCGCGGATCAGTAGCAGCAGCTCGTAGATCAGAATCGACACCAGCGCCACATCGAGCAGATCCCACCATGAGACAGCGGGTCGGCGGCGGAGCAACTCGGTGAGCCAGTCCATCATCAGACATCGCGATGATACTTCCGGATTTCATCGGCGACGCGTACGACTTCGGCCAGTTCCTTGACAGCATGCACGCGGACGATGTGCGTGCCGCACAGGATGGCCGCCGTCACCGCGGCACTCGTCGCCCAATCGCGCGACCCGCCATCGCCGTCGCGCCGCACCAGCGGCTTGGTCAGGAACGTCTTACGGGACGGACCAATGACGATGGGCCGACCGAGTTCGGCGAACTCATGGAGACGCGACAACACCTCGAAGCTGTGAGGCGCTTCCTTCGCGAACCCGAGGCCGGGGTCGACCAGCATGTGCTCCTTCGGGATGCCGGCTCCGGCGGCAAACGCCATGCTCTCGCGCACTTCGTCGAGCACCTCGTCGACGACCTCGGTGTAGACCGCCTGCTGATACATGTCGCGCGATCGCCCGCGCGTGTGCATCAGCACAATCGGCACGCCGTACTTGGCCACGACTGTGGCCAAATCGGGCTCGTAACGCAAGCCGCTGACATCGTTGACGAGCGAGGCCCCCGCCGAGAGCGCCGCTTCGGCGGTGGACGCCTTGTAGGTATCGACGGAGATCGGCACCTGAACCCGACCGGCGAGCGCTTCGATGACCGGCAGGATCCGGCTGCGCTCTTCACCTTCCGGGGTTGGCTGCGCCCCGGGTCGGGTGGACTCCCCGCCGATGTCCAGCAGATCTGCGCCGTCCTCAACCATTCGCAGGCCGGCGTCGATGGCAGCCTGGGGACTGAGCAGCCGTCCACCGTCTGAAAAGGAATCAGGGGTGACGTTGATGATGCCCATCACCAACGTGCGGTCCCCTAACGCCAGCGACCGGCCCCCCTTCAGCGGAATCGTGAATCGGCGGCGAGGATACACGGGTCGCAACCTTATTCAGGTCAAAAGGCAATGTCAAAGGTCCGTACACAACAACGCCCACCGAAGTGGGCGTCGTTGCTGCACCTAAACTTACTTTTGACCTTTGCCCTTTGCCTTTTGACCTTCTTATTCCTGCGTGACCGGCCGGGGCGCAATCGGCGGCACGATCGCCGTTGACGGCCGCTCCTTCGCGGGCTTCGGCTCGCGTGGCGCGGGTGGCGTGGACGATCCCGTGGCCGATGCCGGCTCATCGAGCGGCAGCCCGGCGCAGAGACGCTTCACCTGATCGGCATCGAGTGTCTCGCGCGCGAGCAGCGCGTCGGCCATGTCGAGGATCCGCTCCTTGTGCTCGGTGATGATCGCCAGCGCGCGGCCATAATTGTCAGTGACGAACCGCTTCACTTCCTGATCGATGCGAAGCGCGGTGTCCTCGCTGTAGTCCTGGTGCTGCGCGATCTCGCGGCCGAGGAAGATCTGCTCTTCCTTCTTGCCGAACGTGAGCGGGCCCATCGTCGTGCTCATGCCCCACTCGCATACCATGCGCCGCGCGAGATCGGTTGCGCGCTCGAGATCGTTGCCAGCGCCGGTCGTGATGCTGCCGATCGTGACCTCTTCCGCGATCCGGCCGCCGCACAGGATCGCGATCTGATCCTCGAGATACTCGCGCGAGTAGTTGTGCTTCTCGTCCATCGGCAGCTGCTGCGTCAGACCGAGCGCCATCCCGCGCGGGATGATCGTCACCTTGTGAATCGGATCGGCGTGCGGCAGCATCACCGTGAGGAGTGCGTGACCGGCCTCGTGGATCGCGGTGACGCGCTTCTCCTCCTCGCTGATGATCATCGAGCGGCGCTCGGCCCCCATCAGCACCTTGTCCTTGGCAAACTCGAAGTCGTGCATGCGCACGACCTTCTGGTTGTAGCGCGCGGCATTGAGCGCGGCCTCGTTCACCAGGTTTGCCAGATCCGCACCCGAGAAGCCTGAGGTGCCACGCGCCAGCACCGCCACATCCACATCGTCGGAGAGCGGAATCTTCTTGGTGTGGACGAGGAGGATACCCTCGCGGCCCTTCACGTCGGGACGATTGACAACGATACGTCGATCGAAACGGCCGGGACGCAGCAGCGCCGGATCGAGCACATCGGGACGATTCGTCGCGGCCACGAGGATGACACCCTCGTTCGATTCGAAGCCGTCCATTTCGACGAGCAACTGATTCAGCGTCTGCTCGCGCTCGTCGTGTCCGCCGCCGAGCCCTGCTCCGCGATGACGGCCGACCGCATCGATCTCGTCGATGAAGACGATGCAGGGCGCGTTCTTCTTGCCCTGCTCGAACAGATCGCGGACGCGCGACGCACCGACGCCGACGAACATCTCCACGAAATCGGAACCGCTGATTGAGAAGAACGGAACGTTCGCCTCGCCGGCAACCGCGCGCGCGAGCAACGTCTTACCCGTTCCGGGAGGTCCCATGAGCAGGACGCCCTTGGGAATGCGGCCACCGAGTTTCTGAAATTTCTGAGGCTCGCGGAGGAAATCGATAATCTCCTGCAATTCCTCCTTCGCTTCATCCACACCGGCGACGTCCTTGAACGTCACTTTCTTCTGGGCACTGGACGACAGCTTCGCCTTACTCTTGCCGAACGACAGGGCCTTGTTCCCGCCACTCTGCATCTGCCGCATGATGAAGACCCAGAAGCCAATCATCAGCAGAATGGGAGCCCAGTTATAGAGCAGTGCCGCCCACGGACTGGTCGTCGCCTCCCGCCCAGTGACATCCACGCCTTTTTCAAATAGCCGGTTGCCCAGACCCTCATACTGAGGCGGCGCATAGCTCCGGAAGGTTTCGCCATCTTTGCGAACGCCGGCGATCTCGTTGCCGGTGATCGTGACCGAGGCGATTTGGCCCCTTTCGACGGAGGTGAGAAATTGCGTGAAATTGACTACTTTGGCGGCGGTTTGGAACTTGGTTGAAAAGTTCCAGACGAGGACCGCGATAACGGCCATGACCATCCAGAACACCAAGCTACGAAGCGTTGAATTCAAAACCACCCTCCAACAAGCTGTGTGGGGAAAACCCTTAATAAGGTTAACACTTTAGTCGCGATCTCCGGCCTAGGTTTCATTCCCTTCTGAGTAAGACCAGTTTTCCCCCCCGAAGTTCCACCCGGCCACCGGGGACGTCAGCCCCACCAGAAAGCCCAGCCGCAACCCCGAGTGCGGACTCGACGTGTTCGAGGCCGATTTCGCGCCCATCTGCCACCATCCGAAGTCCTTTCAGCAGGACCCGGCGCTGCACCGGTGGCGGTTCCTCATCGAATGCAGCGGCATCGATATCGAGACCGTAAGGCGCCACTCTGACCAGGGCATGAAAACGGCGGTCTGCCAGCTCGTCGAGCCATTGGCTGTCGTCGCGCGCCAGCCCGGCCGCGCGAGCGATGGCATACGTCGTATCGGCTCCTGCTGCCTCATTCAATTCGGGAAGAACCCGATGTCTAATTCGGTTGCGGGGATTCTTCAAGTCAGCGTTCGTGTGATCCTCGACCCACGCCTGTCCGGCTCGCTGCAGATACTCACAGAGTGCGGCACGGGATAGCTCGAGCAATGGCCGGATGACGTCTCCGCGCTGAGGGTAGATTCCACCGAGACCGGTCAGGCCGGCGCCGCGAATCAGCTTCAAGAGAAACGTCTCCGCCTGATCGTCACGAGTATGGCCGACGGCCACGCGATCGGCGTGGATTTCGACGGCGCATCGACGCAGCGATTCGTAGCGCAACCGTCGTGCGGCATCCTCAAGCGAGAGGCGCTGTGACGCCGCATACGACCTGACGTCCACCGCTTCGACGTGGATCGGCACATTAATTCCTGCGGCAAATTCGCGGCAGAACTGTTCATCGCGACTCGCGTCCGGCCGAAGCTGGTGATTGATGTGCGCGAGGGCAACGAGGTTGAAGCCGCCGTGTTCGGACAGCTCGCGCAGAAGCAGGGTAAGGGCGACCGAGTCCGATCCTCCCGAGAGCCCGACGAGAACACGGCTCCCCGGCGGACACAGCGCGTGTCGGCGGATGGTGCGCCGGACTTGCTGGAGAAGGCTGGTCATGACGTCAGGCTGGGCTAGGCCTGTTAGAATTATCGTTTGTGCCGGAGTAGCTCAGCCGGTTAGAGCACGCGTCTCATAAGCGCGGGGTCGGCAGTTCGAGTCTGCCCTCCGGCACCAACCTTCGCTCACGCTTGCCAGCGAATGCGTGAGCTACGGTTGGCGAGCCACGCGACGGTTGTCCGCCGTAGCTTCAGCGAAGGCGGACCGCCACTCTACTCCCCCGCCAGCTCGATCACCGCCGCGGCTATAAGTGGGATCAGTATCTCGTGATGTCCGACGAGATTGATTCCGACCCCGTTGGTGCCCGCTACGGGCCTCGACACCACGTTCGTTTGCGGTCGATACAGACGCACAAAATCGATGTTGACCGTCGTCAGGCGGTCGAGAGAGACGCCCTGGTTTCTTGCCAGTGCGACCGCCTTCAGAAACACTTCCGGCAGCACGACCGCGGAACCGCAGTTCAAGTACACGCCACCGGTCAGCCGAGCAACACAGGAGACGAAGTAACGGAAGTCGCGAAGACTCGCGTCACCAATGGCCGCGCCGGACGCATCTGGATGCATGTGCACGATGTCGGTGCCCAGAGCGACGTGGACAGTGACTGGCACCCGCAGACGGTGGGCGGCGACCAGCAGGCTGCGCTCGCCGTACGCCGGCTTCACGTCGGCGAGATACGCGGCAACCGCCTGACCCAATCCCAGTCCGCGCGTCGATGCGCCGCCGACGATCTCGTTGAGCAGACGGCCGGTCTCTTCCGCCATCCCGAAGCGACCCGGCCCGAGCGCTTCGTCGACGTCTTCCGATGTCGCGCCGGAGAGCGCGATCTCGAAGTCATGAATGATCCCCGCGCCGTTCATCGCGAGCGCTGACACGTAGCCGCGTTCCATGAGATCGATGAGCACTGGCGACACGCCCGTCTTGATCACATGCGCGCCGATGCCCCACATCACGCCAGCCCCACGTTGGCGCGCGTCCACGATTGCCCGCACCACGCGACGTAGATCCGCCGCACCGAGGATTGCCGGCAGCGCATCAAACCATGCCGCGAAGGATCTGCCTCGCGGGACCGGCCGCGCAAAATCCTCAGCGCGTGCCTTCGAATGTCGCGACGACAGCGGATACGTGCGCACGCCGGACAGATCGAACTCTTCGTAGGGGAACGGCATGCGGTAAAGGTAACCCAGAATGCCGATGCGCAATGCTCAAGGCACAACGCCGAGCCGATGAACAATTGGAAGGGGGCCGCCCAGTAGTAGCAGCTTGGCCGCGGCGCCGCGGCGGCGATCATCGCGAGCTTCGCGTTGCGGAGCGTCGCTGATGGCGTTCGCCCCTGAGCGATCTGGGCGTACACGTGTCCCATCAGATCGGCGGTCGCCCGATCGTCTACGCCCCACAATCCGGCAATGACGCCTTGCGCGCCGGCGCGAAGGAACGCCCACGCGAAGCCGACCAAGCCCTCATCCGCGCCAATCGCGCGCGTTGGCGAATGCCGATTCAAGTCGCGGCCGCGTGCTCGCCGAGCGGCAGAACATCAACGCGCCATGCGCGTGACCGATGGATCCGTCCTGCGTCGATAAATCTGCCCGGTAATGGCCGACGCATTGCCACGGAATACGAACCGTCGCGTCAAATCCATACGAGTTCTCAGTGGAGCGGGTCAGTAGATACGTCGAACTCGTACTCGCCAAGGACACTCTTCTGATCGCCGTCGCGAACCAGGAGCGTGTAACGGCCAGCGCGCTGCACCTCACCTACGGGAACGAGCAGCATCAAGGGCGCTCCGGAGAAAGGCACTGAAGGCTTGCCTGCTGCAACGGGCGATCGATTCGCAGCGAGAATCTCGTACGTCAACGACGATGATTGCGGCGGCGTCAGCAAGTCCGCCGACAACGCAACGACGCGCTGACCGGTGCGATGGCCACCGTCGTGACCGCGCCGCGCGTCGCGCCGCGAAGCATCACCGGTTCGATCGACTACGGACCGCCGGCATCACGAAGACCAGGTACCGTGACCCAGAAACTGGTGGTAACCCACCACCAAAGCCAGGGTAGGGCCAGCGCCCAGGGCGCTGCGACCATCGGCCGCCGCCACCACGTCGCACCGGTCAGGACAACGGCAGGGCGACCCAGCCGGGTGTTGGGGCCATGGCCGCGCCGTCACGCCGGGCTTTTTGCCGGATCATGTCGCCGAGCTTGACATCCTCGACTCACGCCGCGCAGCCGAAATAATGCTCTTCGAATTCGAAGCGTTCGACCTCGGTCATCTCGTCAAGAAGGTAACGTCCCGAGGCCAGTCCGTCGAGTGCTTGTTGATGCGTCATGGCGTTCTGCACGTCTAGTGCGGGAATGTCCCTAGACGTTTCATGACCCGACGAATTCGGCCCTGAATCGCTGTTTGGCCCGGTGCAGCAGCACTCTCAAGTAATTCCGGTCGGTACCAAGACGGCCGCCCCGGCCTCCTCCTCGAGGGGTGTAGCCTTCGAGTGGGAGCGATACATCTCGAACAGGAGCTTGTTGCGGACGCGATTGACGAAGGCGCCGAAGCCGCCCGCGGACTGAATACCCCCGGGCTGGCGAAACGCCTTCATGACACGGAGGAACGTCTCCTGCCGGAAACTCAAATCGCCCTTCGCGTGACACGCGAGCAAATCGTACGCTCGCCGTCTTCCGACGCGGCAAGGCGAACCGCAGTGTCACCCGGCCGTAGAGACGCCACAGGGTCCCTACGCGCACGCCATCGGAGTGTTGGCGTCGTCGGCGCAGCCGCCCATCATGCGGAAGGGACGGAACGACACGTGGCACTCGTAGGTCCGCAGGAAGCAGAGGAATCGCTTGTAATCACGCGGATCCATGTTGAAGGCACGGACCAGCATCTTGTAGTTGCCGCGGGTATGCGCCAGTCCCTGACGCACGAGCTGCCGCACATCTTCTCGAGTGATGTCGTGGTTCATGAATGGCTCATGCACCTCCGACCAGAACGACACGCGGTCCTTCATGAGATGGTCGAGACGCTGTTGCAGCGTCAACGCAGTCGCCGACGCCCGAGGATTGGACATGACCTTCGGCGCTACTGGCGCGCTCACCACGTTCGAGGAAGCCGTCAGGGCGACGCCCGACTGCGGTGGGCTCTGGGTGCTGCGAGCCGTGACATCCGAAGGAATCGAGGTCGTCTCGATGCGGCCCGATCGAGAGCCGACGACGAGACGCTCGGCCACGTTCTTCAACTCGCGCACATTGCCCGGCCACTCGTAGCTGGCCAGCCGCTGCATGGCATCGGGAGTGACCTCGGGCACGGGAAGGCGATGCGCGGAGGCGAACATGAACAAGAAGTGCTTCAAGAGCACCGGAATGTCGCCGCGACGCTCGCGCAGTGGCGGCACTTCGATGTGCACGACATTCAACCGGTAATACAAATCCTCGCGAAATGTCCGCTCCCGCACGCACTCCGCCAGGTTTCGGTGGGTCGCCGCAATGACGCGCACGTCGAGAGGCGGCAACGCACGCTCGGACCCAACCCGCTGGATCTCGCCGGTCTCGAGGAACCTCAGTAGCATCGCCTGCATACGCAGGCTCATTTCACCTACCTCATCCAGGAAGATGGTTCCGCCGTGACCGGCTTCGAGCCAGCCCTTCTTGTCGCGATAGGCACCCGTGAAGCTGCCGCGCACATGGCCGAACAACTCGGATTCGAGCAGCGAGTCGGGCAGACCCGCGCAGTTGATCGCCACGAACTTGTTGGCGCAACGGGCACTGCCCTCGTGAATCAGACGCGCTACCAGTTCCTTGCCGACACCGCTCTCACCGGTGATGAGCACCTTGGCGATGCATCCTGCGGCGACGTCGATCTCGCGTTCGATCGCGCGCATCTCAGCACTAGTGCCCAGCATGACGGTTGATTTGTCCAACATCTCCGTACCCTCCGCTATCCTGTAGGTCTCTTAGTGCATCCAGTGAGGGATCCGTTTCAATTGGGATTTCCCCGCATAGACGCGACTGTCGGCACGACGGGTCGTGGGGATCAACGAAGGAGGTCGCTGAAGCGAACAGCGGCCATCGAAGCGAACGCGGAATTTACGTAGATGAGCCGGCAACGAAATGGCGGCGGCCG
>DAINQP010000096.1:0-6612 GCA_036742665.1 Vicinamibacterales bacterium | reverse complement strand
TCGAAGCGAACGCGGAATTTACGTAGATGAGCCGGCAACGAAATGGCGGCGGCCGACACTATCGAGATGGAACACGATCGTGACGAAATGAACAGACTGTTCTGGAACGAGGGCTGTGTCTTCTCGGTTGACTCACGTAATCAACATCGCGTCGCCGTAGCTGTAGAACCGGTAGCGCCGTTGCACGGCATCTCGATAGACGGCGAGGATCTCCTCGCGGCCCGCAAACGCGGCCGCGAGGAACAGCAGCGACGACTTCGGCAGATGGAAATTGGTGACGAGGCCCGACACCAGCTCAAAGTGATGACCAGGGCGGATGAACAGGCGTGTTTCACCTTCTCCTGATCGCACGATCCCATTGTCGATAATCAACGACTCCAGCGCACGCGTCGTCGTCGTGCCGACGGCGATGATCCGACGACGATCGCGCTTCGCTCTCGTCAGCGCCTCAGCGGCTTCACCACTGACGACATAACGCTCTGGATCGACGTCATGGTCCTCGACGTTGTCCACTCGCACGGGCTTGAATGTGCCGTAGCCCACGTGCAATGTGATCGTCGTTCGCTCGATGGCGCGCGATTCGAGCTCTTCGAGCAATCGCTGCGTGAAATGCAGACCTGCCGTGGGCGCCGCTACGGATCCTGACGAACGCGCAAATACGGTCTGATACCTGTCGCGATCGGACGCCTCGTCATCGCGTTTGATATACGGCGGGAGCGGCACGTGGCCAATCCGACCGATGAGTTCTGACGCCTGCTCTCCACTCGGCGCTTCGAGACGAATCGATCGCCGGCCGTAGTAGTGACGCGCGAGCACTTCCCCGATCAGCGTGGCACCGCCTCGCTCGAAGCGCACCTGTGCACCGGGCTTGAGCTTCTGTCCCGGATGCATCAACGCTTCCCATTCCTCCGTCTTGCCGACTTGCTCCTCGGAACGCGCAGCTCCAAGGGTCCCGGCGTCCAATCGCCGAATCAACAGACATTCGACCGCGCCGCCACTCGGCACGCGATGCCCGAGCAGCCGCGCGGGCAACACGCGCGTATCGTTGACGACGAGCAGATCACCCCGAGTGAGGTGCGCCGGCAGCCGATCGAACGTCGTGTGCTGCAATTGCTTCGTCGCGCGATCGAAGACGATGAGACGGGAGCCACCGCGTTCAGCGGGCGGATGTTGCGCGATGAGCTCCTCGGGGAGCTCAAAGTCGAAGTCGCTGACGTTCACGATCCAAAGAATCGTCCGAGGTTGGTTCGACCGCGCTTGGCGAGGAGGCCCTTCCAGAGATCGCCGACCTTGGCAATCCGCTGGCGCACATTGTCGACCCTGAAGTCCTCGATGCGTGCGCCCTTCTCGACCTCATCCCAGGTCAGCGGTGTGGATACTGTGGCGAGCGGCTTCGGCCTGACCGAGTAGATGCTCGCCAGCGTCTGTCCCCACGCGTTCTGTTTGTAGTCCACCAGCACTCGATTGCGTGGACGGCGCGCCACCCGGTAGTCGAGCGTCATCAACTTCGGGTTTCTCGCGGCCAACTCGGTCGCGAGCGTTTTGGCAAAGGTCAGCACCGTGTCCTGCGTCGGCTCACGCACGATCGGCACGTAGACGTGCAACCCGCGCGACCCGGTCGTCTTGACGTACGGCTTCATGTTCAGCGACTCGAGCGCGTCGCGGACGATCAGGCCACACTCGCGCACGAGCTCGAAGGATGTGCCTTCACTGGGATCCAGATCGAAATGGACGTAGTCGGGCCGGTCGTAATCGTCACAGCGTGCGTACCACTGGTTCAGGTCGATGCAGCCAAGATTGATCACCCACAACAGGGAGGCCAGATCGTCGATCACCGGAAAGTTCACGATCTTGTCGCCATTGTGGGAGATGGGACAGGTACGGATCCATGAAGGACGCGGATTGGGCGCTTCCTTCATGAAGAACTGGCTGCCCGCCGCGCCATTCGGGTAGCGCCGCATGACCATCGCGCGATCGCGGATGTGCGGGAGCAGCACGTCGGCGACGTCGGCGTAGTACTGGATCAAGTTCCCTTTGGTGATATTCCGCTCCGGCCAGAACACCTTGCGCAGGTTCGTCAGCCGAACCTCGCGGCCCTGAACCTTCACGATGACATTGTCGGTTGTGGTGGGAATGGCAACCATCGTCGCGGCGGCGGTCATCGGCTCAGGACGCTCGCGACCATGCTGATCAACCAGCCGGCCAGCAGAAACGGCACTGCGGCAATCACCAGGAGCAGCAGGATCATTCCACTGACGAACAGCCAATCACTTGGTGATGGACGACGGTGCTCGTAGGCATGCCGCTCGAGCAGCACGATGTTGCGGTCGTTGGCTTTCCAGGCAAAGTCGAAAATATCGCCCGCCACCGGCAACAGACCTACGAGCGCGTCGATCGCCACATTGAAAATCATCCGGAGTTGGACGACGCGCGGGATCCCGAGGTCGCGGCTTTGCCAGAGCAGCGCGATGGCGAAGAGCGGCGACGTCAGATCGCCCAAGCCGGGCAACAAGCCGAGTATCGGGTCGAGCCCGATACGCAATTCAGTGCCTGGGATTACGAAGGCGGAGTCGAGCAGACGGGAGATGTGGCGCAACGCCTTCAGGCGCTGTTCCTGCCCAGCGGTCAACGCACGCAGACGCGTTGTAGAGTCAACTCCCACAGCAACACCCAACTTCTAATAAGTTATCCGACGTTGGGGCGTTGGGAGCTTATTTAAGTCCCCACTTTATGAGCAGCGCGCCAACGGTGAAGCCGGCGCCGACCGAGACCATCAGCAGTGTGTCGCCACGCTTGAGCCGCTTTCCGTCCACCGCATCGCTCAGCGCCAGCGGAATCGTTGCGGCAGTCGTATTGCCGAACTTCTCGATATTGATGACGACCTTCTCTTCCGGCACGCCGAGCCGCTCGGCCGCCGACAGAATGATTCGCCGATTGGCTTGGTGAGAGACCATCAGATCGATGCATCCGGCGGTGAGATTGTTGCGCGCCAGAATGCGGGCGCACGCTTCCTCGGTGTTGCGAACCGCAAACCTGAACACCGTTCCGCCGTCCTGCTTCACGTAGTGGAGGCGCTGCTGGACCGTCTCGAGCGACGCCGGCATCTTGCTACCGCCGGCCGGCATGCAGAGCGCGTCGCCACCACTGCCGTCAACGTAGTTTTCGAAGTCGATGATGCCGATCTCGGGATCGTCGCTGGCTTCGACGACCGCCGCGCCGGCACCGTCACCAAAGATGACGCACGTGGTCCGATCGGTATAGTCGATGATGCTCGACATGACATCGGCGCCGATGACCAGCGCATGCTTGCTGGCTCCAGTCGACACCATTTGCGCCGCCGTCGTCAGCGCGTAGGTGAATCCCGAGCAGGCCGCGAACAGATCGTAGCCCCACGCCCGTGATGCGCCAATCTTGTGCTGCACCAGGCACGCGGTGCTCGGAAACAGCATGTCGGGCGTCGTCGTCCCGACGACGATGAAGTCGATGTCGTCGGGTGTCAGTCCGGCACGTTCGATCGCTTTCTTCGCGGCTTCGGTAGCCAGGTCGGACGTCGCGACACCAGGCTCGACGATGTGGCGCTCGCGAATACCGGTGCGCTGCAGAATCCACTCGTCGCTCGTCTCGACCATCTTCTCGAGATCGGCGTTGGTGAGGACTTTCGGCGGCACATAGGTCGCGAGACTGGCGATGCGCGCACGGCACAGCGTGCGCGGCTTCTCCGCCGCCACGGTTCGCTCCGCGAACCGCGAGTCAGCACTGTCTTCTCGGGTCGCATCGCGACCCGAGGCGGCGGAGGTGGACGGAGCGTTTACCACAGGCGAGAATCCCTTCCGGGGGCGGTGAGCCCGAAATACTCATAGGCACGCGGCGTGGCGACGCGACCGCGCGGCGTGCGATCGAGAAAACCGGCCTGAATCAGGAACGGTTCGTAGATGTCTTCTATCGCGTCTTTCTCTTCGTTGATGGCCGCCGCGATGCTGTTGACGCCTACCGGACCGCCGCTGAACTTGTCGATGATCGTCCGCAGCAGTTTGCGATCGACTTCGTCAAAGCCATGGTCGTCCACTTCGAGCATCGCCAGTGCCGCGCGCGCAACGTCGCCGGTCACGAGTCCGTCCGCGCGGACCTGTGCGTAATCGCGGACCCGGCGCAGAAGTCGGTTGGCGATTCGCGGGGTTCCGCGCGAGCGCCGCGCGATTTCGACGGCCGCATCCGGCTGTACGGTGACGCCGAGAATACGCGCCGATCGTCGGACGATTTCCTCGACGTCGGTCTGCGTGTAGAAGTCGAGGCGATGCACGATGCCAAACCGCGCGCGCAGCGGTGATGTCAGCAGCCCGGCGCGCGTCGTCGCGCCGATGAGCGTGAACTTCTGCAGCGGCACCTTGACCGATCGCGCACTGGGTCCTTGCCCGATCACGATGTCGAGCTCGTAGTCCTCCATCGCCGGGTAGAGAATCTCTTCGATCGCCGGCGCCAACCGGTGGATCTCGTCGATGAAGAGCACCGCATGCTCCTGGACATCGGTGAGCATGCCGGCGAGGTCGCCGGGGCGTTCGATCACCGGGCCGGCGGTGGCGCGAATCGGAACGCCCATCTCGTTGGCGATGACATAGGCCAGCGTCGTCTTGCCGAGACCTGGCGGGCCATATAGCAGAACGTGATCGAGCGCCTCACGCCGCCCGCGCGCCGCCTCGATGGAGACCTGGAGGTTGTCGCGCAATCGGTCCTGACCGATGTACTCAGCCAGCGATCGCGGGCGCAGGCCCGCTTCGTACTGCGCGTCATCGTCGGAGGGACGCGAGGTGACGAAGCGATCGGTCACTCGTGGACGTTCCTTTCAAGGAGCGCACAGAGTGTGTGGCCGAGGAGCAGGTGCATCTCCTGGATTCGAGCGGTCGTTCGAGAGGGAACGAAGATGCCAACGTCCACCTGGCCCGCAAGCCGGCCCCCGCCTTCTCCGGCGAACGCAACCGTCACGGCACCGGCAGCACTGGCAGCCTGCAGTCCTCGAATCACATTCTCGCTGTTGCCCGAGGTCGAGAGGCCAATCGCAATGTCGCCGGCACGGCACAAGGCCTCGAGTTGTCTGGCAAACAACGCGTCGAAGCCAAAGTCGTTGCCGATCGCCGTCAAGGCGGACGTATCTGTCGTTAATGCAATCGCGGCAAGCGCGGGGCGATTTGCTTTGTAGCGGACGACGAGCTCAGTCGCCAGATGCTGGGCGTCCGCTGCACTCCCTCCGTTTCCGAAGAAGAGCAACTTGTTGCCAGCTCGCAGCGCCGCGGAACATACGCTCACCAACCGAACGAATTCGTCCGCAACAGCCTCGCGGATTTTCGCCACGAGCGCTGCGTGTTCGTCGAGCTCCGCGCCGAGGTAGGCGGAGACGGAGGACCGTACGGCGCCTTGAATATCGTCGCTCACCGCATCAACTCGCGCAGCGCTGTGCGCACCGCGTACTCGAAAGAGGCATTCGGATTCGAGGTCACCGTCTTATCGATGGCCTTCTCGGCCTGCTGCCGATGATAGCCGAGGTTGAGGAGTGCAGAGAGCAGATCGGTCCGCAGCTGATCCGTCGGTGACGAGGACGGCTCCGCGCCCGTCGCCATGGGTACCGCAACCTGCTTCAACCGGTCCTTGAGCTCCAGGACAATGCGTTCAGCGGTTTTCTTGCCAATGCCGGGGATCGTCGTGAGTCGTGCAACGTCGGCACGCTGCACAGCGGCGATCAGATCGCGGGTCTCCATCCCCGACAACACCACAATCGCCAGCTTCGGACCAATGCCGCTGATCGCGATCAACCGCTCGAAGAGCTGGCGCTCGAGCTCGGTGAGAAACCCATACAACTGCAATGCGTCTTCGCGCACGTGCGTGTACACGCGCAGCGAAATCTCCGCGCCTTCCTCGCCGAGGTTATAGAACGTGGAGAGCGGCACGTGGACTTCATAGCCCACACCGCCGACATCAACAGTGACCGCGTTCGGTTGCTTGTCGTGAACGCGGCCGCGAAGGAATGAAATCATCCTTGCGCCGGAGGACGGTATTGCCTCCAGGATTTCGGCAGGCGCGCCTGCCCCGGGCGGGTCTGAAGAGCCGCCCCTCCGGATTTCGCGGCCCCATCGTACAGGCGAGTCTTGAGATCCGCCTTGAACACGCCCGAATGCACATGACAGATCGCGACGGCCAACGCATCTGACGCATCGTACGGTGTCGGCGCCTGCGCGAGACCAAGCAACAGCTTGATCATCTGCTGCACCTGACGCTTCTCGGCGCGACCATAGCCAACCACCGCGCGCTTCACTTCCGCGGGGGTGTATTCAACGATCGTGCAGCCCGCCTCCACGGCCGCGAGCAGCGCCACGCCGCGCGCATGCCCAAGCGTCAATGCGCTGCGCGCGTTGACCGCGTGAAAGACGCTCTCGACAGCGACGCAGTCGGGACGCGTTTTTGCCAACAGCGCAACGAGTTCGCGATGAATGCGGGCAAGGCGGGCGGGAAAAGCGTCTCCTGCAGCAGCCGTGATGGCGCCACAGGTCACGAGGCGATGATGGCGTCCGTCCGTCTCCACGCAGCCGTAGCCGGTGCGCTCGGAGCCGGGATCGATGCCGA
>DAINQP010000095.1:0-20986 GCA_036742665.1 Vicinamibacterales bacterium | reverse complement strand
GATGACGGTCTGACGCCTCACGCTCTGCACGTCGATGATTGGGCTCTCGCCGGTGACCGTCACGGTCTCCTCGAGCGCCCCGACCTTCATGTCCGCGTTGATCGTCGCGGTCAACGCGCCAGTCAACTCGACGCCATCGCGCTTGAAGGTGTTGAAGCCGGGCAACGTGAACGTCACGGTGTACGTGCCGGGCCGAAGATCGACGATCCGGTACTGCCCGCTGCCGTCACTGATGACGGTGCGGACTTTTTCGATGAGTACGGGGCTGCTCGCTTCGACGGTGACGCCTGGCAGTACCGCTCCCGACGTGTCTTTCACCGTCCCCGTGATCGTGGCCTGCGCGAACGCGATGGTCGGCATGAGTACCGCCAGCGCGACGAGGTGCACGATCCGAACAAATGCACGCATTACCTGACCTCCTGATTCAAACGCTCTACTTCGCCCCCGCGCTCACCGCTGCCTCCGGCGAACGGCCGCCGCTAACGGCCGTGCCCGCTAGTCTTGGCCAGTCTGTCAGTTCAGACAGATGAAGTCGCGACGAGGGGCCCCGCTATTCAATCGGTGTCACGGAAGCAAGTCAAGGCGAATTGATGTGTTGCAGTCGGCGATTTGTGGGCAATTTGGATTAATTCTGCGAAATTCCCGTGCCTTCCGAGAGCGTCGAGTAACGGTTCGTTGGGACCGCCGACCATTCCTCGATCCGGCCGCTGGGCCAGACGACGCGCACTTTGACCGAATGCGCCGCAGCGGCACCGAGACCAACGAGCACCCGGGGATCGTTGGCCGACGCGTAGCTGCCGTCAGCACGCGCCCGTCGCCATCGCGTCGCGCCGCTCTCGCCGGCGATCCCGATTCGCGCGCCGAGCGCGTCCCGACCTCGTAAGGCGGGTCCCTCCGCCGTGCCCGTCACCAGTCTCAATCCAATCCAACCCGCACGCGAGCCGACGTTATTCACAAGAACACGCACCGGTCCGTTGTCGTTGGCAACGACGATATCGGTGTCGCCGTCGTTGTCCAGATCGCCAAACGCCGCACCGCGTCCGACATCCTCTGTCGAAAACGCGCGACCTGCGCGATCGGTGATCTCCTCGAAGCGGCCGTTTCCGAGATTGCGAAACAACTGTCGGCGCTGTTGCAGCGTGAATCGTTGGTTCGCGGCCAGCGCTTCGGCGGTGTGCGTCACCGCGCCATTGGCAATCGCCAGGTCCAACCGTCCGTCGTTGTCGGCGTCGAGCCATGCGGCGCCGAACGCGGTGAACGGCAGCGTGCGCAGGCGAATGCCGGCCTGCGCGCTGCCTTCGACGAACACGCCCGACCCGTCGTTGACATACAAGTCGGCCCCCTGCCCGGTCAGTTCGCCGACGAACACATCATCGTCGCCGTCCTCGTCGAAGTCGCCGGCGTCAACCCCCATGCTCGCCTTGAGACGTCCTTCGGCGCTGACCGCCGCACCGGCGAGCAGCGCCGTATTCGTGAACGTTCCATTGCGCTGATTGATCCACAGCTGATTCGGCGCGCCGTCATTGGCGACGTAGAGATCGATCCAGCCGTCGGCATTGAAGTCCGCGGTGGAGATGCCAAGCGCGGGACCGTAGTCCGTGGCCATGCCGGCCGCAGCCGTGATGTCGCGGAACGTGCCGTCGCGATTGTTGCGGAACAGATGACTGGGGCGCGCCCGGTATGCGCTCGGAGGACAGTAATCGCGCTGACCCGAGACGCTGTAGCACACGACGTTGCCGGCGATCGAGTAGTTCAGGTATTGACCGACGAACAAATCCAGCCAGCCGTCGCGATCGACGTCCACGAATGCGGCTGAAACGCTCCATCCCGGATCCGCGGTGCGGCTGACCGCCGTGGCATCGCTGAACGTGCCGTCGCAGTTGTTGTGCAGCAGCTGATTCGATCCGAGCTTGGTGACGTAGAGATCGACGCAGCCGTCGTTGTCGTAGTCGCCGGCAGCGGCGCCCATGCCGTAGCCGCGTACGTCGATGCGACTCTGTTCGGTGACGTCGGTGAATCGTAGGCCCGGTCCTTTTGGACCGGCCAGGTCGTTGCGAAACAGCCGCGAGCTCAATGGACTCTTCGGCGGAGACAGCGCCGAGTCGATCAACTTGCCGCTGAACATGTCGCCCTGAATGACGAAGACATCGAGATCGCCGTCATTGTCGAAGTCGAGGAGCGCGACCCCCGGCGGCATGACTTCCGGGTAGTAGAAGTCGCCGGTCATGCCATTGAAATGGGTGAAAGTAAGGCCGGTCTCTTCGGTGCGATCGACGAACCACTCGAGGGGTTGCGCGACAACGGCTGGCTGCTCGGCGGGTCTGCAGCCGGCGAGGCACGCCAGGAGGCCGTACAAAACAATGGGCCGCGTGTTCACGCGGCCCTCATGCTATCCGACGTCGTGTCCGGCTTTAGCCGGACTTCAATTGCGCGTGACGGTGAACTCGCCGTTCTTGCCACTCTGCGTCCACGTGCCGTGAAACAGCTTGGTATAGGCACCGAGGTTCTCGAGCTTGCCATCGACGCTGATCGTCACCGGCTTCCCGGACGTGTCCTTGCCTTCGGCCGTCATCTTGACGATCCAGGCTGTCGGGTCGGTGTAGTCGAAGGTCACACTCTTCACCGTCGCCGCTTCGGGACCAGGATTGATCGTGCCGGTGATGTCCTTTCCGTCCCAATGCAAATCGAGCAGGAGACGATTCGGATTGTTCGCCGGACCCCATTGCCCGCTCCACTGCCCCTTCAATGGGTGGCCGAACTGCGCAACCGCCACGGCGGGAAGTGACAGAACCACTGCGACGAATGCCACCCGGAGAAGTGCTGCACGCATCATCACGCCTAGCGGGTTCCCGCCGGTCGCTTCTGACCGGGCTGAGGACGAGGACCGAAGATCGGCTGACCGAGATCGTCTTCGAGACGATTCAGGTAGCGGTTGTTTTCCTGGCAGATGTACTCCGGCAACTCGCCACCGTCTCGCCAGGGAATGTCCCACGCCATCGTGAACGGCCGCGAGTACGCCCCGGGATCGGTGACCGTCGCCTCGTAGTGCAACGTCTGCTTGTTCGGACGCGTCCACCGCTCGACGACTTCCATCTTGTCCGTGTGCGGATGCCCGAAGTAATCCAGCCAGCTGTTCTCGTTGAAGCCTTTGTTCTCGACGAGCAGCGTGTCGGGGTTTTCCCAACGACCGACGGAGTAACCGAGATACGTGGGATTGAGTTCGTCGTCCCCCGGGAACTTGCGGCCGTCCATGTAGATCTCACGCCAGATATGCGTCGCACCTTCGAAGATCATGATGATGCGCTTGTGCTCTGGCTGCTGAATGATCTCCATCTGGTACGGCGTGGCCATCATCCTCGGGCCGCCGGGTGGGAGACAGTAGCCTTCCGGGTCGTACTTCGACTCGTTCTTCGAGTTGTAGTCGTAGACCGCCGCCGACCACGGCATCCACGGGATCCACGGTTCGGACTTGGATCCGCCGCGGCCGCCTCCTCCACCACCACCTCGCGCGCCACCACCGCCGGCACGAGCCGCGGTCTGTGCCTGCTGGATCTCAGGAAGCACCTGGCCGTCTTTACCGACGACCCGCATCGCCATATTGGTGATGTAGGGCACCGCCCACACGCCCTTTTCACCAGGTACGCGACCGAAGTTCACAGTGCCGTCAGGTAAACGAGGTGTGGGAGTGACGGGACCGGATTGGCGGCCGCGCCCGCGGCCGCCGCCCTGTCCTTGTGCTGCTGCAGCGCCCTCACCACCAGCCTGTTGCGCGCCGAGCACCCAGGCGCTCGATGAGAACACCACGACTGCCGTCGCGCTCAGGAGCGCGGTGCGAAGACTCGTTGTCAAAGCGGCTTCCTGTCTTACTGCGTGTTGCCCTGGCTCGACGCCGCGAACAGCCGCTTTCCGTTCATCATCACCGACCGCGCGTTTCCGGTCGGGCTGCCGTCCTTGGCCAGGCTGCCTTCGACCTCCACCACGTCACCCGCCTTCATCGTGTTGCGGGTCCAGCCGGCGCGCATCAGGCCGTTGGGGCTGCCCATTTCCATCGCCCAGTTCGTGACCTTGCCCGTCTTCTCGTCCTTCACATCGATGTAGAAGAAGGTGTGCGGGTTCATCCACTCGACCTTGGTCACCGTGCCGGTCAACTTGAACGGCTTGTTGGCATCGAACTCGGCCGAAAACGAATGGTGGGCCACGATCGTCCGTGCGCTCGCGAGCAGCACGAGTCCGGCAATCACGACAGCAAACTTGGTTCGCATCGAACAGACTCCTCGGAAGCTAATACTGCGGGGTCAGCCCTGTTATTACAGGGCCCTGTCCCGGTGGCCGATTATTCTCGCTGGTGGTCGCGCTCGATGTCAATTGCGCGAACGCGAGCTCGAGACGGGGGGTTTTCCGCGTGTGACCGCCCGAATTAATGAAGCTGCCCCAGGTCGAGCGGTCCCTGACGCAGGCGCTTGTCACTCCGATGGAACGTGCGGCCGGTTGCCTTACGAAGCCTGAAGTACGGCTGCAGCACTTCCATCGAACGGTCGACGGCAACCGCCAGGTGACGCCGCACTTCTTCCGCCGCACGGTTGGGATCGCCGCTGCACACCGCCTCGGCGAGCTCCTGGTGCCGGGTCGGCGAATCGTCCGGCTTGGGCGTTCGCATCACGCAGAACCAGATCGACGCCAGCGCGTGCGTCTTCTCGATCGCGTCGAGCAGCGCGGGGCATCGCGCGCATTGCGCGATGCGTGCGTGGAGCTTCTGATGCACAGTTTGATACAGCGGGCGGTCCATCTGCTGCGACAACTGATCAACGCGCGCGGCCAGCTTCTTCAACTCGGTGCGCTCGCCCGGCGTTGCGACCGCTGTGAATCGAATGGCCGCCTGCACCTCGAGCGCTTCGCGAACGACGTAGTGTCCCTGCACGTCTTCGGGTGACGGAATGCGCACTCGTGTGCCGGCGCGTGGACGGCTCTCGAGCAGCCCTTCGATCTCGAGACGCAGCAACGCCTCGGAGACAGGCAGGAAACTCATGCTGAGCTCGGCCGCGAGCTTACGCCGGGAAATGACCTGTCCCAACGCGATATCGCCACGCAGGATGCGCTGCCGGACAACGCCGTACGCTTCCGACGCGAGACTGGATTGTTCCGCAAACTCTTTCATGAGTTGCCCCGCCTTTTCTTCCACTTAAACGAATCACCGCGTGTCGTGGAACACCGGGCCAGTGAATCTTACGAAAGAAACCCGGCGTTGAACGTATAGATTCGACGGAAGAGCGCGATAAGTGGTTTGAAGGCCGAAGATTAACGACCCGAATGCTATCATCCCCGCACTTGAACTGTCCCAGGCGGCTGGCGCCGCGGCCCGCGCCACGGCCCGCGCGTCTTTTTCCCGGCCTCGTGCTCGTGTTGATGCTCGGGGCCGCGGCCTGCGGAGGTGGTTCCGGCACCGGTGCTCTCGACCGCCTTCATCCCTGCTCGAGCGCGGACGGCCCCACCGATGCCTACTGTGGAACGCTGGCGGTTTTTGAAAACCGCGCTGCAAAAACCGGGCGCCAGATCAGCTTGTGGATCGTCGTGCTGCCCGCGGTCCGCCCGGTCGCTCACGACCCACTCGTCTTTCTCGCCGGCGGACCCGGCCAAGGCGCCGCGCAACTCGCCCGTCAGATCCGCGGCGCCTTTCGCACCGTCCAGCGCACACGCGACATCGTCCTGGTCGATCAGCGCGGCACCGGGAAATCGAATCCGCTGAACTGCCGCTCCGACGCGAACTCGCTGCGCGAGATGACCGAGCCGAGCGAGTCGAGTCTCGATCGCTTGAAGCGGTGCCTCGCGGGCTACAACGCCGACGTACGCCAGTACACGACCAACATCGCGATGGACGATCTGGACGACGTACGGGCGTATCTCGGGTACGACCGCATCAACCTGTACGGCGGGTCGTACGGCACACGCGCCAGCCTGGTCTACCTTCGTCGTCACGGCGAACATGTCCGCACCATGATCCTCGACGGCGTTGCGCCGATGGACATGCGTCTGCCGATGTTCACCGCGCGCGATGCGCAGCGAGCGCTCGACAAACTGCTCACCGACTGCGACGCCGACTCGTCGTGCAAGCAGGCATTCCCCGACCTGTCAACGCGTATACGCACTCTGCTCCAGCGTCTCGAGCAGTCGCCGCCGACCGTGCGCATCGTCCATCCACGCACCGGCGTCGCCGAAGACGTGCGCGTCGATGCGCGCGTCGTCGCGAGCATCCTGTTCAGCGCCTTGTATTCACCGCTCACCGGCTCGATCGTGCCGGCACTGGTCGGACACGCCGAGCACAATGAATTTCAAAGCTTCTTTGCACTCGGACTCGCCGGCGAAGGTGGCGAGAACATGAGCGTCGGCATGCAGCTCTCGGTGTTGTGCAGCGAAGATGCGCCACGTGTGACGCCAGCCGACGTGCAACAAGCGGCCGCCGGAACGCTGTTCGGCACATATCTCCTCAGCAATCAGCTCGACGCATGCGCCATGTGGCCGCGCGGCGCCGTGGATACGTCGTATTACGAGCCCGTCGTCTCCGACGTACCCGCGCTGGTATTGTCCGGCGATATCGATCCTGTGACTCCGCCGGCATGGGGTGAATCGGTGGTCAAGACACTGAAGAACGGCCGGCACATCACCGTGCCAGGCACAGGTCACGGCGTGATCGGCACGACGTGCGGTCAGCAACTCGTGCAGGAGTTTATCGACGGCGCATCGTCGGTGTCGCTCGACGTGTCGTGTGTACGATCGATCAAGCGGCCGCCGTTCTTCGTGACGCCCGCCGGCCCCGACCCGGTCCATGCAGCGTCGCAGGCGCCAATTGCTGGGCAGGCTCCATGATCCGAGTCGAACAGCTCCGGAAACAGTTCGGCTCAGTGACCGCGGTGAACGGCGTGACGTTCAGCGCCGAGAACGGCGCGATCACGGGAATCCTCGGACCCAATGGCGCCGGCAAGACGACGACGTTGCGGATGCTGTATGCGGTCATGAGACCGGACAGCGGCAGCGTCAGGATCGATGACATCGATGCGATCGCCAACCCGCACGACGCCCAGGGTCGGCTCGGCGTATTGCCCGACGGCTTCGGCCTGTATCCGCGACTCACGGCGCGCGAACATGTCGAATACTTCGGCGAGCTGCACGGCATCAGCGGTGCGGCGCTCAGACAACGCACCAAGCAACTCCTCGACCTGCTCGACATGAATGCGATCGCAGATCGGCGAACAGCCGGCTTCTCGCATGGCGAGCGCACCAAAGTTGGACTCGCCCGCGCCCTCGTCCACAACCCGCAGAACGTGCTGCTCGACGAGCCGACAAATGGCCTCGACGTGATGAGCACCCGCGCCGTGCGCACCATCGTGCGTCGTCTCAAGGAGGAAGGCCGCTGCGTGGTGTTCTCGAGCCACGTGATGCAGGAAGTGTCTGCGCTCTGTGACTCGATCGTGGTCATCGCGCATGGCCAGGTCGTCGGCCGCGGTACACCGGACGATCTGCGTCGCCACACCGGTCAGGACAATCTCGAGGACGCCTTCGTGGCGCTTGCCAGCGCCGACCAGGGAGCACGCGAGTGAGCGTCGGACGAAGCCTCCGGCAGATCGTTATTGTCGTGCGCAAAGAGCTCAAGGACTCGTTGCGCGATCGGCGGGCGTTGTGGTCGATCGTCTTCAGCGTGTCGATCGGCCCGCTGATTATCGGCTTCATGATGAACCGCGTCGCCGATCGCCAGCGCGAGTCCGAGCAGGTCCGCGTTCCGGTCGTCGGCATGCAGTACGCACCCACGCTGGTCGAGTGGTTGACACAGCAATCCGGTGTGCAGATCGTCGAAGGCCCGAAGAACCCCGAAGCGGCGGTGCGCAACCAGGAAGAAGAGCTGACGATCATCATCCCCAAGGACTTCGCGGAGACCTTCAACCAATCGAAGCCGGCGGTGTTGCAGATCGTTGCCGACAGTTCGCGTAACGATGCTCGCCCGACGGTGGAACGTGTGCGCCGTCTACTTCAGCAATACGGCTCAGAGATCGGCAGCCTGCGACTGATCGCACGCGGCGTGAGTCCAGCGGCGTCGCAACCGCTCGTCCTCGAGGACATCGAGGTCTCGACGGCGCAGCAGCGCGCCTCGCAGATCCTCACGTTCATCCCCATGTTCATCATCATGGCGGGCTTTGTCGGCGGCATGCAGATCGCCACGGATTCGACCGCGGGCGAACGCGAGCGCGGTTCGCTCGAGCCGCTGCTCGTCAATCCGGCGCCGCGCCTGGTGTTTGTCGCCGGCAAGTGGCTGGCTGCGGCGCTTGCCGCGATGGCCAGCACGGCGCTGACCACGGTGCTGTGCGCAAACCTGCCACGATTCCTGCCGCTCGAAGAGATGGGGATCAGATTCCGCATCGGACCCGAGCACATCACCGGCATCATCGGTGCCGCCCTGCCGATGTGTCTGTTCTCGGCCGCACTGCAATCTACCGTGGCGACGCTCGCCCGATCGTTCAAGGAAGCGCAAAGTTACATGGGCGTCCTGGTGCTGTTGCCGATGATCCCCGGCGTGCTCGGCGCGCTGTACCCGCTCGGCAACGCGCCGTGGATGTACGCGATGCCGATGCTGGGTCCCTACGTGCTCCTCACCAACGTGCTGGGCGGACAAACGCCGGCGGTGAACGCGTTCCTGATCTCCGCCGGCATCTCAATCGTCGCGGCGGCGACCCTCCTGCGCATCACCGCCACGTTGTTTGAAAGCGAGCGCATCATCTTTGGCCGATAAAACTGTGCAACCGGCGCCCCATTGTCCCGCCCTTCCCGGCCTTGCACGGTTTCCGCCGCTATAGCGACAGTTTCAGCGCGTTCCGACCGATAGTCGCACACGGTGAGTCAGCATTCCTTGATGCCGTTCGGCGGACGTGTCCCCCGGTCCGTGGCCGCCGAGGACGCACAGCGCCCGGTTGTCGCGCCCGCCTCCTCGTCCGGCCTCTTCTCACTGACCTATGAGCCGTACTACGGTCTCAAGGAAAAAGCCTTCAGCCTGTCAGCCGATCCGCGGTTCCTCTTCCGGAGCCCCGAGCATGCGCCCGCGTTCGAAGAGCTACTCAGTGGCATTCGCCGCCGCGAAGGCCTCATCACACTGACCGGCGAGATCGGCACGGGTAAGACCACACTGACTCGATCGGTGTTGCAGCAGCTTGATCGCCGGACGTTCAGTGCCTTCGTGCCCGATCCATTCGTTTCGCGCGAAGACCTGCTGAAGATGCTGCTGGTGGACTTCGGCGTGGTGTCGGTCGCCGACTTGAAACGGGGCGCCCTGAACGGCGCGTCGCGACCTGACCTGAGCTATCCGCTGTACGAGTTCCTCGACTCCCTCGTCCCGCTGCAGGCGTTCGCGGTGCTGATCATCGACGAAGCCCAGAACTTGCCGCTGCCGCTGCTCGAAGAAATCCGGATTCTGTCGGACCTCGAAGGACGCGAGAAGCTGCTGCAGGTCGTGCTCGTCGGACAGCCCGAGCTGCGCACGCACCTCAAACTGCAGGAGATGCGGCAAGTCGATCAGCGCGTCTCGGTGCGGTGCGAGCTGACACCGCTGAAGCGCGAGGGCGTCGCCGACTACATTCAGCATCGTCTTCGCGTCGCCAGCGAGGGCAACGCCCAGGTCGAGTTCGCGCCCGGGGCGTTTGACGCCGTGTATGAAGCCTCGGGTGGCACGCCACGATTGATCAACTTGATCTGCGATCGCGCGCTCCAACACGGCTTCACCGCGCGTGTCACACGAATCGAGCCGAACTTCATATGCGACGCGATGCGTGATCTCGGGCTCGAGATCGGTGCTGCCGAACCGCTCACTCCCGCATCAGAATCGAAGGCGCCCGCATCACCACAGGTTTCTACCTTCGATCTGCCCAGAGCCCTCGCGCTCGAATCGGACAAGGTGCCCGCGCGCAAGGCTGCATTGTCAGCGCTGCCGCCGGCAGAACCTGTCGTGATCGCGACCATGACGAGAAGGGCGATTCCGGTGCCGCGACCAGATCGCGACCGCGAGCTGCTCGCCGACTTCGCGTCCGAAAGCACCGATCATTCCGCAACGAATGATGGCATCGCGCGAGGGTGGATGCTGGTCGGCGCGGTTGTACTGATCGCACTCGTGGCTATCGGTGTCATGTTCGCCTACGCGCGTGTGCAGGCCGCCAGCGATGTCCCCGACCTGAGATTCCCGCCGCCTCCCAAGAAAGTCGCGGTGACATTCGCCGCCATCGTCCCGCGTTTTGCGATCCAGGTCGCGTCGTTTCAGACGTTGACGCGCGCCGAGCGCCTCGCCCAGCAACTGACGAACACGGGCCACAACGCTCGTGCAATCGAGTTGAATCTGGGCCAGAGTGGCCGCATCGTGGGGGTGATGGTCGGCGACTACGCGACCGAGCAGGACGCCACTCGCGATCTCGCCGCGCTTCGCTCGCAGCTCGGTTTCCCCGATGCGCGAGTCGAGCCGTTCGTCAGCACCGCAACGCGCTAAACCGCGCAAACCTGGTCTGCAGCTCGATCTGCAGGATCGGAACACGCAGAAATTCACCTCGTCGATCGTCGATCGCATTCTGGCGAGAGGCGTCGGTGACCGCGCCAGCGACATCACATCGAGCCGACCAACCCACCTGCGCATCCGCTTTCGCATCGACGAAGTTTCTTGGTGGTTGTCAGCGGGAATACGGTCCTGTCCTGTTGGGAGCTCGGCCAAACGCCGGAACACCCGATCACTGCTGAGTTTGACATCGGTACGAGCGTTGCGATCATTCGATCGGACCATGATGTACTTCACCGGAAGCCTGCTCGCATTTCTGATCGTCAGACAGTCGTGGCGCTGGTGGCGCTCACGGGTTGATGTGGACCCGGTGAGCGATCGTTGGCTGGCCGAGCAGCGTGGTGCCCGGGAGAGAGATTGAAGCCCTGGTCCGTGGTCCGCGGTCCATTCCTAAGAAGCGGCGGCCATGTCTGCCGCCATCTTCCCTGCGCTGACGTAATCGATCTTCCCTGTTCCAAGAATCGGAACCTTCGGGACGGGCACGATTGCGCGCGGGATGAAGATCTCCGGTAGCCCGGCTTCGCGTGCGGCGGACGCCAGCGGTGCGCGAGCGGCGTCAGCCTGATCGGTGATGAGCACGAGCTGCTCGCCGCGTTTCGCGTCGGGGATGGTCACCACCGCGTGCATCGCTGACGGCCACACCCGGGCGACGAGATCTTCGACCGCGCCGAGCGGCACCATTTCACCAGCGACCTTGGCGAACCGCTTCGCCCGGCCCTTGATCGTGACGAAGCCCTCGGCGTCGAACTGCACGATGTCGCCTGTGTCGTACCAACCGTGTTTCGGCGGATCGAGGACACCGGGATTCTCCGCGCGCAGGTAGCCGAGCATGACGTTCGGACCCCGGACGAACAGACGTCCGCCGTCGGTGATGCCTTCGACGGTCTCGACCCGATGCTCGATGCCAGGCAACAGACGTCCGACGGTGCCCGCCTTGAAGTGCATCGGCGTGTTCACCGCCAGCGCCGGCGCAGTCTCGGTTGCGCCATAGCCCTCGAGGACGCGGATGCCGAACTTCTCCGACCACACGCGCCGCGTCTCAGGCTTCACTCGCTCGGCGCCGGCAAACACGTAGCGGACCGAATAGAAGTCGTAGTTGTCGGCCACGCGCGCGTAGCCGGCCAGGAACGTGTCCGTGCCGAACAGGATCGTCGCGTTCACGCCGTAGGCCAGCTCCGGCACCGTGCGGTAGTGCAGCGGCGACGGATAGAGGAACACGCGCACACCGGCAAGCAGGGGCAGCAGCAGTCCACCGGTCAACCCGAAGCTGTGGAACACCGGCAGCGCGTTGAAGACGATGTCGCTCGGATTGAAGTCCACGACTGCCCCGAGCTGATGGCGATTCGCCAACAGGTTGCGATGGCTCAACACGACGCCTTTCGGTGTGCCCTCCGAACCGGACGTAAAGAGCACCACAGCGGGTTCGTGGGCGCGCGCGGCGCTGCGCCGATTCGGCCGTGCCGTCAGCGATCGAACGAGCGCGCCAAGACGCGCGAGCATTCCGATGTCGCCGCGCACGTCTTCGAGATAGAGCACTGTCGTCTCCGTCGCCAGCGCGTTCACCATCGGCTCGAGCTTGGCCTTTTCAACGAACTTCCGCGCCGTGACCACCAGTTTTATCTGCGCGGCCTTGCACGCCGACTGCGCGGCGGCCGGACCGCTCGAAAAGTTGAGCATCGCCGGCACGCGGCTCTCGGCCTGGAGGCCGAAGAACGTCACGACCGATGCGCGCGACGTCGGCAGCAGAACGCCGACTCGTTCGCCATGAGCAGTGCGCCGTGCCAGTACGCCACCGAGCGCGTAGCTTGCTGTGATCAGCCCGCGATACGTGAGCGGCTTGAACTCGATGTCGTCGGCAATCGGATGACTGCTGCCATGATGTTGACGCGCCTGGAGCAACGCATCGAACAACGTCGTCTCGATCGGCGCCGTCGCGAACATCGTCTGCACCATCTCGTCGCGCAGCGCACGGCGCAACGCGGCGCGGCGGGCGCGGCCGGTGATGCCTTCTGCCGACGTCAGACGCCGCGGCGGAAGAATGCGGATCCGAACACGCGGAAACCACCGCTGACGGACTTTCCCTGCCAGGCGCGAGAACGGCGTGAATTCCGCGCCGTCGATACGCACCATCACCAGTGCCGCCTTGGTGCGTTCGGCGATGACGCCGGGACCTTCGTAGACCTTCATCAGCCCGCCCGTCGTCGTGATGCGCCCCTCGGGAAAGATGATGCACGCCGAGCCGGCCTCGACGGCGCGAATCATCGCGCGAATCGACAGCGGATTGGTCGGATCGACGGGGAACGCATTGACCACAGCGAGGAACGGCCTGGCGTACCACTGCTTCGCGATGAAGGTGTCAACCGCGAAGATCGGATCGCCTGGCAGGAACGCGCCGAGCAGCAGGCCGTCGAGGAACGATGCGTGATTCGCGGCGATCACCGCATGCGGCATCGCCGCTCGCGCGTGCTCGAGGCCTTCGACCTCGACGCGATACAGCAGTCGCAGAATCACGCGCATCACGCTCTTGAAGAGCGAGCGACGCACGACCCACGCGGAGTAGGCGGCGACCGGAAACGTCGTGAAACCCACCAGCGCAAACACCTCGCCCATCGTCAGACGCTGGGAGAGCAGCGCCGCCGCGCCGGTTGCCGCGGTCATGAACAAGGCGTTGATGATGTTGTTGGCCGCAATCACGCGAGAGCGATGGCTCGGTTCGCTCTCGTGCTGCAAGATCGCGTAGAGCGGTACCGTGAACAGACCGCCGGCCATCGCGATGCCGATCACATCCACAATGATGCGCCAGCTGCCGGGTCTGGCCAGGAACGCCGTGGCGCCTGCGAGGTTCGCTGTCGCCAGCACGCTGGCGCTGGCCCAGTGGAGATCGATCGCGAAGATCGCCATCACCGCGGCCGACCATGGAACGAATCGGCCGCTGACCTCTCCGTGCAGTAGCTTCTCCGCGAGGATCGACCCGGCCCCAACACCAACCGCAAAGAGCGCCAGCATCATCGTCACGACCTGCTCGTTGCCGAACAGCACGTCCTTGGCAAACACCGGCAGCCCGGACACGATGATGAACGCGAAGAGCCAGAACCAGGACGTCGCGAGAATCGGCAGCAGGAGCTGCGGTCGATTGGTCACGTGCGAGACGACGTCGATGGTGTCGTGAAGCAGACGTATGCGCGGCGCCGCGCCCGCGAATGACGGCGGCGCAGTGGGAATCTGCCGTGCGGACAGCCAGCCGACGAACGCGCCGACCACGCCGATTCCGCCGACGATCAGCGGGCCATTATCGAGCAGCGCGATGCTGCCGCCGATGATCGTTCCAGCCAGGATCGCGAGGAACGTACCCGCCTCGATCAGCGCGTTGCCGGCGACGAGCTCGTGATGGTCCAGGTGTTGTGGCAACAACGCGTATTTGATCGGTCCGAATACCGTCGAGTGCGTGCCGAGGCAGAAGAGCGTCGTGAGCAGCGCTGGCACGCTGCCGCGCCAAAGTCCCCACGCGCCGAGGGCCATGATGCCAATCTCGGCGATCTTCACCGATCGGGCGATGAGTGCCTTGTCGAAGCGATCGGACAGCGTGCCCGATGCACCGGAGAACAGAAAGAACGGCGCAATGAACAGCGCGCTGGCGATCATCGCCAGCGTCGCGGCGTTCATGCCCGACTGCTCTGCCACCCTGAAGGTCGCCAGGATCGCGAACGCGCTCTTCAGCAGGTTGTCGTTGAGCGCGCCGAGAAACTGCGTGACGAAGAGTGGTGCGAACCGTCGCGCGGTGAGTAACTGCACGAGTGGCGATCGCATGGACATCTGTCTCCTCGTCGAGGCGAGTCCTTAGACTCGCCTGATCACGCCGCCTGCTGCTCCACTGTCGTAATGGCTGCCCACGCTGCGGCGATGAGTCGCTCACACATCGAGCTCAGATTGAGCGGCAGCCGTCCGTAGGCCGCGAACGTGACCGGCTGCAGCACGACGCCGAAGACGATCGCGGTGGCCAGATCAGGCCGTTGCGCCGGAATCTCGCGCGATGCGATCGCCTTGTCGAGCACGTTGCGCATCACATCGACCGGCGTCGGCGTGCCGGGTTCGAGCTTCGAGAGTTGTCCGTGCTGGACGAACAGCAGGAACTTGAACAGGGTGGGGTTCTCATCATGCGCATGGCAGAACCCGCGAATCATCGCCGCCACTTTTCCGCGCGCGGTCGGCTCGCTCGCGGCGAGACGCTGCAGCGTCGCCGCGAAGGCGACATAGTGCCGCTCGAAGGCTTTCCACACCAGTTCGTCCTTGCTCTCGAAGTGCCGGTAAAGCGCGCCCTCTGAGAGCCCCACCGCGCGGGCGATGTCCTTCACCGTGGTTTCGGCCACGCCCCTCTCGACAAACAGTCGAACGGCGGCGTGTTCGATGCGGTCGGGCGTGTCGGCGAATCGGTGTCTCGGCATAGGTCGTCGTGTCCGGCTTCAGCCGGACGAGAAATAGTGAGTAAATATTCACTCACTATAGTACGGCCGAGTCTTACGGCATGTCAACGGCATCGATAGCGCGGCAGAACCCCAAATGATTGAAGAATTTAGCGGCGACGGTGTACTGTAGCCCTCACCGTCCCTACCATGATCGGACAGCGCCTCGGATCGTTCACCATTCACTCCCTGCTCGGCGAAGGCGGCATGGGCCAGGTCTATCGTGCCCGGGACAGCCGCCTCGATCGCGATGTGGCCATTAAGATCCTTCCTGGAGTCTGGCTCGACGACCCCGAGCGGCGCGCGCGCTTCGATCGTGAGGCGCGGCTGCTCGCCGCGCTGAACCACCCGCACGTCGGCGCGATCTATGGCGTCGAAGAGGTCGATGGCACGCGTGCCCTTGTCCTCGAACTCGTCGAGGGTCCGACGCTCGCCGAGCGGCTCGAGCGCGGGCCGCTCGCGCTCACAGACGCCCTCACGATCGCGTCGCAAATCGCTGAAGCCCTCGACGCCGCGCACCAGAGCGGCATCGTCCATCGCGATCTCAAACCGGCCAACATCAAGATCCGGCCTGACGGCCACGTAAAGGTGCTGGACTTCGGCCTCGCGAAGATCGCTGCAGACGAGTCCACCCCCGAGATGTCAGTAGGAGCGACCGCGACAGTCGCAACGCGCCATGGAGCAGTGCTGGGCACCGCCGCCTACATGAGTCCAGAGCAGGCGCGCGGCCTGCCCGTCGATAAGCGTACCGACGTGTGGGCGTTCGGCTGCATTTTCTACGAGATGCTGACCGGTCGCGCGGCGTTCGCCCGCGCGAGCTTTTCCGACACCATCGTCGCCACGCTCGAGCACGAGCCCGAGTGGCAATCGCTTCCCGCCACGACACCGTCTGCGGTTCGACGACTCCTGAAGCGTTGTCTCGAGAAGAACGTCGCTCGTCGTCTTCGCGATATCGGGGACATCGCCATTGCCCTGAGAGACGTGCGAGTAGGCAACGATGACGTCGATCATCGCGCAGCGTCACCTGGTGTCCCGCGACCGACGCGTGCCTGGCTGGCCGCGGGCGTGACGGCGATCCTCGCGGCTCTGATTGCTGGCGGTGCGGTGTGGACGTTGAAGCCAACGCCTCTACCCGCCGTTCAAGTCACGCGTCTGGCAGTCAGCCTCCCGGCCGGCGATACACTCGGGAGCGGACAGATGCCGTCGATCGCCTTGTCCTCTGATGGCCGCACTATCGCCTACGCGGCGAGCCGCGGCGGACGAGCGTCGCAATTGTTCGTGCGCAGCCTCGACGCACCGGAGGCGACGCTCCTGGCTGGAACAGACGGCGCGAGAGAACCGTTTTTCTCTCCGAACGGCCAATGGGTTGGGTTCTTCGCGCAGGGGAAGCTCAAGAAGGTACTCGCCGCGGGCGGCGGAGTGCAGACGCTCGCCGACGCCGCAGTCGGGCTCGGTGGTTCCTGGAGCGAAGACGATACGATTTACTTTGCCCCGTTCAACACGTCAGGCATCTGGAAGATCTCCGCCAACGGCGGCACGCCTCAGGAATTCACACGAATCGACAAGTCGCGCGACGAAGTCAGTCACCGTTGGCCATACGTGCTTCGCGATCGAAAGACGGTGATGTTCACGGTGTGGACCGGTCCTGGATGGGACGAGAAGCACCTCGAGGTCCAGGTCGGAGACGGTGGCGATCACCGGCGACTCGTGCCTGGCGCGAGCACCGGCCGCTACCTCTCGACCGGGCATCTGCTCTACTCCAAGGCCGACAATCTAATCGTGGCGCCGTTCGATCTGGCGAGCCTCACCGTCACCGGTCCGCCCGTGACGCTTGTCGAGCGCGCACGTGACGGGGTCGGCGAAGGCGCACAGTACGCGGTCTCGGATTCGGGCACGCTGGCCTACGTGCAGGCGCAATCGGGTGTGTTCGAACGCCGGCTGGTGTGGGTGAATCGCGACGGCACGGTTCTCCCGATCGCTGCACCACTCAATGCATACACCGACCCACGCATCGCGCCGGACGGTCGTTCGGTGGCGCTCAGCGTCCAGGGCACTATGCAAACACTCTGGATCTACGATCTCATTCGCTCTTCGCTCACGACGCTCCCCGCGACGGGAAGCCTCCAATCACCCGTGTGGACGCCGGACGGTCGGCGCCTCGCGTATCGCGCCACGCGGGCCGGCTATCGCAATGTGTTCTGGCGATCCGCTGATGGCAGCGGCGAAGAAGAGCGTCTGACGACGAGCGAGCGGCTGCAAACGCCGTCATCGATCACACATGACGGTCGTTTTCTGTTCTATGTCGAGGTCGCTGCAGACACCGCAAATGATATCTGGGTGATTGCCACCGATCCACAACAGCGGACGCCGCGCGCGGTGGTGAAGACGCGATTCTCGGAGACCTCGCCGCAAATTTCGCCCGATGGCAAATGGCTCGCCTACAGCTCCGATGAATCGGGGCGGATGGAAATTTACGTCAGTCCGTTTCCGGGTCCGGGCGGAAAAACCGCGATCTCGACGGAAGGGGGCACGGAGCCACGCTGGTCCAGGGACGGTCGAGAGCTGTTCTATCGCCAGGACGACAGGATGATGGCTGTGACGTTGACGCGGGGATCGTCGCTGACGGCCAGTTCGCCACGCATGCTGTTCGAGGGTCGTTACCAGGTCAGCGACACGAACAGCGGCGGCTTCGATGTGGCGCCCGACGGCCGGTTTCTCATGATTCAGCCTACCGTCGCCGAACAACCCGCCACTGAATTCAATATCGTGCTCGGGTGGTTCAATGACGTGCGAGCGCGATCCCGCGCGGCCGCCCCGTAATATCGCGTAGTGTCCGGTTTGAGCCGGACTTCGGTCCGGAGTCTCGTGACCTGCGCTGTCACTCATCGAAGCCAGAATCAATTCACGTAGAATGTCGCAACCGAATCGTCCTCCCGTGAATCCTCCTGTGTACGATCTTTCCGCCGCGGACGCTGTCACCTGGCTGCGCGGGCTGCCGGCTGCCTCGGTTGATCTGCTCGTGACCGATCCCGCGTACGAGTCGCTCGAGAAGCATCGCGCCGTCGGAACGACGACGCGTCTGAAGCACAGCAAAGCGTCGAGCAACGACTGGTTCCGGGTGTTTCCGAACCGGCGGTTCGGGGAGTTGTTCACCGAAGTGTTCCGAGTGCTCAAACCTGACACGCACTTCTATTTGTTCTGCGACGCAGAAACGATGTTCGTCGCCAAGCCCGAGGCCGAGCGCGTCGGATTCAAGTTCTGGAAGCCGCTGGTCTGGGACAAGCGCACGATCGGCATGGGCTATCACTATCGCGCGCGCTACGAGTTCATCCTGTTTTTTGAAAAGGGCAAGCGCCGCCTCAACGACCTCGGCATCGCCGACATCATCGTCGAGTCCAGGATTCACCGTGGCTATCCCGCTGAGAAGCCGGTCCGCGTCTCGGAGGTTCTCATCAACCAGAGCACGCAGCCGGGCGAAGTCGTCGCCGATCCGTTCATGGGGTCGGGCAGCATCGGCGTCGCCGCGGTGAAGAACGGACGACGGTTCATCGGCACCGATCTCAACCCCGGGGCCGTGCGCATTACGTCGGATCGATTGAAGGAATACGGCGCCGGCCATACGCCGGACGATCTGCCGCCTGCTTCCGATCAAGCCAGTCTGCTGGAGATGATCGGCTCGGAGACATGACCGGCGGCGAATACGCGAATCTGATCGCGTGTTACGTGTCGAGGCGCTTCGGTTCGCGCGGGCTGAAGGTCTATCGCGAGATCCACGTCGGCAAGACCATTATCGGCAAGAACCGTCGCATCGACGTGTTCGTGGTCTGTGAGCCGACCAACCAGGCGTTCGCCATCGAGTGCAAATTCCAGGATAGTGAGGGCACGGTGGACGAGAAGATCCCCTACGCCCTCGACGATCTTCGCGCCCTGCCGATGGCCGGGTGCATCACGTATGCCGGCACGGGCTTCTCCGAAGGCGTGCGCTACATGCTCGAGGCGTCGCCGCACGCGGCGTATTGCATGCCGCTGCCCGAGCAGGCCGATCCGACCACCGACACCCGCGAGCTCGATCACCTGCTGGCCACCTACTTCGGCTGGTGGGATGTTCTCGTGGGCAATCGCAAGCCAGTGTAGATGTAGTGTCCGGCTTCAGCCGGACGTCTGTGGCGTCCGCCTTCAGGCGGACCGTCGTGCTATCCTTCACTCGGTAACCGCGATGAGTCGGCCTATTGATCTCGTCCAGGGCACACTGGACCTCCTCGTCCTCAAGATTCTCGCCCTCGAGCCGCTGCACGGCTGGGCGATCAGTCAGCGCTTGAAGCAGGTGTCGAGCGACGTCTTGCAGGTGAGCGACGGCTCACTCTATCCCGCGCTCCACAAGCTCGAACAGCAAGGGTGGATCAAGGCCGAGTGGAAGCCGAGCGAGAATAACCGCCGCGCGAAGTTCTATGCGCTCACCCGCAAGGGACGCCGGCAGCTCGAAAAAGAAACCGCCGACTGGCAACGGCTGTCGGGCGCCATCACTCTAATCGTACAGCTCCCGGAAGCGTAGCCGTAGGGCGGGTCCTGTGCTTCGGATCCGCCGAGGTCTACGCCAAATCCTCGCTGAACTCAGCTCCACCCCGCGACGCCGGAACCAGCGCGCGCACTTTCCTGCCCAGCACCCGCCACGCCAGCATCAGCGACGTCACGCACAGCGCCGTGCCACCCACCATGAAGGTGATGACGACGATGTCCCACAGCGGACGGTAGTTGTAGAGCCATGGGAAATCGAGCGAGTGGAGACCGTGATACAGCCATCGGCTCATCCAGTTACGCGAGCTGTATGTGCTCACGACGCGCGCCGTCTTCGGATCGATGTAGAGCCGCGTGTGCTCGGCGTCGTTGAAGCGCGCACGCACCACCGGCAGCGGCCGCTCACGACGACGATCGAGATAGTACATGTCGTACTGATCGATCGTCGTGATCTCGGCGAGCCCGCTTTTCCCGGCTGCCTTCGTCACCACTTCGATGATGCGCTGCGGCGTAAAGCCGGTGATCGGTTCTCCATCCAGCGGCACGATCCTCGTCGTGCCATCGGCGAGCGTCGCAAGGTAGCCGGGCACGCCCATGAACGATGCGAGCTGGAGTTCCTTCACCGGCAGACCGGCAAGCTGCGCCATCGCATCCTTCGGGTGCTTGCGCTCGAAGGCCGCCAGCGACATCTCGCCGCGCAACGCGGCTCGAATGTCGTCTGGATCGGCTGTGACACCTCTCGCGATCTGCTCGCCGCCGCCGACCGGACGATTCGTCCGTCGCGCGAACGGATCCATCGACAGCATGCCGCTGAACGCCCACGTCGCCGCACCGAGACCGAACACCAGACCAAAGATCGTGTGCCAGCGCTTCTGGCCGCGATACGGAATGCTCGTTGGTGAGCCGGCGTTACGATACTTCTTCGACGGCGAATACATCCAGACGCCGACGATGATCCCGAGAATGGCGGCACCAGTGCCGATGCCCGACGACCAGATGACCGTCTTGCTCCACTCCGGGCCGTGCTTCCGAAGCGGCGTGAAGTACAGCCAATGCGGAATCGCGCCGAGATACGCGCCCCAGCGCGATCCGGTCGTCGTGTATTGCTCGACCTCACCCGTGGTGGCAGAGATGTACACCTGCTGGCCGTCGGGGAACGAAAACTTGTAGAGCGGCTGCAGATCGCGCAGCCGCGTCTGCACCGTCCACTGATCCACGTCGGTCATCTCTTCGACCGTCGCGGTCTCGGCGGGCTGCCCGGTCCACGCCGTCGCGGCGCGATAGACCACGTCCATCGGCACGGCGAGTTGCTCTTCGCCGGTGTCGGCAAAGACGATCGACTGTCCGCGAAAGCCGCCGATGCGGTACGCCGGTCGGCCGTCGAACGTATTCAGCCGAATCGCGCCTGGGTCATCGTCCACGCCAAGCACCTTCA
>DAINQP010000094.1:18696-21027 GCA_036742665.1 Vicinamibacterales bacterium | reverse complement strand
CACCGGGGAAGTGGTCGCCTAAACAGGTGATCGGACACTTAATCGATTCCGCAGCGAACAACCATCAGCGCTTCGTTCGTGCGCAGGAAGGCGCCTCGTACACCGGGCCCGGCTACACGCAAGATCACTGGGTTGCGGTGCAGGGGTATCAGGATGCTTCCTGGGAGGACCTCATCGCGTTGTGGCTCGCCTACAACCGTCACCTTGCGCGTGTGATCGAGCGGATTCCCGAGGCGAAGCGCGGCACGATCTGCACGATCGGCTCGTACGAGCGGATGACGCTGGGACTGGTGGCGTCCGACTACGTCCGCCACCTGCGTCATCACCTGGCCCAGGCCGACACGTTGCCCGATTGAGTGCCGTCGAAATAGACTCACACGGCAGGAGGATCCTGAATGACCCGGCGGTTGAGCGCAGTGTGTGTCATCGCCGTATGCGTGGCGCTTGCGCCCTCGCTTGGCGCGCAATGGCCGTCGTACCCGACACCGGGAATTCCGCGAACCGCTGACGGGAAGCCGATTCTCGACGCGCCGTCGCCGCGCTTGCCCGATGGCAAAGTGGACTTCTCCGGCATCTGGGAGATTCGTTTCGGTGGTGGGGGTGGCGGCGGCGGACGAGGCCGTGGGGCAGGTGGCGCTCAAGCCGCCACGCCGACGCCGGCGCCAGCGCCTGCCGATCCAAACGCGATTCCGGTGTCGCAGTTCTTCGAAGTGGCTGGCCGGGGCTATGCGCTCCCGCTGCAGCCGTGGGCCGCCGAGCTCAAGAAGAAGCGGATGGCCGAGAACAGCAAGGACAACCCCGACGTGTGGTGCCTGCCGATCGGCCTCATGCAGTATCACAATCATCCGCAGCCGCGGCAGATCGTGCAGACCAAGAACCTGATGCTCATCACCTATGAGTCGAACTACGGTCTGCGCTACATCTACCTTGATGGGCGTCCGGCGCCAAACAACGACCCGACGCCGTGGTGGTTCGGCTATTCACGTGGCTGGTATGAAGGCAACGACACGCTTGTCGTCGAGACCACCAACTTCCGCGGCGACGAGCGCGCCGGCTGGCTCGACGTCAACGGCAGCCCGTACACCGACGCGCTGAAGATGACCGAGCGTTTCCGCCGTCCAAACTTCGGCACACTCGAAATCGACATCACTATCGACGATCCGAAGGCATACACGAAGCCGTTCACCGTTCGCGTCAACCAGCGCATTATGGTGGACTCCGAGATGATCGAGTTCATCTGCAACGAGAACGAGCGATCGTCGCATCACATCGAACGTCCGGAGTGGACGAAAAAGCCGGAACCGGCGAAATAACCTGACGCGTAGACGAACTCGTAGAGCGGAGGCTTCAGCCTCCGCGTCGGGAGGCGACGATGACAGCAAAGCTGTGCGGCGTTCTCTTCCTCCTCGGATTCGCGGTGGTCATCAGCGCGCAAAGTGGCACTCCTTCCAAGCCCACCCGGATCAATCGGGCGATCGAGATGCTCGAGAAAGCGCAGCCGATCTACTACACGCAGACCAACGCCGGTGGCTATGACGAGGGCAAGAAACTCGCGCAGACCCCCTACGACTACATCACCTACGAAATGGAGCACGGCGCCTTCGACATGTCGGCGCTGCGCGCCTTCATGCGCGGGTTGGTTGACGGCGGCCCCACGCCGACCGGGCATCGCACGCCGACGGTTGTCGTCACGCTGCCAGTGCTCGGCCTCGACGAGGCCAGCATGCGCGCCAACTACTGGGTGATTCATCAGGTGCTCGCGGCGGGTGTGCACGGCATCCTGCTGTGCCATACGCGGGTACCCGAAGCCGCGCGCCTGTTCGTCGAGGCGACGCGCTATCCGTTTGCGCCGAAGGCCGCCGGTCTCGAGCAGGGACTGCGCGGCAGCGGCAGTCAGGGATTCGCGGCGCAGATCTGGGGACTGTCGCAGAACGACTATCTGCATAAGGCCGACCCATGGCCGCTCAACAAGGACGGGGAGTTGCTGCTCGGCGTGAAGATCGAAGACAGCTACGCGCTGGCCAACGCCGAGAAGACGACGAGAGTCCCCGGGCTCGCGTTTGCGGAATGGGGACCTGGCGATATGGGCTTCTGGCTGCTGGGCCCGCCGCAGCAGGGTCAGAATCAGACGGATGCGCCACCAATGCGCGCGGCGCGATCGCGCGTGCTCAAGGCGACGAAGGCCGCGAAGATCTTCTTTCTCAACAGCTGCAACGACAAGAACGTCGTCGAGATGATTAAGGAGGGCGTGATGATCTGTACGGGTGGTTATGAGGTTGGGCGGAAATTCACAGCCCGCCCATGATCGTTCGGGCCGTTCGGGCCGTTCGG
>DAINQP010000094.1:0-18596 GCA_036742665.1 Vicinamibacterales bacterium | reverse complement strand
CGTTCGGGCCGTTCGGGCCGTTCGGATCGTTCGACCCGTTTGGTCGTTCGTTCAAATGGTTCGAATGTTCACTGTTCGCAATCGTGCACTTTCTGCAACTCCTGGCCCGGTGAAGACGAGTACGCCTTCATTTCGAGCCGGCACGATCGCTGCTGTGACCGGCGGTATGACTGGAGCGCGTCGTTTCGAGGACGTGATCGCCTGGCAGCGGATGTATGAACTGAGCATCGAGATCAGGAAGGCGACGCGATCGTCCTCCAGCTTCGCGGGACTGTGACTTTCGCGATCAGATTCGCGACGCCAGCGATTCGGCGCAACGAAACATCGCCGAAGGCTTTGGCCGCTTCAACCCCGCACAGTTCGTCCACTTTCTCGACATTGCACGTGCGTCAGCGACGGAAACGAAGGCGCTCTTGAAGAAGGGCTCGCGATCGGCTACTGGCAGGCGCCAGAGTGCGAGCGCCTCGAGGTGCTCGCTGATCGCGGACTGCAAGCAGTCGCAAAGTTGCAGCGATATCTTCGATCGTCGCAGGCCAAACTCAACGCCACGCGACGCTACCGAAAACTCCCGAACGATCCGAACGCCTCGAACGACCCGAACGATCCGAACGAACCGAACAATCCGAACGACTAGGGCACTATCAGAGTTGAGCGGTCGACCTTGCCGTGCTGCCCGACCATCAGCTCGGGCGCGTAGTTCGACTGCTGGCACTGGTATTCGAAGAGCTCGGTGCCATCTTCCCAACGCAGCGTCATTCCGCCGGACCACGGCTTCGTATAGGCGCCGGGGTCATCCACCGTCAGCTCGTACTTCAACGCCGCGGCATCGGTGCGCGTCAATCGCTCGACGGTATGCAGCTTGTCGGTGTGCGGCAGACCGTCGCGGTCCATCCAGAAGCCTTCGTTGTAGCCGACGGTGTCGATGAACAGCGTATCGCCTTCCCACCAGCCAATCGAATGGCCGTAGAAGGTCGGCGTGAAGTTCGCCGGATGCGTGCGGCCGTCCAGGTAGACCGTGCGATAGGTGTGCGGGCCGCCGATATCGAAGATGAACACACGTTCGAGTTCGGGAAGTTCGACGATCTCGACGCCATACGGCGTGAGGAACTGACGCGCCACGCCTGACGGCTTGCATCGGGTGTGCGGCTCGAGCTCGTTGTTCTGGCGATCTTCGAGCAGCGCCTTCGCCCAGGGCTGGAACGGCGCATCCTTCAAGCCCAATGGATTCGCCACGACTGCGCCCGGCAACCACACACCCTTGTCCTTCGGCGTCGCGCCGCCGAGCAGAATTCTGCCGTCGGCGCTGCGAGGTGCGGGCTTCGGCGGACCGGCCTGCCGGCCACGTCCCGGGCCACCTTGCCTGGCGGCACCACCACCGGCGCGTCCTTCGGGCACGCCGACCTGCACGCCGGGACGCTCAGGCTGCTGCGGTTGTTGCTGGCCTTCGAGCGATTCACTCAGCAGAGGACAGAGGAACAATGCGGCGGCGGCAACGGTGGCGAGCGCATGGGCGCCGTAGCGCGGAGCGCGAAGATGGCGGTATCGCATGGAGGCCCTCAGGGAATGATGGGGCTGCGACGATCGACTGAATCATTCGAGCCGACCATCAATTCGTGCGCGTAGTTCATCTGCTGACAGACGTACTCGAAGAGATCGACGTTGCCGTCATGGCGCAGCGCAAAGCCGCTCTTCCATGGTTTGGTGTACGCACCCGGATCGTCGATCAGCACGTCGTACTGCATGTTGGCTTCGTCCTTGCGCGTGAAGCGCTCGATGGTGTGCAGCTGTTCGGTGTGCGGCGAGCCACGGCGATCGAGCCAGAAACCTTCGTTGAAGCCGATGGTGTCCACGACCAGCGTATCGCCTTCCCACCAGCCGATCGAGTGACCGTAATAGTTCGGCGTGAGCTGCGCCGGATGCGAGCGGCCGTCCATATAGATCGTACGATAGGTGTGCGGGCCGCCGATGTCGAAGATGAAGATCCGTTGCAGTTCCTGGAGCTCGACGAACTCCACGCCATAGGGCGTGAGGAACGGACGGGTCACGCCCGATGGCTTGCAGCGTGTGTGCGGCTCGAGCTCGTTAATCTCGCGATCGGCGAGCACGCCGCGCGCCCACGGCTGAAACGGTACGTCTTTGATGTTGGCTGGGGTGACTGGACCACCGCCGACCGGCAGCCACACGCCGTTGCGCTCTTTCGGTGTCGCGCCGCCGAGCAGCACCCGTCCTTCTGCTGAACGCGGCGCGGGAGCCGCGGGACCGGCTTGACGTCCGCGGCCGGCGCCTCCCTGACGTGCGGCACCGCCAGTGCCTCCGGCACGTCCGTCAGGAACGCCAACTTGAACGCTGGGACGTTGCGGCTGTGGTGCGGTCTGCTGCTCGCTGTTGGCCTGGCCTTCGGCGGCGAGCATCGGCACTACGAGGCACAACGCCGCACCTGCGATGAGCGGGAGATGTCGCATGACGGGCCTTAACGCCCAACGGCCAACTCCCAACTCCCAACCATTCCCAACTGCCAACTCCCAATAACTTTCAACCTTGGTTGGGTCTTGGGAGTTGGACGTGGTTGGTCGTTGGCAGTTGGGCGTTGGGAATTTAGTTCTGGTTGTCGCCGCCCTGACTCGACGCCGCATCGAGCGTCTCACCAGGCCGTCCACCGGTCTTGGTCAGCGTGACCTGCCGGGCGTTCATGCGGTTGCTGCCGTTCTTGGCTCGTGAGCCAACGACCGTTATCTCTTCGCCGATCTTCAACGTCTCACGACGCCAGCCGCGGCGCTGCAGACCATGCGGAGGACCCATCTCAGCGCCCCAGTTCGTCACCTCGCCGGTCTTCTCATCCTTCACGTTCACGTAGAACCACACGTGAGGATTCGTCCACTCGACTTTCGTGACGATGCCCTTGAGCGTGACCGGCTTATTGGCGTCGAACTCCGCTGCAAAGGAGTGATGGGCGGCAATCCTGCCCGCGCCCAGCAGGACACCGACGACTACCAGACCGCCCAGAATGTACGCTCTCATCTCCGTTCCTCCCACTAGCATCCAGCTATCAGTTCACCGACGACCCGCCCGTTATATCACTAGGGTCTGTTCTCCTGACATAGGTGTCGCGGCAATTCCTCGCCGGCAACCCAGCGAAGCGTCCAACCGCTTGACCACGGCCGCGTGTAGGCGCTCGGGTCGTCGATCGTCACCTCGTACTTCAGCGTGTCGAAGTCCGGCCGCGAGAACTTCTCGAGCAACTTCAGTTGCTCGGTATGCACCAGACCCCCGTTGGTGAACCAGAAGTCCTCGTTGAATCCCCTGGTATCGACCTCGAGCACGTCGCCCACCCATTTTCCCACCGAACGGCCGTAATAGAGCGGGTTATCGTCATCCCCTCCGACCTGGCCGGCATGGGTGCGTCCGTCGAGGTAAATGATTCTGTAATTGGAATTTCCGCCGCCAATCAGCACGAAAATGCGCTGGCGCTCGCGGTCTTCCACGAACTGCACGCCATACGGAAGTTGAAACTGCCGCGGTCCGCCGGGCGGTTTGCAGTTCAAATACGTCGGGTCGTCCTGCAGGAATCGGCTCTGACGGTTGCGATAGAGGGCCAGCGCCCACGGTTGCATCGGCGCCACCTTGCTGGCATCTGCGATGTTGGCGAGCAAGCCCCACTGGTCCATCTTGACGTTGGCGCCCGCTTCCTGAAGAACGGTCGCCGTTGGATAGGCCCAATAGCCCTGCACGCCACCCGGAATCGGTCCGAGTCGCGGCTGCTTGTCCGCCCAGCGCGGTGTCGGCCGCTTCTCGAGCGGTTCGGTCGGCATCTTCGGTGTGAACTTCAACACCTGACGGCCCGTCGCCGACAGCACGATTGAGTGGCCCCAGACCTGACGGCTGTCGTTGCGCGCCAGAATTCCGCTTACCGTCACCGGGTCGCCGGGCTGCAGCGTCTCTTTGTTCCAGCCGTTCGATTCCAGATCGATCGGGCTCTCGATCTCAACGGCCCAATTCAATACGGCGCCCTTGGCATCCTTCACGTTCATGAACACGTGCACGTGTGGATTGCGCCAATCCACCAGCGTGACGATGCCGTTGAGCGTGGTGGGTTTCTTGTCGTCGAACTTCGCCGAGATCGCGTGATGAGCGATGCCGGTGGTCGACGCCAGCAGGAGCACGGCTCCGATGGTGGCGAGCAGGGTACGCAGATATCTCATTGCTACTGCCTGCTGATCTTCAATGGTCCGCTTTCGCCGCGGCCCTTCCAGGTACCGGTGATCGAGCGGTTGTGGAAGGCGAGTCCCTCGATCTTGCCGTCGATGACATAGGTGATCGGGCCCGTCTTGTCCTTCGTCTCCGCCTCGAGATGCACCAGCCAGCCCTCAGGGTTGAGCGTGGCGTTCTTGATCGGAATGTTGTCGGTGCCGGGATTGATCATGCCGCTGATCGTTTTCCCGTCCCAATTCATGATGAGCAGAATGTCATTACTGTGAACCTTGCTCGGTCCCCAGGTGCCGAGCCAGGACCCCTTCAAGGGGTGGCCTTCCTGCGCAATCGTGGGCGCGCTCAAACAGACGACGGACAGACACACGAGGACGATCAGGGATCGCATCTATGGGCTCCTTCAGGAGAACCCTCGTCTGCGAGGGTCATCCGTAGCCCGCAAGCGTAAGCCATTCACGAAAGCGTGTTCAAGCGGGAAACGGATCAGCGGCACTCAAACGGTTTTCAGTGTGAATTACGCCGTTGGCCTCCGGCGCGTTGCTTGCACCGATAGGCGCTATGTCCTGGTCCGTTCGACCCGCTCCGGTGGTGTGGCTGCTCGTTCTGGCGTCGGCCTGCGCATCGCCGGCCAGCCCGACCGAGATGCCCGACGCACCGGCGGCCGCTGGGGGAACGTCGGCGATTGCCACCACAATCGTGCAGCTGACGAATACCGAGCGCTCGAATGCGGGGCTGCCGGCGCTGCGGACCAGCAGCCGCTTGATGGATGCGGCGCAACTCCACGCCGACCAAATGGCTCGTCTCGGCCGTCTCGAACACGTCCTCTCGGGCGCGCAATATCCACGTCCCGAGGACCGGCTCGCCGCAGTCGGGTATCAGTGGTCGGCGTACGCCGAGAACATCGCGATGGGGCAGAGCACGGCCGCCGCGGCGATGGATTCATGGATGCACTCCTCCGGTCACCGCGCGAACATCCTGAGCACCAGCGTCACGGAGATCGGCATTGGCGTCGCGCGCGATTCCGCAGGACGGCCGTACTACGTGCAGGTGTTCGGACGGCCTCGTTAAGCCGGTCTTCGGTCTTCGGTTTTGGTAGGACTACTCACGGTAGACCGTAGACTGAAATCCCAAAGCCCAAGCGTTTGGTCGTATCATTCGCGCCAAAGGAGCGAATGATGACCATTACCCGTGTGGGTCCCCTGTCAGTAGCCAAAATTGCTGGCCTTCTCGGCGTGGTGATCGGCTTGATCGCAGGCGGGTTCTTTTCGCTGTTTTCCTTGGCGGGCGCCGCGATTGGCGCCGGCGGGGCGGAAGACCGTGCCATGTTCGGCGCGTTCTTCGGCGTCGGCGCGATTATCCTGTTCCCGATCTTCTACGGCTGCATGGCGTTCGTGATGACGCTGATCCAGGCCGCGCTGTTCAATGTCGCGGCCAATCTCGTCGGCGGGGTCGAGATCGAGGCGAGATGATCACGGGCAAGGCTGTCACGGTGTTCGCGCTCGTCCTCATGGCGGGCGCGAGTCCGACGACTCAGGTCCGGCTAAAGCCTGACACTACGGCGACACCGACTACGGCGACAGCGATACGCCCCGTCCACACCTTTTCGATCGTCGCGCGCGATCCTGCGACGGGGCAGCTCGGCGTCGCGGTGCAATCGCACTGGTTCAGCGTCGGCTCGGTGGTGCCATGGGCCGAGGCCGGCGTCGGCGCGATCGCGACGCAGTCGTTCGTCGATCCGAGTTATGGCAAGAACGGCCTCGATCTGATGCGCGCCGGCACGAGTGCGCCCGACGCGCTGAAGATGCTGCTCGCGAAGGATGACGGCCGCGACGTTCGTCAAGTCGCAATGATCGATGCACGCGGACGCGTCGCCACGCACACCGGTGCGAAGGACATTCCTGCTGCGGGCCACATCATCGGCACCAACTTCTCGGTGCAAGCGAATTTGATGTTGAACGAGACGGTGTGGCCGGCGATGGCGAAAGCGTTCTCGTCCGCGAAAGGCGACCTCGCCGATCGCATGATGGCCGCGCTTGACGCCGCACAAGCCGCAGGCGGCGACATACGCGGCCGCCAATCCGCCGCGCTCATCGTCGTCACCGGCAAGCCGACCGGCAAGCGGTGGTCGGATCGCGTGTTCGATCTGCGTGTGGACGACAGTCCCGAGCCACTCAGAGAACTCCGTCGTCTACTCGTGCTGCAGCGCGCCTACAACCACATGAATGACGGCGATCTCGCCGTCGAGAAGAAAGACAACGACGGCGCGTTGCGAGAGTACAGCGCCGCCGCCGCGCTCGTGCCAGACAACCTCGAGATGGTCTACTGGCACGCCGTGGCGCTGGTGAGCATGGGACGCGTCGATCAATCGCTGCCGCTGTTCAGGCGTGTGTTCCGTGCGGATAAGAACTGGCTGACGCTGACGCCGAGGTTGGTGAAGGTCGGGCTGCTACCGAGCGATCAAGCCGTGCTCGGAAGGATCCTGAAAGCCGCCGACTAGGGACGCGACCACTGTCGCACCTCCTGGGTTGACGACCAGCGTATTCACGAGGAATCGCTTCGCGTCCTCTGTGACATCGAAGGCGTGATACGCGCCGTACGGATGTCTGATCTCGAAGAGCGGATCGTAACCGTTGACCGTGAACTCGTTGCCCTTGATGGTGACCGACGCGGCGATCACGGCACGGTCCGGAGCGAGATAGAAGATCTCACTGCCATCTCGCCGCCAGCGCGCCTGGCTCCCGCCGTCGGCTGACACGCGCCACCGTTTGCCGTTGGACGGGAATGGCGAAACGTAGACCTCGATCGTTCCCGTGTCGGTGGTGCTGTACGCCACCCAATTGCCGTCGGGCGAAAACGCCGCCCAATTTTCCGACGCCTCGGTCTGCAGATACGGATATGGCTTGCGATCGCCGGCCAGTGGCAGCACCCAGATGTCGTTGCTCGTCGTGCGGTTGTTGGTGACGTAGAGCAGGAACCGGCCGTCGCGCGACCAGCTGACCGGCCACTTGGCGATGCCGTCCTGCATCAGCACGGTGTGCGGCTCGAGACTTCTCGCGGCCGCCTCGAACAGATCGAGATGCTCCCGTCCAAACGAGTTGAGCACGACGCGCTGGCTGTCGCTCGACCAGATCAACCAGTTTTCGTCGGCGGGGTCGGAGGTGAATCGTGTGCGATCACCGGACTTCACGTCGTAGATCCAGATGTCGCGCGTCTGGTGCGTGTGATCGGTGACGGCAACTGCGATGCGTGTACCGTCCGGCGAGAGTTCGAAGTTGCCGTGATCGGCGACGGGACCGATGCCCCCCAGACGCGTGCCAGCGCGATCGAACCAGGTCAGACGCGAGAGGATCTGCGGCGGCGGTTGTGGCTGCGCCAGCAACGGCACCGCGACAATCGCGGCGAGACACGGCGCGAGGAATCGCGTCACGCCGCCAGCATAGACCAAACGATGCGGAGTCCCGACTACCGTTGTTTTCGCAGAGCGGATGACTTGTTCGGATTCCTGAAATAGACTGAGAGGCTGGTTGGCGTCAGGAATGACGCGCCGTCCACATACAACTTGTAGTGGGCGGGTCTTGAGACCCGCCTGAAGCGACCGGGCCGGTGATCGTCCACATCAATCACATCTCGCAGAGCAAGAAGCCGAAGGGGAACCAGCGGTCGCCTCAGAGCGAACTCGCCAGCCTGGTGACCGGGTCCTTGATGTCCCTCGTCGAGGACGGTGTCCTGGACGCGCGGCTGGCCCCATCGCTGCGTATCCACCTCGACTGGATTCAATACAAGACGAACTTCCGGGATCCCGTCATCGTCCGGCGGACTACCAACCCGCAGGGACAGATCCTGCCGCTGGCCGAAATCGCGATCGATCTGCGTCAAGCCGATGCGTCACGTCTGCCCGACGAGCTGGCCCAGGCGGTCAAGAACATCGGTGCCGGTCCCCAGTCGAACGGCGACAACCACCTCTACCTGGATGACTTCAAGCCATATCGCGATTGCCTGATCTGGCCCTTCAACCGGCTGTTCTGGCGTCACCTCGGCGACTGGGAAGCCATGTCGGGGAAAGGTTTCGAGGCGGCGTTGCCGGGCGGCACCTCTGACGCCAATCATCCGCAGGCGGTGCATGACGCGGTGGCCGACTTCTGGACCTTGCTGCGCGACCTCGAGAATCGCAATCAGCTGCCGCAGGAAATCGTCGGCCTTGAGATCGGCGTCGGCTCAGGCGCCCGCGCCGCGGCATGGCTTGATCGCTTCAAGACGCTCGACGCGCAGTGCGGCACCAACTTCTATTCGCGGCTGCACTTCATCCTGGGCGACTACTCGCCGACAAGTCTCGACCGCGCCCTCCAGGCCGTCGCGCATCACGGCGAGCACGCCAGCGGCATTCCGCTCGACGCCCTCAATCCCGAGAAGTCGCTGACAAAATTCCGTTTCAAGTTGATGTACGTGCACCTGACCAACGTGTACGACAACTTGCCCTTCGACGACCTGGTGCGCCGCGACGGCAAGCTGTACCTGGTCGAAGTGCGTGCGTATCTGAACGGGCACGGTGTGGACCGTCTCACCGCGGATTTCGGTCTTACCAGAGAGGAGCTTCCGGCACTGGTGAAGAAGCTCCTCGATGAGGGTCCCTACGGCATCTACCAGGGCGAGAAGGGCGTCGAGTTCTGGCGTCGGGTCTGGGACACGTTCAAGCTCGAAGAACGTCTGCGCGTGCTCGACGATCGCGAAGAGGACCACGTGCCACCCGGCCTGAACCGGACGCACCTCGAGGACCTGCTCGCTGAAGCCCCTGACGATGTGCGGTTCCACATTTCGCGTGGGGCAGGGGAGAGCTTCGCCAATACGCTGCCGCTCCTGCATCCGCGCGGATATCTGCAGGTGCAGGACATCTTCGTCAGCGACATGGACGACTATCGCAAAGGGTTCCGCGGGCCCGGCAAACTGGATGGTTCGCTCGTCACCTGGGTGAACGGCGCGCTGCTGCGCGCCGTCGGTGCGAGAGCCGGGTACGACGTGCACTTCGCGCCGTTCCCGTACAGGCCAGGCACGAAGACGAGCATCTTGTATACGACACAACGCGATTAGGACGGCGGGTCTACAGCGCAAGACCCGCCCTACACTGCAGAGAAAACTATGTCGTCGCCACTTCCGATCCTTCCCACCACCGTCATTGGCAGCTACTCGATGCCCGAGTGGCTCGAACGCGCGAAGAACGAATACCTCTCGCGCCGTCTGAGCCGCCGTGACCTGGACGAGATGCACGACGCCGTCCGCAAGGCGGCGATCAAGGACCAGGAGACCGCCGGTATCGACATCGTCTCCGATGGTGAGGCGCAGCGCGACAACATGATCGACTACTTCACCGAGCGCATGCCCGGCGTGCAGGTCGATCAGGGATCGAAGCGCTTCTATTACGACTTCTACGAGAGCGTCGTCCGATCGAAGCTGGCGACGGGGACGTTGGGACTCTCTGAGGAAGCAAAGTTCCTCGCCCGGTTCAGCGACCACTCGTCGAAGATTTCGATCTCGGGCCCGCATACGCTGGTCAAGCGGATCCAGAACAAGCATTACGCGACGGAAGAGGCGTTCGCGCTGGATCTCGGACGCATGCTCAACCTCGAGCTCAAGGAGCTCGTGCGCGCCGGCGCCACGCGCCTGCAGATCGACGAGCCGTATTTCTCCGGTTTCCCCGAGGATCTGCCCTGGGCGCTGAAAGCGATCAATGCCATGGTGGATGGCGTGAACGCGCATGTGACGCTGCACATCTGTTACGGCAATCGCTACGGCAAGCCGGCGTTCGAGGGTAGTTATCAGTTCCTGTTCCCCGCGATCCTCGACGCCAAGGTGCAGGCGGTCTCAATGGAGTTCGCGCGCCGCGGCGAGGACGACCTCGAGCTGTTCAAGAAGTTCAACGTCCCGTTCCAGGTTGCCATCGGCGTGATCGACGTGAAGACGAACGAGGTGGAATCGGCAGGCTTCGTCGCCGACCGGATTCGCCGCGGGCTCGATGTGATCGGACCGGAACGGCTCATCATCACTCCCGATTGCGGCCTCGTGCGATTGCCTCGTGAGGTCGCCTTCAGCAAATTGAACGCGATGGTAGAGGGCACGCGAGCGGTTCGAAAGGAGCTGGGTAAGTAAGTGCGAGCGCTCGCCGAACGCGTGACGTCCGGCCAATTCGTCTACATGACGGAACTGGTGGCATCGGGCCTCAAGCGCGAGGCGCAGGTGCTCGAGATCGCGTCGAAGCTGGCGATGATTCCGGAGATCGCCGGCGGCAGCATCACCAGCTATGCCGGCGGCGCACTTGGCCAGGACTCGATCCGCGTCGGCACGGCTGTGCGCGCCCGCGGTCTCGTCCCAAACGTGCATCAGACGTGCGTCGGCCAGGACCGTAAGACGATCGACAAAATCCTGACGCAGCTCTCGGCGCTGGAGATGCACAACATCTTCGCGATCAGCGGCGACTGGCCGAAGGCGGCACAACGCACTGCGGTGTTCGACATCGACTCCGTGCAGCTGGCGGCGCACATCGCCGAGCTCCGCGCGCGCACCGGCACGCCGTTTTTCATCTCGTGCGCGGTGTCGCCGTTCAAGTACCAGCGCGAAGACCTTCTGTATCAATACCTCAAGCTCGAAAAGAAGATCGCCGCCGGATCCAACATGGCGATCACGCAGGTGGGCTGGGATGCGACGAAGTTCGTCGAGCTGAAGCGATATCTCGACGAACGCGGCATCACCACGCCAGTGCTCGGCAACGTCTTCGTGTTGAGCCGCCGTGCCGCGGAGCGTATGAACACCGGTAATCCACCGGGGTGCTGGGCGTCGGACGAACTGGTCGCGGTACTGAAGAAGGAATCAGAAGCCTCTGACGGCGGACTTCAGGCGCGTCTCGAGCGCGCGGCGCGATCGATCGCGATCCTGAAAGGGATTGGCTACGCCGGCGCTTACATCGGCGGCACACACGATGCGAACCATATCCGGTGGATGATCCGCCGCGCCGAGGAGCTGGCGCCGAAGTGGGAGGAGCTCTTCGAGGAGCTGCAGTTCGGCAGGAAGGACGGCTTCTATCTCTACAAGCGCGATCCGCACCCGAAGCCGGTCCGTACGTTCCTCCCGACCGTGATGGATGCGGCCGCCAAAGCATTGCCATTCGTGCCGTGGTCGAAGAGTACCAGGGAATCGGCGGTGAAGCGCGCGATCGCCGGCGCCTTCAGCTGGCTCGATAAGCATCCCCGGCTCAGTCACTGGTTCGAGCGGTTCGAGTATTACGGCAAGAAGGAAGTCTTCGGCTGTCAGAACTGTGGCAACTGTGTCCTCGGTTCGATGGAATACGTGTGCCCGCAGACGTGCCCGAAGCAGATGCGCAACGGGCCGTGCGGTGGCACCTTCCATGGCGAGTGCGAAGTCATCGGCCAGGAATGTATCTGGGTCAAGGTGATGGCGCGCGCCGAAGCGTCGAACACGATCGATCAGTTGAAGGTCTACATCCCGCCGCCCGATCGCGCACTGACCGGCACGGCGTCATGGGTGAACTTCTACCTTGGTCGCGATAGCCGGCCGGGACGTCCGAAGGATCTGTGGCAGTCGGGCGGCCCGGGCCGTACCGTGCCGATCGAGGAAGACGAACGTCTCAAGACAGCCGGACCTTCAGCAGCCGACAAGGCGCTGGCGGCTCGTACGCCGCCGAAGCCGGCGGCAAAAGCAGAAACTCCAAAAGTAGAGAAATCAGCGTAGCGCACACGTCGAGCGCACGCGTCAGCGTGCGCGGACACGCAGGATAACGTCACCGATGAAAACAGCCCTCGAGATCGCTCACGAAGCCAAGCTGCGTCCCATCTCCGAGATCGCCACGGAAGCCGGCATCCTCCCCGAGGAGCTCGAGCTGTCCGGTCAATACCGCGGCAAGATCCGCCTCTCGGTTCTCGATCGCCTGGCGTCGCGCCCGAACGCCAAGCTGGTGATCGTCACCGCCATCACGCCCACCAAAGCCGGCGAGGGCAAGACGACGACCAGCGTCGCCTTGACGATGGGCCTGGGGAAGATCGGGAAGAAAGTGATGTTGTGCCTGCGCGAGCCGTCGATGGGCCCAGTGTTCGGCGTGAAGGGTGGCGGCACCGGGGGCGGGTATTCGCAGATCGGGCCGATGGAGGACATCAACCTCCATTTCAACGGCGACTTCCACGCCGTCACCACCGCGCACAATCTGCTGGCCGCGGCGCTCGATGCGTCGCTGTTCAATGGCAACCCGCTGCGCATCGATCCCTCGTCCGTGATGTGGCCGCGGACGCTCGACATGAACGACCGCGAGCTGCGCTACACGGTCGTCGGTCTGGGCGGCAAGACGCACGGGCTGCCGCGCGAGAGTCAGTTCATCATCACCGCGGCGTCGGAGGTGATGGCGGTCTTTGCGCTGTCGAGCAGCCTCTCCGATCTCCGTCGTCGTCTCGGGCGCATCGTCGTCGCGAGTACCTACGACGGCGAGCCGGTGACGGCGGAGATGCTGAAGGTCGCCGGCGCGATGACCGTCGTGATGAAGGATGCGATCAAGCCGAACATCGTGCAGACGCTTGAAGGGCAGCCGGCGCTCGTGCATGCCGGTCCGTTCGGCAACATCGCGCATGCGGCGAACTCGATCGTCGCCGATCGCATCGCGATCAAATCGGCCGACTACGTGGTGACTGAAGCGGGTTTCGCCAGCGATCTCGGCTTCCAGAAGTTCTGCGACATCGTGTGTCGCGTCGGCGGATTTGCGCCGAGCGCTGCGGTGCTGGTGACCACGGTGCGCGCGACCAAGTCGCATGGCGGCAAGCCGTTCAACGTCCTTGGGAACGAAGATCTCGACGCGCTGCGGAAGGGCGCCGACAACCTCGCCGCGCACGTGGCGATCGTCCGGCAATACGGGCTGCCGTGTGTCGTGGCGATCAACAGCTTCCCGACGGACACGACGCGCGAGCTCGAGCTCGTGCGAGAGCTGGCGACGAAGGCCGGCGCGGAAACCGTCGTCACGCACTCCGGCTTCTCCGAAGGTGGTGCCGGCGCGACCGAGCTCGCGAACGCCGTCGTCACCGCGTGTGACAAGCCGAACACGTTCACCTTCCTCACGCCTCCGGGAACCGGCATCGTGCAGCAGATCGAGGCGATCGCGACCAAGCTGTATGGCGCGGCGGGCATTGATCTCGAATCGCAGGCGCGCAAGGATCTCGAGAAGATCGAGAAGCTCGGTCTCGGCCACGCGCCGGTGTGCATGGCAAAGACGCATCTCTCGCTGTCGCACGATCCCTTGCTGCGCAACCGGCCGACCGGCTTCACGCTTCCTGTGCGCGGCCTCGTACCGAGCGCCGGCGCGGAGTTCGTCGTCGCGCTGTGCGGCGAGATGCAGCGCATGCCGGGTCTGGGCAAGACGCCGGCGTTCATGAACATCGACATCGACGCCGAGGGCCGCACCGTCGGTCTGTTTTAGTTGTAGTGTCCGGCTTCAGCCCGACGATCGTAGCGCCGGCTTTTGGACCGGCCGCAGGCGCCGCCTTCAGCCATCCAGCCCATCGACCGTGGCGAGCGCTATGAGGATCCCTGCAAGGGTGCTCGCCGATCATCCAATGGAGAGGAGTTCATGCCCCATCCAAAGGCCGTACGGACGAAGTTCGAGCACGCCAATCCGATACTGAGCGTCGCCGATATGAAGCGGAGCCTCCGGTACTATGTCGACGCTCTGGGTTTCAGCATCGCCGAGTGGGGTGGCGACGACTTTACATGCGTCACTCGGGATGGGGCGAACATCTACTTGTGCGAAGGTGAGCAAGGGCATCCCGGCACTTGGCTGTGGCTCGGTGTCGATGATGTCGAGGCGTTGTACGAAGAATACAAAGGTAGCGGCGCTCAGATTCTCCAGCCACCACAGAACTTTCCTTGGGCCTGCGAAATGAAGATCGGAGACCCGGACGGTCACGTTCTTCGGTTCGGGTCGGATCCGAAAGAAGAGACCTAACGTCCTCTGTCACGGTGACGCCAGTGCCCGCAATTGCGCCTTCGTTGATGACATGCCGACCGCATCATTGACTTTGATGCAGCGCATCGGGGTTCACGACTCGAGGACCTTGGCTACGCAGCGTGGCTGTGGATCGACATCGGCAATGACGAACTCTTGCCAGATCTCCAGGCCAACGTGTGGCCGATTTCTTCTCGTCCTACGGAGTGGACGGCGTGGATGCTCTGTCGTCTATCATCTCGGCGCAAGTCACGTTGGCAGAGCGTGCAACTCTGAGCGGCGTTCGTGAGTGGTCAAAGAACTGTCGTGCATGGGTTCAGCGCCACCGCGACACACTGTCAGTAATCGCGTCACGCGGCTGATGTTTATCGTTAAAGCATCTGAGGACACATGAGCTACGGGTCACGAATCGGAGCAGTGCTCTTTGCGCAGAACCTGGATCGCGTAGCGACCTTCTATTCGGTCATGCTCGGTCTCGCTGAATCGAATCGTGACGATGATCACATCGTGCTGGAATCACCGGGATTCCAATTGGTGGTGCATCGGATCACCACTGGGAAATCGACGGCAGGTGGCATCACCGTCCCGCCTGCTCGACGCGCAGCGGCAGCATTCAAGCCAGTCTTCTTCGTGCCCAGCATCTCGCGTCTCCGAGGGGTTGCCGAGACGCATGGCGGGGTCATGGAGGCAGCGGATCACGAATGGTCGTTCAACGGCGTCAGAGTGTGTGATGGACTCGACCCGGAAGGCAACGTCATTCAGTTTCGCGAGCATAAGGCTCCCAGATCATGAGCGCACTGCATGCTAGGATTTGCCGACTTCAAGGAGAGACGCCCGTGAAACTACTCAAGACGACCATCGTGACGACGTTCGCCGTGAGCGGCATTCTTGCCGGCCTCAGCGCACAGCAGGCGGGATTCAAGCGGACCGTTCTCCAGCAATCGAAGTTGTCCGTGCCTGGTCGCGAAGCCGTGACGGCGGTCGCGGAGTTTCAGCCTGGCGCAACCGTCGGCCGGCATACACATCCAGGTGAGGAAATTGGCTACATCCTGGAAGGCATGGTCGTGATCGAACAGGAAGGACAGCAGCCGGTGGCGCTCGGCCCTGGGAAGACCTTTTTCATTCCGGCGGGCACCATTCACAACGCCACCAACAAGACGTCGACAGCAGCCCGCGTTCTCGCCAACTACATCGTCGAATCCGGGAAGCCGCTCGCCACGCCGGTCGCGACAAAGTAATCCCCCGCGGCGTACAACCCCGCACGACCCGAGACATATGAGACAGAAGCTACCGGTTGTCGCCCTGCTGCTTAGCAGCGCTGTGTTGTCGCAGCCCGTCCTTGCTCAGGAACGCGTGATTGGGTTGCTGGCTCTACCAGAGGTGTTTGGCCAAGGTGCGTGCGACCGATTTACACCGCGTCCGGTGGAACTGCGCGCCACGCCGCAGGGGCCTGTCGTGGGGACCGTTATCGTGGTGAAGCCATGGACACACCATAGCAACGGTGGCTGTGAGGGACTGGAAGTGGCAGTGCGAGCACCACTGGCCGCGACCGTCCAGCCACTGCCAATGATGGAGTACGCCTACGAGGAGCCAGGCGCCGTTGTGCTCGAGCGACGCGAGACGTGGTTTCGAGTGCGTCTCACTGTTGGCTCGGCGTGGCTTGAAGCATCCGCGCAGGACGAGTTCTACGGTCTCGAGCGGCTTTTCCAGGACGGTCTCACGTATCTCACTGAAGCCTGGAGTGGGCAAGTGTGGGCATCGCCGGGCTCGGCGGGGCGCCCGGCGAAGTCTCCACGTCTCGCGCCGGACCAGCCAGTGCGAGTCCGTCGAGCATCTCGCGACAAAGAAGGGCTTTGGTTCCTTGTCGATATCATGAGCCACTCTGCGTGTGACGACGGCGAGCCAACCGTCGCCGATCAAGGCTGGGTTCCGGCGTACGGCAAGGCCGATGCGCCAACTATCTGGTTTTATTCACGCGGTTGCTGAATCGCGAATCGTGCGCGGTCCTGCGGTCCTCGAGATGAAAGATGTGACCGTGCGCGAGGCGACTGCTGCGGACGCGCCATTCCTACTTTCGCTCGCCCGGGAAGCGTACCGAGAAGTTTTGTCGCTGCAGTTTGGTGGGTGGAAAGAGTCCATTCACGGCGTCCGCTTCGCCGAGAAGGTCGCGAGCCTTCCTTTTCGGGTTGTCGAGTTGAACGGTGAACCGGTAGCCACGGTGTCTTCGTCGATTCACGCTGACCACGTCCGAGTGAACGAGCTGGTGGTGCTGCCGCGGTTTCAAAACCGTGGCCTCGGATCGTTCCTGCTTCTTCAGGAAGTCGAACGAGCTCGGAGCGTCGGTTTACCACTACGGCTGCACACCTTTCGGCTCAATCGTGCGCTTCGGTTGTACGAGCGCCACGGTTTTGTGGTGACCGCGCGACGAGAGGACGAAATCGACCTCGAGTTGACCTGATGTTCAACCTCGATCAGCGGTCTGAAAATCATTGGTTGCGGTGACGCACCGGCAAGCTTCAACGCAGAAGCCACACATCCGCGGACGGCGGTCGTGTCCTGCGACCCGATGTTTCGTGTGTCGATTGAGGCAGTGCCGTACGAATTTGAACGTGGCGGCAACGAGATGATGCGGCTGTCTTTTGTATAGACTCTCCTGGGCTCTGGCCCGCACCAGGAGAGTGATGATGCCTCGTCGCCTCTCGCTAGTCCTTATCTCGATGATCCTGACCGGCCTGGCGCTTGTCTTCGGACAGCAAGGCGATGCCGGTGACGTGTTGGCGCGCATCAGGGCGGAGGGTCTGCAGCGCTCGCGCGCGCTGGCGTTGTATCGCACGCTGACTGACAACATCGGTGCCCGATTGACCGGATCACCGGCCCACATGCAGGCCGCGCGTTGGGCGCTCGATCGCTTCACGGAATGGGGCCTGGCCAATTCGCATCTCGAGCCGTACGAGTTCGGCCGCGGCTGGCAGCTCGAACATATTTTTGTCGCGATGACGGAACCGCGCTACACGCCGCTCATCGCCTACGCCGACGCCTGGTCGCCATCGATCAAAGGCGCGTCGAGCGGGCGAGTGGTCTACGTCGGTGACAAGACTGCCGCGCAAATCCAGGGGATGGTCGACCAGCTGCGCGGCGCCATCGTGCTGACGCACCTTCCGGTAACCGAGTTCGTCACTCGCGACCGACCGCAACCAGGATTGGGCGAAGGCCAAATCGCCACGGGGAATCCCACGCTGCCGCAGGCACGCAGCACGACGCCGACGAGCGAGCTGATGACGCTGCTGGCGCGCGCCGGCGCGGCAGTGGCGATCCGACCGAGCGCGTACCGCGATGGCACGGTGGGTGTGACCGGGAATCGCGCCACTCCCTCGGACGCTGTGCCGTCGATCGTCATCGCCGGAGAGCAATACAACGTGCTGGCCCGTCTCGCTGCCCAGGGGCAGCCCGTCTCGCTGCGGGTAGAGCTGCGGACTCGGTACTTCGAGGAGGACCGCAACAGCTACAACGTCATCGCCGAGATCCCGGGACAGGATCCGAAGCTGCGCGACGAGATCGTACTTCTGGGTGGGCACCTCGATTCCTGGCACACCGCGAGCGGCGCGACCGACAACGCCGATGGCGCTGTCGCGGTGATGGAAGCGATGCGCATCCTTCGGGCGATGGGTACGGCGCCGCGTCGCACCATCCGCGTGGCACTGTGGAGCGGCGAAGAGCAGGGACTGCTCGGCGCGCGCGCCTATCTTGCGCGGCATTTCGCGACGCCCGCCGCACGGAATCGGCTGTCCGTCTATCTCAACGACGATCCCGGGAGTGGCAAGACGCTGGGCTTCTACATGGAAGGGAACACACAAGCCAAGGCGCTCTTCGATCGCTGGCTTGCGCCGCTGCAGGATCTCGGTGCGACGCGCAATATCATCGAGGGCATCGGCTCGACCGATCACGTGCCGTTCAATGAGGCCGGATTGCCCGGCTTCAACGTGATCAAAGACTTCACCGCCTACGACGAACGCACGCGGCACACCAACGCCGACTACCCAGAGCGCATGGCCGAGGACGCGCTCAAGCAGTCGGCCATCGTGATGGCCACGTTCGCCTGGCAGGCAGCGATGCTGGACGGAGCTATTCCCAGAATGACCGTCAAATAGAGGCGTGCTAGGATTCGATCGGTCAGATTATGAACAGCACTGTTCGTCGTGGTGCTGCAGTGTTGCTCATCGCGCTTCTCACGGCGTGCGGAAGTTCCGGGCCGACTTCGCCAACGGCAACACCGCAACCGTCATCGTTGCCCGCGCCCACCGCTCCGCCGACGAGAACGTTTCCACCGTTATCCGGCCCATCGCGCACGTTCGTGTTCGATCGCGAATTGTCGTATCCGGTCCAGGACTACACGAGGAAATCG
>DAINQP010000093.1:17590-21045 GCA_036742665.1 Vicinamibacterales bacterium | reverse complement strand
GCACCATGCCGATCGACGAGCGGCTGCATGGTCGCGATCCATTCGCGGTCGGCGCGGTCGTGCTCGGGCCACCAGCGCTTCTGATAGATCGGCATGATCCGCTCCAGCGTCGCCTTTAGCGCGGCATCGATCGCGATCCCGTCGAGGCTGGTCTTCCCTTCGGCGCCCCGGAGCGCGTTCTTGATGGCGATCATCCCGTCATCGAGGGTGAGCTCGCGTGGGACGTACGGCTTGTAGAACTCGACGCCGGCAGCCCAATGCGCGCCTTCCTCCGGGGCGAGACCGGTCGGAGCCGGACCGCCGCGCGCGTTTGACCTGACGTAGTGATGGAGGTTGAGCCAGGCGTTGCTGTGAAAGGTGAAGAGCGGCTTCTGCTGCGCGACCAGGTAGGCAGTCGCGATCGTAACGAAGAGCGCAAGGAGCGCAGCGCACTGGCGCAAAGCAGGGTGTCTCATGACGACTACAAGACGCCGCGAGAGGCGATTCGGTTCATTGACCACTAAGGCTTTGTCTTCTTGGTGTCCTTACTGGCTGATTCTTCGTGACCTCCGTGGCGCGCACGGTGAGGCGTGCGCTCTACGCCCAATTCCTTCATCGACGCCGGCCCTGTAGGCTTTTTCGGAGCTCTGCGCTTTTGCACGAGCGTGGGCTTCATGTCCCTGCGCGGAGGCCTGGGGTGTTCCTTCGCGATGTGCGTGGAGAGCTGATTTACGGCGACGTGCACGCCGCAAAATCGACAGAGCGCCTTGCCCGGGGGAATGTGAACGCGTTGCATCCGCTCTCAAGCATGGGCGGTTCAGACCGACGGGTCAAGGTGCGTCACAAAATGCGCGACAGACATGGCGCACGCTGAAGCTTGCGCTCTACGGAATGGGCGGGTCCGCTGACGTTGCGAAGGCCGGTCCGAAAGGACCGGCCCTCCACCGTTACGCGAGTGCGGCTTTGTAGAGCGCGACCAGCTTGCCCCACGCCCGCTCGGCGGCTTCCTTGTTGTAGATCGGCATCCCATTCGCCTGCAGCGGCATGTCGGGCACGCACCAGCCATGCTGCGCGGTCGGGTAGACCTCGATTTCAGCCGGCACTTTCGCCTCCGCGAACGCCTGCTTCAGCGTGTCCTTCGCGGTTGGCTGCTGCGCGTCGTCATTCGCAGCGATGCCGATGTAGAGTCTCGCCTTCATCTTCGGGATCAGCAGATGCGGACTGGTCGGCTGCGGCGTGACGAGGCCGCCGCCATGGAAAGAGGCCGCCGCGCCGACGCGGTCCGGAACAGCGGCCGCCGTCTTCATGATGAGTGGACCGCCCATGCAGTAGCCCTGCGTGCCCACTTTCTTGCCGCGATCGACCTGCTTCTGTGCATCGAGGAACGCGACATACGCAACGGCGTCGCGTTCTGCGGCGCCCGGCGCGTTCAATGGTCCCGTGAAGGTCCCCAGCTTGGCGCGGTCGGCCTGGTTGTTGAAATCGAACTTCGATGGGTCTTCGAACACCGGCGCCTTGGCAGTGCGATAAAACGGATTCGGCACCAGCACTGAATAGCCTTCGGCGGCGATGCGCCGCGCGAAGCCGTGCATCGACGGCCGTCGTCCAAAGGCGTCTGGCCAGATCAGCACGCCAGGGTGGCTGCCGGTGGCCGGATGAACGAACACCGCGTCGCACGTGCCATCCGGTGTCTTGATCTCGACACTGGTCTCGACGACCTGTCCTTGCGCGTCGGTTGCGGTGGAGGCGGCGCCAGCCGCAATACCGGCTGCGATCGACATCCTCACGAAGTCGCGCCGCGTGATGTTGTCGGATGCCTGGTCTTGCGGATCCTGTTCGTCTGACATGGGGTGCTCCTGTGAAAAGAATCCGGCTCGAGCCGGACCCATCCAGTCGTCCGCCTGAAGGCGGACACTACGAATCTAGAACGTGAACTCGGCGCTGAACTTGGCCATGCGGCCGGTCAGGATCGAGATTGGCTGCAGCCAGGTGCCGTTCGGCACGAAGTTGTTGTTGTAACTCAGGATCGCGCCCGAGTTCAGCGCGTTGAAGAGATCGACGCCGAGCATCGTTTTCGTGCGGCCAAACGTCAGCAGCTTGGCGACGCGGAAGTCGAGCTGGTTCACGCGATTCCCGTACATCGATCCGGGTTCGATCAGATTGATCGTGACGTTCGGCGGATTCCCCGCGGGTGCGCGGCCGAGCGCCTGAGTGATTGCCGCGTTCGTGAAGGCATAGTTGGCCGCGAGCAGCGATCCGGGCTTGCTCTGCATCACGCCGCTCAGTTGCACGTCGATCTTCGGGATCGTGTAGCTGCCGAGTCCTCTGAACTGCGTGAGGAAGCCGTAGGCTACGTGGCAGTACGGGCTCGTCGGGCTCACGGTCGATCCGGCCAACCCCGCGCCGAGCCCCGCGTTCACTTCGGGAAGGTTGTTGCGTACGTCGCAGTTGTCCGCGACAGTCTGTCCCGTACTCGTGCCGCCCTGGAAGGTGGCGCCGTTTCCCATGCGCAAGCTGAACGTCACGTCGACGCCGTTGAAGTATTGATACCAGTCGCCGAAGTTCTTGGAATCGGTGACCAGGTTGTTGATCTGGCCGGCCAGCGCCGGTGAGCCGTCGAGCAGACCTGAGATCGGATAGTTGCCGCCGCCCGGAAGCCGAGGATCGCTGGGCGCGGTGACCGTATAGGCCGTGTAGCTGGAGGCCGGCGCGAGCAGATTGTCGTTGACGGTGAAGCCGCTGAACGAGCGACGCGAATACGCAACCTCGACGGACGCACGTGGCAGAATCTGCTGCTGCACGGCGACGTTGACGCTCCAGTCCGACGGGCGCACGCCCCATCCCTTGAGCAGATTCGGATCGTAGTTGTTGGTCAGCACGTTCTGCCCGAAGCGGAGATTGGACACCACGCCGCAGACGTCGATGCCGGTGTTCGCGTTGTTGTTCAACAGGTCACAGTCGGGCACGAAGTTGCCGTTGGTATCCGTCCAGCTCCGGCTCACGCTTCCGGTAGCGAAGACACCACCGGTCACCGGCATACGGCTCGTCGGGTTGGCGCCCGCGTAGTTGCCCGCGGTGCCCACACCTTCGAGGTACCTGCCGACACTGGCTTTCAGTGCCGTCTTCCCGTTACCGAACACGTCCCACGCCGCACCAATTCGTGGCGTGATGTCGTTGTAGGCGTCCACGCCCTTCGTCTCCGGGAAGATGATGGCGGTGGGAAGGAACCGCGACGGACCGAGCTGCTGTTCGGGGAACGAGCTCCCGGCGCGGTCGTAGCGGAGCGCGCCCTGCAACGTGAGGCGGCCGAGCGTCCACTGCTCCTGCACGTAGAACGCCGTCCAGCCGGCGCGCGCGTTGTTCACCCACGGCGAGATCGCCTGCGAGAGTTGATTGGGGATGCCGTTGTTCAGCCGATAGGAGAGGTTCTGATCGTTGGTGAACCAGGTTCGGTCGTCCGTGAAGTACGAGCCCTG
>DAINQP010000093.1:0-17490 GCA_036742665.1 Vicinamibacterales bacterium | reverse complement strand
AAGATGCCCGGGATATACCGGGTCGCTGCTTGCGTGCGGCCATTGATGAAGTACCACACCTTGTCCTTCATCACCGGCCCGCCGATCGAGATGTTCAGGTCGTACACGTTGTTGAGCCGCGGCACGCCAGAGCCGTTGTCGGCTTGGAGCTTCTCGCCGGTCCCGCTGTAGAACACGGCACCATGCACCTGATTGCCGCCGGTTTTCGGGACGACGTTCATGACGAGGCCCGCCGTCTCGGACTCACCGAGTCCGCCGGACGTGGTGAACGCGATTTCCTGCGCGTTGCCGATGTCGGCCACGTACGTTGGAGGCTGGCCGCCGCCGGGCGGGTTGCCCACATTCAGGCCATCCACCCACATGCGGCTCTCGTTGGCTCGTCCCCCATGAATGGGGAACTGCGTCGTCACCGTACCTGCGGCGGGATCGTTGACGTTGGTGAGGACGCCTGGCACCATCGCCACCATCGATCCGTAGTTGCGCTGACTGGGGATGGATCGGATGACGTCGTTATCAATCGTCGTCTCGCGCCGGGCGCTCTGCACGTCGACGATGGGGGAGGCGCCGGTGACGGTGACAGTCTCCTGCAGCCCGCCCACGCGCATGTCGGCGTCCACCGTCGCAGTGAAGGACCCGGTCAGCTCGATGCCCTCACGCCTGAACGTGCTGAAACCCGAGAGTGCGAAGGTGACGCTGTAGGTTCCCGGGCGCAGATTTTCGATGCGGTACTGGCCGGTGCCGTCGGTGACGGCGGTACGGACCTTTTCTATGAGTGCGGGACTGGTCGCTTCGACCGTCACGCCCGGCAATATCGCGCCTGACGCATCCTTCACGACACCGGCAATAACGGCCTGCGCAAACGCGAGGCCTGGACTGAGGACGAACAAGACGACAAGTGCCACGGACTTCACGGTCACGCGCATCTTCACCTCTCCCTGGGTTGGCTCGACGATGAAACGAGTTCCTGAGCAGTGCCGGGCATGTTCGCTTCTGTACTAGTCAGTGTCAAGCGCATCGAGAGGTTACGGAGAGGACGGAGGAAACGGATTTGATTAAAATAGAGGTCATGGGCATCGAGCGCACCAGGGCCCAGCACCACAACCTCCTCAAGGAACTGCAGGAGGAACGCGCCGCGGCGCTGGCCCGCATCAGCCGTCGTCTCGAGCGCCTCCTCGATCAGTTGCAGGCGACGCGTGAGCAGATCGCACGCGACCGCGACGAAGACCGCGCCGGCGATATCGCTACGTATCGCGAACTGCACAAGGAAGCCGTGAAGTACCGCTGGTATCTCGAAGTGCAGCGCGAAGCGATCGGGCTGCGCCAGCATCAGCATCTCGACGAGTTCTACCGGATCCCACCCGCAGTGCCCTGACACGTCGACGGCTGCGTTGACAAGCGGACGCCAAAGCGAGCGGCCGGGGCGCACGAGCATGCTGGAAATATTTTGGGTTCGGTCGAAGGGCCGCCTTTTGACGGCCCCGGCGGGGTTCTCTCGTAAGGCCGCCTCGAGGCGGCCGGCCCACCGTAGGTGGGCCAGCGAAAAACTAGATGCTGATTGACCCGGGCGACGAGGCAGGCCGGGAGGCCGGTTTGGCGGGTCTGGCCGGCTTGGCCGGCTTGGTTTCGACATCCACCGCGGAGACTTTGGTCAACGTTTCCTTAAACAGTCGGCCTGCTCCGCCCATGGTCCACTGGCCGGTCAAACGACCTTCTGTCGCCAGGGAATACACCACGATTGCGGGAGCACCTCCGAAATAGCTGACAGCCAGCACCCCATCCTGCTGGATGCCGACGCCCATGACCTGCTCTTCGTTTTCCTGTGTCCAACGAACCAGGTATGTGTCCTGCCGTTTGACGATTTCCACGACGGCGGTATACGCCGAGCCATCGGGATTCGTGCCTTCGCAGGCGTAAACACCGCTCAAATCGGAGCCAGGTGAGGGTTCGGCAATGGCCGACGCAGAGCCGAGCAGCACAAGCCCCAGGCAACTCGACAGAATCAATCTGGCCATCAGGTTCCTCACTTTGGTCTCTTCGACCCGCCGCGATGATTAACGCCATCCGAGTTCAGTGTGACGAAAGAGCAAGACGCGCGCCACCTCTGTTCCGCTGCCCGGGTCGTGACAACGGGTTGAACGCGGTCGGTCTGAATCAGATGGGTGTGCCCAATGATAAACGGGTTTTGCCGGTGCGCAAGGCGATCCTTTTCCTGAAAGCGGGGCGATTCGCGCACACCGCTTCGCGATCACTCATCGCGCCACAACGATACGCGTTCAAGGAAGTCCTGGTTGCCAAGCTCGTGACAGAGCTCCGTCAATTCCGCGCGTCGCGCGCCGCGCCATCGCAAATCGTCGAGTGTGTCGGCGAGCGGCGCATCTATTCGCAGTGTCGCGAGCCGGCGAAAGAGGTACGCCTCGTCGCGGTGATCACGCAAACTGGTTGCGAGCGTGGACGCGCCACGTACGACGAGTCCCCACTCGCGCTCGTGATCGGGAATCGTTTCCAGATGTCCGTAGCGCGCGAGCACGGCGGCAGCCGATTTTGCACCCCATCGCGCGAGGCCCGGATATCCGTCGGAGCTGTCTCCGACCAGCGCGAGCCAATCGGGAATCGATCGTGGGGGCACGCCGTACTTCTCGATGACGGCGATCTGATCAATGAGCTTGCGGCGCATGCGATCCATGCAGACGATCCGCGAATCGCGAACGCACTGCGCCATGTCCTTGTCCGGTGTGCAGATGACGATCTGCTCGACCTCGATCTCATCTGCCCAGCGTGCCGCCGCTGTGGCCAGCGCGTCATCGGCCTCGAACTCGACCATTGGCCATGTGACCAGGCCAAGTGCGTGTGTGGCGCGCTCGGCGAGCGAGAACTGCGCGAGCAGATCCGCAGGTACTCCTTCACTACTCTTGTAACCGGCAAATAGCTCGTTGCGGAACGACTCGATGACGTGATCGAACGCGCAGGCGACGTGGGTTACTCTGTCTTCACGCAGGAGGGACAGCATGGACCAGAGGATGCCTCGAGTGGCGCCAACCTCGAGACCGTTCGTGCCGGTCGCCTTCGGTGCGCCGAAGTAGGCGCGGAACAGTTCGTAGGTGCCATCAACGAGATGAATCCGCACGGTTGTTCGGATCTTATGAGGAAAGCACTGCTCCTTTGTGCCGTCCTCGTCATGGTGGTCGGATGTGCGGCTCGTCGGCCCGCCGACGTCGCCGCGCCGACGGTACCGTTGTCCGCCGACGATTTCGAGCGGCTCATGCGGCACGGATGCTACCGCTGCCTCGAACAGGCATTCGCCGCAGCCGAGGCGCGCGGCACCGCGACGCAGGCATTCGAAGCCGCAGCGCTGCTCGTCCTGCGCTCGAAGGAGCTCGGACTGCCGACCGAGCCCTGGCTTGGACACGCACGATCGCGTGCGGCCACCGATCCGTCGCTGGCCCCGTACCTGACGATGGTCGAGGCGATCCCGACGCATGCGATGAGCGACGATCGCGACGCGCTGTTTGACATGCGCCGCCGCAGTCTGGCGCGGTCATCGCTGCAGGCGTGGCGAGACTCGCTGCACAGCGGCGCGACGACGAGCGTCTTTCGCCTGTATCTGGAGGTCGCGCTGATCTGCGGGTTCGGCACGTTGACGGAGAATGATGAAAGCTTCACCGGTCAGTTGGATGCCGACGTCCGCGCCCCGATCTATCAGTACCGCGTCGGCGCCTGCGACAGCGCACACGGTGAGCGTCTGAAGACGCTTCGTGCCGCCGATGCCGCATACGTGGATGCCGATTTCGCGCTCGGACGGTATGCGCTCGACGATCCGATCAATCCCGATCAGGACGAAGCGCTGCGACGACTGCAGTCAGCGTACGCGGCGTTTCCGCGATCGCCGGCGATCGGCGTCACCGTTGGCAATGTCTATCGGCGCTGGGAGGAATGGTCCGACGCGCTCACCGCGTATGACGCCGTACTCGCCCGATCCCCGAAGCATCCCGAAGCGCTGATTGGCCGGGTGATTTCCCTGTCGCACCTGATGCGGCCGGAAGAGGCCATTCAGACCGCAAGCACGTTAATCGACGAGGGACAATGGCATCTCGGCGAGGCCCATTACTGGCGGGCGTGGAACCACCTGCGCCTGGCCGAACATGAACTTGCACGCGATGATGCCGATCGCGCCAAGACCTTGATGTCGAATGCCGCGGTGTTCGTGTTATCCGGCGTCATTGAATGGCGCCTTCGTCGGCTGGACACGGCGGAGAAGGAGTTCGAATCGGCGATCAGCATCGATTACGGTGAGTGCGAGGCCGCACTCGATCTCGGCATTGTCCGCGACGAGCGGCGCACGTTCGCAGAGTCGCTGGCCGCGTTTCAGCAGGCGCGTCAATGCTACGACCTGTCAATCGCGCTTCGCCGCGAGGCGATCGCCAAGGTGCAGGCCGGCCCCGGCACCGAGAGCGGTAAAGCCCGCGAGGCCGCGCGACATGAGCGCGAGCTTGCCGACCTGCAGAGCCGTCGCGAGGAAGCGCTCCGTGCGATCGCCGTCCTCGACGGTGGCAACGGCAAAAGCGTGCCGTAAACACCGTGGCCAATTTCCGCGTCTCCGTTTCTGCTACGAAAGTCTTCGTATTGACATCTACGAAAGATGTCGTACAAGATCGCAGTCGTGAAATCGCGCCGCAAACCGACTGACGCCGAGCTCGCCATCCTGCGCGTGCTGTGGACCCGCGGACCGAGCACCGTGCGTGATGTGGCCGTGGCCATGGGCCGCGAAGCCGCTTACACCACCATCCTCAAGCTGATGCAGATCATGACGGACAAGGGGTTGGTGAAACGAGACGACTCGACGCGCTCGCACGTCTACAAGGCCGCCTCGTCCGAAGACAAGATGCAAAAACAGCTGGTGACCGATCTGCTCGACAAAGTCTTCGCCGGATCGGCAGCCAAGCTCGTGCTGCAGGCGCTCGATTCCGGGAAGGCCTCGCCCGAGGAACTCGCCGAGATTCGCAAATTACTCGACGCCCACCGTGGCAGGAGCAGCGGAGGAAGCCGATGAACGCTCTGTGGTTTGATCTCGCCGGTTGGACTCTCATCCACTTCGTCTGGCAAGGGGCGGCTGTCGCGGCGATTGCCAGTGGCGTAATGTGGCTGCTGCGTCATCGCTCGCCCCACGGGCGCTACGCCGTGGCGTGCGCGGGGTTGGTCGCGATGGTCGCTGTCCCGATCATCACGGCGAGTACGCTGTCGCGTTCGGCCGGGGTCATCGCGTCGGCCGCGTCGGCGTCCGTTCCATATGGTGCGGGACACGGCGACGACTCGGTACCCGATGCACGCACGATACTCGCCAATCTCTCCATGGCTCGGGGCTTGTCGAGTGTCGACGTTGTTCCGGCTGCGACTCGCGCGTGGCTTCCGCTCATCGTCCTGCTGTGGATGGCGGGGGTCATCGTGCTCTTGCTGCGGCTGCTGGGCGGCTGGTGGCGTATTCATCGGCTGCACCGCGCATCGCGCGCGTCGGCGCCATCAACGTGGAGCGGCGCGACGGAACGTATCGCCGCGTTGATAGGTGTTGATCGACGCGTCCACGTTGTGGACTCGCCGCACGTGGACACGCCAACCGTGATTGGCTGTTTGACACCGGTCGTCCTTCTGCCTGTGGCCGCATTAGCTGCGCTGTCACCCTCGCAGGTCGAAGCCATCCTGGCACACGAGCTCGCACACATCCGCCGGCACGACTTCCTGGTGAACCTGCTGCAGACGTTCGCTGAAACAGTGCTGTTCTATCACCCCGCCGTCTGGTGGCTCTCGGCGCGGATTCGCACCGAACGTGAGCACTGCTGCGACCTCGTCGCGATCTCAGTCTGCGGCGATGCCGTCAGCTACGCCGAGGCACTCGTCGAGCTCGAGGGCAAACGGGTCGGTGACACGCGCCTGGCGGTAGCGGCCACCGGGGGGAAACTGATGGCCAGAGTACGTCGAGTGCTTGGTGTTCCCGTCGATGACCGGCCTCGATCGTTTGGGACGATGCTCATCGCCGGTGTGCTAACGCTGGTCCTTGGCGTGGCCGGCGCATCGGCGTATCTGATCGCGGCGCAGCCGAACGGCGACTCGAAGCCCGCGCCCGGTAGCGCCGCCGATCCCGCTGCGTGGTCCATGGTCTTCAATCACGCCGACTCGTCGATGCGCTTCATCGGATTCAGAGGACGCGATCTGATTCGCTTCGCCTACCAGATTCCAGAAGCTCGCATCATCGGTGGCACACGGTGGCTCGACGAGCAAATCCTGAACATTGTCATCACCCTCGACGCGGCTCCGCGCGCTGACGAGATGCCAGGCATTGTGCGCGAGGCGCTCGAATCACGTCTGCAATTGAAGACGCATGTGGAGAAGCGGAACTTTCCTGTGCTGGCGCTGGTGAGGGCGCGGAAAGACCGTGCGCCCGGACCCGGGCTCCGCGCGGCCAGCCGGCCGTGCTTCGATGTGCAGCAGTGGATCGCGGCGGGGCAACCTCCTGACCAATTGCCGGAACGACGCGGTGTGCCCGCGTGTGGCGGCGAGCTCGATACTCCCCTGGGCTGGACGCAGTACGCGTCGATCACGATGTCCCAGTTCGCGGACGAACTGCGCGAATACGTCAAAGGGTGGCCGACGGCTCCGCCTCAGCCTCTGCCGGCACATCTCGGACCGGCGCTCGTCGAAGTGAAGGCACCGGACATCGTCGATCGTACGGGGTTGACCGGACGGTATGACCTCGAGTTCAGCGCGTTCTATCCCACCGCGGCGCTGATGTCGCGATTTCCAATCCTGAAGAACGTCTTGGAGCCGATGGGTTTCACGTCCATTCCACGCGCGCTCGAAGACCAATTAGGATTGACTCTCGTCGAATCAGAAGCGCCGTACGACGTCATCGTCATCGATCAAGTGGAACGCCCATGAAAAACACCTTCGTCGCTGCATTCGCGGCAGCCGCGATTATCGTCGTTCTGAACGCGCAGGATATCGCCCCGGTCCCGTATGTGGCATCAGTGAAGAAGAACGTGGGCGGTATCGGCGCACAGATGCGCATCGCACCGGCGATGATCTCGGCCAACGGCGTGCCGGTGCGCCTGTTGATGCGGCAGGCCTACGGTCAGCTGCAGGACTTTCAGTTGATCGGCGGGCCGCCGTGGATCAGCTCGGATCGGTTCGATATCGAGGCGAAGATCGAAGGCGGCGGACCGATGAGTCCACAGGTCATACAGTCGGTGTTGCGCCAGATTCTCGAGGAGCGCTTCGCACTGAAAGTGCACCGGGAACAGCGCGAGTTGCCAATCTACGCGCTGGTGCTTGCCCGCAGCGACGGCCGGCTCGGGCCGAATCTCACACCGTCGTCGCCCGAGTGCACGACGCTCATGACGTCGCGCGGTCGCGGTCCCGCACCTGATCGCGGCGGGCCAGGACCTGATGGACGTGGCGCGGTTATGGTGAGCCGCGGTGTGGCACCCGACGGTCGCGGCGGTCCGGGGCGGGCCGGAGGCCCTCCGCCGCCGCTGGACTTCGACGCTCCGCCGGTGTGCGGTCAACGCGGTGGTGGGTTCGGACGAATGCGTGCCGGCGGAACGACGATGGAGCAGTTCGCGACGTTCATCTCGGGTACGGCTCAGCGCGTCGTGATCGACAAGACCGGCCTCACTGGGTACTACGACATCGCGCTGACATACACGCCGACCGGCGACCAGCTGCCGCAAGGAGCGCCGCCCCCCGGTGCTCCCGCGCCACCGCCGATCGATCCGGACGGACCGTCGTTCTTCACGGCTATTCAGGAGCAGCTTGGATTGAAGCTCGATAATCAGCGCGGCCCGGTCGAAGTGGTGGTGGTCGATTCGATCCAACAGCCAACTGAGAACTGAAAAGTGCTACTTTGCACCTTTCACTTGCGGTCGAGATTATCGAGGCCGCGCGTGTAGTTTGGCGCCATCGCGGCGAGATCGGATCGATAGCTGACCGTGTCCGCGGTTGGAAAACTGGCGGGCACTTTCTGTGTCACCGAACCCGTCGCCGCCCATTCGGTGCCACGTTGCAGCGTGACGACGAAATCCACTGAGCTGATGCCGTTGATGTCGTGGCCGAGTGTCGTGTGGAAGACGCGGCCCTCTCCGTAGCGCAGCGCCATCAGCTGCGGCTCGTCGCGCCCCGTGCCTGCGTTGGCCGGATCCGAGTATGCCGTCGCCAGCACACGCATGTTCTTGCCAGGTCCGCGCAACGCCGCATAGAGCTCGTCGCCTTGATGCATCCATACCGGTGGCAGTCCCTTCACGATCGGATGACTCGGATCGCGCACCGTGATCCTGAAGGGTACGCGTCGCCCGTGACTGCCGGCGTTTCCGGGCGCCGTGTCTGACATCACTTTGCCGTCGCGGACGTACCAGTTCGGCCCGGCTTGCTCGCTGCGGTTACGCCAGCCGCCGACGCCGATCATCTCGTTGAACGCCGTCCATCCAGCGAACGCGTTGTCGGCCGCATGCACCGACACGAGTCCGCCGCCCTTCCTCATGTAGTCCTCGAATGACGCCTTGAGCGATGCAGGCCAGCGATCGTCGGGCGCGTCGTAGTTCATGACGACGGCTTTGTACTTCGCGAACTCGGGGGCGAACGTCGTCAACTCTCCAACGGCGGCGGGCGCGGTGACGACGGTCACTGTGAAAAGGCCCGTCTCGTCGAGGATCTTCTTCAGTGCCGGCGTGACGCGCTGCCAATCGTGATACGGGCCGCCGCTTTCGCCGTCGAGCAGCATCAGCGATATCGGTGCCGCGGCCCGGGACGCCGCTGCGCTCACGATAGCCATGCACAGAAGACCGGCGACAAGGATTCGCTTCATCGCCATAATGTAACCCCTTGCGACGCGCTTGCCTCGTCCTCGGACTGATCGTGGCTGCCGGTGGCCCGGCCTTTGCGCAGCGGGACATCGCTGGGGAGTGGGGTGCGCTCTATCACGAGGACCAGCCGCACCGCATCCCCGGCCCCGAACTCGGCGACTACACCGGCCTGCCGATCAACGAGGCCGGACGTCTGAAGGCCGATAGCTGGGACGCTTCGATCCTGACCCTGCGCGAGCACCAGGCCAAGCCTCATCCCTCGACGTATTCACTGCGCGGGCCGGCCAACATCCGCATCCGCAGAGAGCTCGATCCAGTGACGCAACAGACGATCGGCTACGAGCTGTTCGGTACGTTCGGTCAGGCGACGCGCATGTTGTGGCTCGACGGACGTCCGCATCCACCCGGTCATGCCGCGCACACGTGGGCAGGCTTTTCGACGGCGCAATGGGACGGTGATGCGCTCACTGTATTCACCACGCACCTGAAGGCCGGCTGGCTGCAGCGCAACGGTGTCGCGCACAGCGATCAGGCGACCATGACCGAGCGTTTTGTCCGGCACGGAAACGTCCTCACGGTCGTGTCGATCGTGGACGATCCGATCTACCTCGAGGAGCCCTTCATCCGCACGACCAACTGGGTGCTCAACCCAGGCATGGAGATCCGGCGTACACAGTTCGACGTCGTTGACGAGGTCGCTGGCCGTCAGAAGGGCGACGTGCCGCACTATCTGCCGGGATCCCCTGGCGCGCTCCAGAAGCTGAAAGAGTTTGCGACGCACGTCGGATTGCCGCCGGCCGCGACACGGGGCGGCGCCGCCGCGACCTATCCCGAGTACCAAAAGACAATGAACTGGCCCGTGACGTCTTCGTACACGGCTGCCGCGCAACGGCTGGCTCGCACTGACGCTCGCGCCGAGACGGACAAGGCGCTTCGCGTCGTGCACGTGCAGGGCAAGGTCCACATGATCGTTGGCGATGGCGGCAACGTCGTGGTGCAGGCCGGCGATGAGGGTGTGCTGGTGATCGACACCGGACTCGAGGCCCGTGCCGATGACCTGCTTGCGGCCATTCGACGCATCTCCGACAAACCAATTCGCGTCGTCATCAACACGCACGTCCATGCCGACCATACAGGCGCCAACGAGTTGCTCGCTCGCGTCGGCGAATCGCTGGGAGGCAATGCGCCCGGCAACTCTGGCCTGCCGCTGGCCACTGCACGCGTGCTCGCCCACGAGAAGGTGATGAGGCGAATGAGCGCGCCGGCGGGAGAGACGCCGCCGCGACCATTCGGCGCATGGCCAACCGAAACGTTCTTCACCGAAGACAAGGAACTGTTCTTCAACGACGAAGCCATCCAGTTGGTTTACCAGCCCGGTCACACCGACGGCGACGTGATCGTGTTCTTCCGCCGCTCCGATGTGGCCGCGAGCGGCGACCTGTTCCAGACGATCACATATCCAGTGATCGACGTGGCGCGGGGCGGCAGCGCGCAAGGCCTCATCAACGGGCTGAACCGGCTGCTCGACATCACTATCCCAAAGGACAAAGCGGAGGGTGGCACCTACGTCGTCCCTGGCCACGGGCGGCTCTCCGATGAGGCCGACGTCGTCGAGTACCGTGACATGCTGACGATCGTTCGCGATCGTATTCAGGATCTGATCGCTGCAGGGAAGTCGCTGGCCGAGGTCAAAGCTGCGGGCCCGACCCGAGACTACGATGGCCGCTACGGCGCGACCACTGGTCCATGGACCACGGATCAATTCATTGAGGCTATCTACCGCGAGCTTGCACGACAGTAGTCCGGCTGAAGCCGGACACCACGTCCGCAGGTCCGGCGCAAGCCGGACGAGATCTATCGACGTTCGTAGACCTGCGTGCTGCTGTAATTGGATCCGGCCGCGTCCTTGCCCTTGGTGACGATGGTCAGTGTGTTGCGGTCGGACGAGAGCGTCCAGGTGGCGTTTTCGGTCGCACCGCGGTCGGCAAACGCTGTCCGTTCGATGGTCATGGCGTCCACGCGTGTGAAGACGACCTTCGCGGCCGATGCCGGGACCGCGTACTCTTTGCCATCGAGCTTCGCCGAATACGATGTGCGCGCGAGGGGCGAGTCGTTGCCGTTGGTGCGCCGCCACGTGGATGTGGTGTGCGTGAAGCCGCCATCCGCGAACGAGAGCGTCATCTCGCGGCGATACGGCATGGTGTTCGACGGCACGTACTGCGACTTGAAGGTGTTGAGCACCCAATCGCCGTCGAACGGCTCGCTGCTGGTGCGTCGCGCTGCGGTTCCCGCTTTTGCCGTCTCGGCCGCCACGGTCCGCGTTGTGCTCGCGGCTGCGCTCTTGCCCTGAGGTTGGCGAAGGGGAGCCGCTCGCGACGAGAGCTTCGTCTTTGCGACCTGCGCGCTCAGTTCCTTGAACGCCGTCTCGAGGAACGTGTCTGTGGTCCACCGACCGCTGTTCAATCCATAGATGCCGTCGTATTCGAGCGTGACCTTCGCCGAGTTCACGTCCTGCAGCGTGCCGCCTTCCTCGGCGATCAGCTGAATCCGATCCCGGATGATCGTCAGCATGTCGCGGTACTCGACGACGTCGATCTCGTTGGCGATGCGGCCGTGGCCGGGAATCACGCGCGTGCCGCCCATGGCATTGAACTCGGGGATGGTGATGTCGATGATGCGATTCAGCGCGTCGATCACACCCTGGAAGCTGCCGCCGCGTGCGGTGTCAATCACCGGATAGCCGTTCAGCACGAACACGTCTCCGGCGGCAACGACGTCCGACTTGCGGAAAAAGACGATCAGGTCGCCGTCGGTGTGCGCAGATGGCTGGTGGATCATTTCGACGGGCTCGCCGGTGACGAACATCGTTTTCTTGGCGGCCAGGAAGGCATCGGTCGGCAGCATCGCCGTGGGCATCGCCGCCGAGCCATCGCGCGGGTTGGCCATGCGTGAGAACGTGTTCTCGTGTGCGTAGACGCGCGCGCCCTGGCCGAGGATCGCGTTCACGGTGCCTTCGGCGGACGTGGCGAGCGCTGCGTTCCCGCCGACGTGATCGAGGTCGCTGCTGGTGTTGACGATGTAGCGAATCGGCGCGGGCGAGAGCGTGCGGATCGCCGCGAGCACCTTCTGCGACATCGCGGCTTCGCTGGAATCGACCACCATCACCGCATCCGGCCCGACCTGCACGGTGATGTTGCTACCCGCACCCGCGAGCAGGTAGACAGAACCTTGGACCGGCAGGATCTGAATATCCCCGCGGCTCGCGTAGGTCGGACGCTCCGGCCGATGCATCGGCGCAGCGGCATTCTGCTGCGCGCGCATATCGATGCCGAGCGTTAACAGCCCGACAGCCACCACGATCCGCATTAACGCGGCATGTCCGAACGCACCTGCCCTACCTATCCACATCACCGCGAACCCTTCTTGTCCGTCGCGCGCATCATCTCTTTGAGACGTTCGACGTATTCCGGATACAACGTCTCCTTGCCGCCGAGCGTGGCTTCGAACGGCAGGCCGTTGGCATCGGCGTACTCGGGATGACGCGTGCCGAGCGGATAGTGCGGCACGTCACCGGGCTTGAGGTCAGGCAGTTCTTCCGCAATTTCCACTTGCCCGATCGGTTGCTCGCGCTGATTGGGATTCCACCGCCACGTTTGCGTTCGAACCATCGGCTCATCGAGAAAGACCGGATCGTCAACCTGCGACATCATCATCAGCAGGTTGCCGTGGCGGATGAAGTACTCGGTCATCACCGCGTACGGACTCGACGGGATACCGTTGCGCTGCAGAAACGCCTGCTTCATGTGCGTCGTGGTGACCTTCAGCATCCCGTTCTCCCACACGCCCGTGGAGAACCCGTTCCAGAGATGCTCGGCGAACTCCGACGGATGCGGGCGGCCGTCCAGCCAGATCGTGCGGTTGGCGTTTTCGAACAGCCCGGTGATCGTGTAGCCAATCAGGCGCCGCGATACCGGGTCGATGATCTCGCCCATGTGGAAGTTGGGACCGGGACCGCGCATCGAATATTGCGCGGGATGCGGCCGCGCCTGATGCTCAGGCACCGCCTGGATCGTCGAGTTCCAGGAGAGCGCCTTCTGACGGCCGGCGGCGTTGATCGGAAAGCCGGTGAAGTTGCCCAGTTCTGGTCCAGGATCGACTCGAATCAGCAGTTCTTCGTCGTTGGACATCGTCCACGAGCCGGCGAGATCGACCATCGTCGGCGGTGCGGTCGGGCCCTGGCCCTGCGCCAACGAGGGTGCGCTCAGCGATGCAGCGGCCAGCAGTGCCGCGGTCGTCGCGATGAGTGTTGGATGCCTCAGAGTCTGCATGGCGTCGGTTTCCATTTCGCGCCGTCGGGTTCACGCTTGAAGTGCGTGCTCGTCGTGTAGTCGTTCAGGAGATTGCGCGGATCGCTGACTACCGACGTGACGATGAGCCAGACATCGCCGTTGGGAAACGCTACGCGGTCCCAGTACTCGAGCAGCGTTGCGCTCTCGCTGTAGGCGACGCCATTCTTGCGCAGCCAGCCTTCGCTCAGGTTTGTCGTGACGACCTTCAGCGCGCCGCCTTGCGGAGGTGCGGCGCCGATCGCCCTGCCGTTGCGAAGCACGGGTGGACCGCCAATCGGTTCCCATTCAGCCAGCGAGTGGCCCTGCAGCGATCGCGCGCCCGGCGACGCCGCTCGATCGAAGCGCAAGACGCGCGTCTGTTGTCCCGCATCCGTCTCGACACTCAGCGCATCATCAGTGCGCCAGGAGATCCGCAGGCGGGTGGGGATTCGCATCAGCCCACCGGCGCCGTAGGCTTTGCACGATCCGTCCGTGGATGGATCCCACTGATCGGCAACACGGCGACCTTCATCGGAAAGCGGAATGCTGGTGTAGTCGCCCTTCTTCGGCGTCGTCATGCGCCACAGCCACTCCTCGGTCACGACGGAGACCCAGTTGCCGGTGAGATCGACGGGCGCGGCCGCTCGCGGCGTGCGTGGCGCAGACGGTGTCTGTTGCGCCGACGTGCCGACACCGAGTACAGCTGCCATGACCGCTGCCCACAGCAGGGCCGAGCGCACAAGGCAATGGTTGAGGCATTCCCGCGGCATGGTGGCGCAATCTACGTCCGGGAAAGTTCGAATGTCAACGATTTCAGCGCGAAACGCCCGGCGAAGCCCGGTCATTGACTTTGCACTTTGAGGTTGCTTCGACCTCGGGTATCTTAGCGCCGCACTGATATTCCAATCCTCCTTATTTCGGCCGTCCTGATTCTTTTGTTTTGGGTGACACCGGGGTCTTTGGTCCGTTAAACGCGGGGCACCGTCGCGGCAAGCACAGGAGGTTAGGTATGCGGATACTCAGCAAACTCGGCGCCCTCGCGGGAGCGCTGGTGTTGCTCGTTCCTTCGATGGCGCTGGCGCAGGCGTCGATCACCGGCAATGTCAAAGACACCTCAGGGGCGGTGCTGCCCGGGGTGACAGTCGAAGCTGCCAGCCCAGTGCTGATCGAGAAAGCCCGGTCGGTGGTGACCGACAGCAACGGTCGCTATCAGATCGTCGATCTCCGGCCGGGGACATACACGGTCACGTTCACGCTGGCCGGGTTCAATACATTCAAGCGCGAAGGTGTGGTGCTCAGCGGCGCGTCCGCGAACACCGTTGATGCCGATCTGCGCGTCGGGTCGCTGGAAGAAACGATCACGGTCACCGGCGAAGCGCCGGTCGTTGACACGCATAGCCTGACCAAACAACAGGTGTTGAGCTCGGACGTTGTCGATGCGCTCCCGAGCGCGCGCAACTACGTCACGCTGGGCCGTATGGTGTCCGGCACCAATGCCACCGGTAATGGCGCCAACGATGTCGGCGGGTCGCTGATCCAGGACGTCGGCGGCAGCCTCACCGTCCACGGCAGCCGTGCCACCGACCAGCGCGTCACCGCCAACGGCATCAACACGATGACGCTGCAGGCGGGTGGCAACATCGGCGGCCAGACGCCGGACGTGGGATCGGCAGCCGAGGTCTCGATCGACACCACCTCACTCTCCGCTGACCTGCCGACCGGCGGCGTGCGTATCAACTTCATTCCGCGCGACGGCGGCAACCGGTTCGCGAACTCCGCGTTCTTCACGTTCGCAAACAAGGGGCTGCAGGGGAACAACTTTTCCGATGAGTTGAAGGCCGCTGGCCTGGCAACGCCAACCAAGATCGTCAGCAACTTCGACTTCAACGAAGCCTTCGGTGGCCCGATGAAGAAGGACAAGGTGTGGTTCTGGTTCTCGACGCGGTACAACGTCGTCAAGGGCGAGGCGGGCATCTTCACGAACGCCAACGCGTTCAAGGTGAACGAGTGGCTCTATGTGCCGACGACCACGCCGGCCGTCAACGAGGGCCAACAGTTCAACAACAGCCTGCGCGTCACCTGGCAGGTGAACCCGAAAGTAAAAGTCGCCGGCACCTACAAGGCGGACAAATGGTGCAACTGTCCGAACCAGATCAGCGCCACCCGTGCTCCCGAGGCGGCGCGCGACCGGCGTTTCCCGCGCTTGCGGCAGGAACATGCCGAGGTCACCTCGCCGCTTACCAACAAGCTGCTGTTCGAAGCGGTTGGCCTGCATCTGTTCGAGCGCTGGGGCGACATGCACCTCCGGGCCAAGGGCGGATCGCTCGACGATCCGTCTGTTGAGGCCCTCCTTCCGTCGCTGATCTCAGTGACCGAGCAGAGCAACAACCTGATCTACCGCGGGCGCGAGATCAACAACAACACGCTGGTGCCGAACTTCTCCTATCGCGCCGCGATGTCGTACGTCACCGGCACGCACGCGTTCAAGGTGGGCTTCAACCGCACGCACGGATTCCTCGAGGAATACCAGTACGCGATGAACCCGGTGAGCTACCGGTTCAACCTGGGCGTCCCAAACCAGATCACGCTGATGAACCGGCCCTATACGGCGAAATCGAACATGGACAACGATTTCGGCTTGTTCGCGCAGGACCGCTGGACGATGGACCGATTGACGCTGAACCTCGCGCTCAGGTTCGACGCGTTCCAGACCAGCTTCCCGGAGCAGACGGTTGGACCCGCGCCGCTCGTACCGACGCGGAACATCACGTTCCCGGAAACCGACAATCTCAATTGGAAGGACATTACGTACCGCACTGGCCTCGTCTATGACCTGGGCGGCAATGGCAAGACCGCGATCAAAGCCGCGCTCAACAAGTACCTTCTCGGTCAGACGCTCAATGGCATCGGCCGCAATCCAAACCCGGTGCTGGCGCTCACCCAGTCGGTCAATCGGTCGTGGACCGATACGAATGGCGACTTCGTTCCGCAGTGCGACCTGCTGAATCCGCTGGCGAACAACGGCGGCGATGCCTGCGGCCAGATCTCGGATCTGACGTTTGGCACCAACAGAGCCGGCGAGCTGTACGACAAGGACCTCACCACAGGCTGGGGACATCGGCCTTCGAATTGGGAGTTCTCCGTCGGCGTTCAGCGCGAGCTGATACCCCGCGTCGCACTCGACGTCGGCTACTTCCGGCGCGTCTGGAAGAACTTCGAGGTTGTAGACAATCTGCTCGTGACACCGGCGGACTTCACGCGGTTCAGCTTGACGGTGCCGACTGATCCGAGGCTCTCGACCAGTGGTCAGACGCTGAGCGGGCTGTACAACGTGGTGCCGACGAAGTTCGGACAAGTGCAGAATTTGCACGCGCTGTCCGACAACTACGGCAAACAGATCGACCACTGGAACGGTTTCGACATCAGCGTGAATGCGCGTCTGCAGAACGGGTTGACGCTCCAGGGTGGTATGGGCGCGGGCAAGCAGATCGAGGACAACTGCGAGATCGTCGCCGCGCTTCCCGAGATGCTCAACCTCAGCGCTGCTGATGCGACCGCCGCCAGCACCACGGGCGCGCCGGGTCACTGGCGTCCCGCGGACTTCTGTCATCGCGAGCAGCCGATGCTCACCGGTTTCAAGGCGCTGGCGATTTACATCATTCCGAAGATCGATGTGCAGATCTCAGGATCCTTCCGGAGCACGCCCGGCACGACGTTGACGGCCGCCTATACGGCCACCAACGCCATTCTCGGAACATCCTCGACGCTCGGCCGAGCGCTGTCGGGGAATGCCGCCAACATGGTGGTGAACATCGAGCAGCCGAACGAGACGTTTACCGAGCGCCGTAACGAGCTCGATATGCGGATCGGGAAGGTGCTGAAGTTCGGGAACACGAAGACCGTCGTCAGCATGGACCTCTACAACGCGTTGAACTCGAACGCCATGATCGTGCAGAACCAGGCGTACGCGTCGTATTTGAACCCCGTCGAGATCCTCAACGCCCGGCTGATCAAATTCAGTTGGGCCTTTGATTTCTGATTCTGATTGTGGAGAGGCGGGCCTTCGGGCCCGCCTCTCTTTGTACGCCATCGCTGACGGCATACCATGCGGCGGACGCCGCTCCACATGCCGGGAAATCGACCTCCGCTCGTACTCTGACGATGCCGCGCGTCTAGCGGCTTCCTCGTGGCCACATCCGTTGCGCGGCTCAAAGTGTCCGTGGTGACTCGACACAACTCGAACGCGCGGCGCGAAGACGCGCGGATGAATCGCTGCGGCCGATTTCCGGCTTCGCGGTGAGCTCGGCATGGTCGCA
>DAINQP010000092.1:10172-21080 GCA_036742665.1 Vicinamibacterales bacterium | reverse complement strand
GTCGTCGAAATAGCCGCCATGCCACTGGCGGCCACGAGCGCCGCCTCACCGTTTTCCATCGCCGCGAGCTTGGTGTGAAGGGCGGTATGTGACGGCGTGTTGTTGAGCCTGATGTATTTCAGGTCGTGGTAGTTCGTCTCGCCGGCGTACTCGAAATTCGCCGATTGAAAAATCGGCGTGATCACCGCGCCGTTGATTCGCGGCGTCGGCGAGCCTGCGCGGACCACCTTCGTCTCGAGATGCTTGAAGGCTCCCATCAGACCATTCTAGGTGCCCGCCCACGACCGTGTGGTAGCGGGATTCAACGGAAAAGCACTTCTTATGTTGACCCGGTGCATCTCGTGAACGATACTGGCGCATCAATGATCAGCGGACGCCGGTTCGAAACGCGGATGACACGACGCCTCGCGGCCGACGTGTCTTCGCCCGGTCGGCTGACGCTTGCGCTCGGTCTACGGGTTGGCGTTCTCCTGCTAAACCTGCGAGGTCTGCTCGTTCTCGACAACCTCGCTGCTGGATGATGTAGCCGTTCTCGAAAATCACGGTAACCGAAGGGCCATCATCCCACTGGGTGATGGCCCTTTTGCTTTTTGGGGTCGTTCACATGGAACTTGGCGAGTTGAAGGTGTTCCTGATGGTCGCCGAGGAGCGAAGCTTCTCACGCGCGGCCACGAAGCTCTATCGCACGCAGCCAGCTGTGAGCCAAGCCGTGCGTCGACTTGAAGACCAACTCGGCGAGCGGCTCTTCGACCGCACGACGAAAAACGCCACCCTTACCGATGCCGGCGCCGTCCTGTTTCGTGAAGGGACGCGACTGGTTCGCCTCGCGGACGAGGCCACGGCAGCCGTCCGGCGCCAATCGGAACGCGGCCGTACGATTGTGCGCATCGCCGGAAGCGAAATCGCCGCACATATTGTCTTGCCAGCGATTTCGGCATTTCTGCGACAACAAGACGGCAGCGGTGTCGAGTTCCATGCGATCGCGGAGGCCGATATCGTCGCTGCAGTGACCGCCGGAACATTCGAAATCGGCGTGGTCATGCAGGAGCGAGTGCCGGGGCAGCTCCAGCAGATTCGCGTGCCAGTGCAGGCAACGGGACTCAGCGCGATCGTCCCCCGCAGCCATCGGCTGGCGAGTCGTCGCAGCGCGGCCATCACCGAGTTGCGCCAAGAACGCATCATCGTGCTGACGGAACGGGAGTTGTCGGCGGCTCTGGCCGCTGCCTTCGTGGCGGCGTCAGCTCAGCCCGCGTCAGAAATCGGCATGCCAGGGATTGACAGCCTGAAACGTGCCGTCGAGATGGGCCTTGGCGTCGGCATCGTCCCGAGCAGCGTCGCTGCTTCGGCGGGCGCTCTCGTGGTTGTGCCGCTCGGCGGTACGTCGTTCCTGAACGCAGTGACCGTCGTCTCTCGACGTAACGAATCCCTGACCGCGAATGTTGCGCGTTTCATCGACGCCGTGCGTCGATCTCAGCAACCAATCGTGACTATGGGAGTGCCTACAGATGCCGGACGGACAACTGCGCATATTTGACACCACACTCCGAAATGGCGAGCAGGGGCCGGGGTTCTCCCTCCGTCCTGCATTCACACATTCATCGCCACATCCGATCTCGGCCTCTGCGAACTCTCGGGCAGCTCTTCTGGGACTCAGCTTCAACCGATCTCGCGTACGATTGCGCCCCGTCATGAGTCGAGAGGAACCAGGCATGCTGTCGTACGTTCACGGGCCGGACGTGACGCCCCTTCTAGAACACACAATCGGCGAGTGTCTCGATCGAGCGGCCGCGCGATTCGGCGACCACGACGCTCTGATCTCATGTCATCAGAACATCCGCTACTCGTACAGCGGCTTGCTGCATCACGTGAATCGCGCTGCGCGCGCTCTCTTGCGCCTCGGCGTCGAGCGTGGCGATCGGGTCGGCATCTGGGGTCCGAACAGTGCCGAATGGATGATCTCGCAATACGCCGCCGCGAAAGTCGGCGCGATTCTCGTCAATGTCAATCCGTCATACCGACTGCGAGAGTTGGAATATGTGCTCAACCAGTCGGGGATCAAGGTGCTGATCGCCGCGCGCGGGTTCAAAAAGATCGACTACGTCGAGCTGCTCGCCACACTGATGACGGAGTTGAACACGGCTCGCAGTTCGGCACCGGTCGCTGAGCGTTGTCCGCTGCTGCGGCACCTCATTTACCTTGGCGCCGAGTCAAGTCCGGGCGGGATGTCCTGGACGGAATTCGTCGAGCAGGGTGAGGCTGTTGACGAGTCCGCGCTTTCGGCGCGTGAGCGTGTCCTGAACGTCGATGATCCGGCGAATATTCAGTACACCTCCGGCACGACGGGTTCGCCGAAAGGCGCGACGCTGTCGCACCGCAACATCGTCAACAACGCTTTCTTCGTCGGCGCGATGCTGAAATACAGCCCGGCTGATCGCATCTGTGTGCCAGTTCCGTTCTACCACTGCTTCGGCTGTGTCATGGGAAATCTGGGGGCCCTCACGCACGGCGCTGCGGTCGTCGTGCCGGCCGAATCGTTCGAGCCAGAGGCAACACCCCGCGCGATCGAGATGCATCGATGCACATCGGTTTACGGCGTGCCGACCATGTTCATCGCGCAGCTCGGTCATCCGGCATTCAATCAAGTCCGGCTCGATTCGCTGCGAACCGGGGTGATGGCCGGCGCGCCGTGCCCGATCGAAGTGATGAAGCAGGTGATGGACCGGATGCACGTACCGGAGATCACGATTTGCTACGGAATGACCGAGACGTCGCCGGTATCGCTACAATCGGCCGTCGACGATTCCGATCGAGGTGCGCGTTTCGACGGTTGGTCGGATTCATCCGCACGTGGAATGCAACATCATCAATCCCGAGAGCGGCGAGATTGTGCCGCGGGGGATCGCGGGTGAGTTGTGCACCAGGGGGTACTCGGTGATGCTCGGCTACAGGAACGACCCTCAGGGGACGGCCGCGTCGATCGATTCGGATGCCTGGATGCACAGCGGCGATCTCGCGGTCATGCGCGACGATGGCTACGTCAACATCTCGGGTCGGATCAAGGACATGATCATCCGCGGCGGCGAGAACATCTATCTCCGCGAGATCGAGGAGTTTCTGTACAGCCACCCGAAGATCAGGCGACGTGCAGGTGATCGGGGTGCCGGACCTGAAATATGGCGAGGGGTCTGCGCATGGATTCGTCTGGTCGACGGTGAGCACGCGACGGAGGACGAACTGCGCGAATACTGCCGCAGTCAGATTGCGAGCTGCAAGATTCCGCGGTACATCCGTTTCGCGACCGAATTCCCCACGACCGTGACCGGCAAGATTCAGAAGTTCAGGATGCGCGAGATCTCCATCGCAGAACTTGGCTTGGGCGGCGCGGACGCGGTGAAGACCGCGTAGGCGCCGGCGTCAGTGGCCGCGAGAACCTTTAATGGATCAGCGAACCGGACGCAGTAGATAATGGCGCCGGCTCGTCAAAATGCCGGTTGAGTGAGTTGTGTTGTCGCGCTTTTCGCAGGAGAGTACATGCGCATCAGCGGCTCGGCGGCCGTTCCCTTCGTGCTCGCGATCATGGTGACTTCCTCGTCGTACGCGCAGACGAGAGCAGCCACCCGGAGCTGCGAAAGCCTCACGATGCTCAAGCTGCCGCATGCGACGATCGTCTCTGCGAAAACCGTTGCGGCGGGACCGATCGCGATGGCCACCATTCAGGGGCCGGTGAACCTCGATGTTCCCGCCCGCTGCGAAGTGCACGCCATCAGTCGGCCTTCGGCCGATTCGGAAATCGGATTCGATGTCTGGTTGCCGGTGAACGGGTGGAATGGCAAGTATCAGCAGAAGGGCAACGGCGGATTTGCGGGATCGATCAATCGCGCTGCGCTCGTCGATCCGCTGCGCCGCGGATACGTTGCTGCCGCCACCGATAACGGGCACGACGCGACCAAGACGCCGCAAGGAACGTTCGCCATTGGACATCCCGAGAAGGTGATCGACTTCGGGTACCGCGCTGTTCACGATACGTCGGAGCAGGCGAAGGCGATTGCGATGGCGTTTTACGGGACCGCGCCGACGCGCAGCTACTTCGTCGGATGCTCCGACGGAGGGCGTGAAGCGCTGATGGAGGCGCAGCGGTTTCCCGAGGACTTCGACGGTATTCTTGCCGGCGCGCCGGCGAATGACTGGTCGCATCTGTTCACGCAATTCGTGTGGAACGAAATGGCGCTGTCCAAGGACGCCGCTCATCGTCTCCCCGCCGAGAAACTTGCCGTGGTGCAGCGCGCAGTCGTCACTGCGTGTGACGTGTCCGATGGAGTGAAGGATGGCCTTGTCTCGAATCCGCTCGCGTGTCGTTTCGATCCGACGGTGCTCGCCTGCAAGAACACTGAGGGCAGCGATTGTTTGAGTGCGGCGCAACTGGACACCGTGAAGGCGCTTTATTCCGGGCCCAAGAACCCGCGTACCGGCACGCAGATCTTTCCCGGGCTGGTCACGTCGGGCGCCGAAGCCATGCCGGCGAACTGGCCGTTGTGGGTGCTGGGAGCGGCGCCTGGCCGCAGCGCGCAAGCAGGTTTCGGACTGTCGTATTACCGCGACGTGGTCTTCGAGCAACCCGGCTGGGAGCTGCGATCGATGGACTTCGATCGTGACGTCCGGTTCAGCGACGAGAAGGTGGCGCCGATCTTCAATTCCACCAATCCAGACCTGCGATCGTTCCGGGCGCACGGCGGCAAGCTGCTGCAGTACCACGGATGGGCGGACTCGGCGATCCCCGGCTCGAGCTCGATCGCGTACCACGAGGCGGTGACATCGTTCCTCGCGTCCGCGCCGGATCCGAGAAGCACCGTCAAAGGTGTCGACGAGTTCTATCGCTTGTTCATGGTCCCTGGCATGGGTCACTGCAGCGGCGGCGTCGGGCCGGTCCGATTCGGCAACGAGGCGACTGATGTCGGCACGGCGCCCGGCAGCCTAGACCCGGAGCGCGACATCTTCACCGCACTCGAACGTTGGGTCGAACAAGGCGTCGCGCCGAACCGATTGATCGGCTCTGGCCCTGCCCCTCTCGACCCGACCAAGACGATGACACGTCCCCTCTGTCCATATCCGCAACAGGCGCGTTACAACGGCGGCGGAGACATCAATGACGCGGCGAGCTTCGCGTGTGCGTTGCCGAGATGATCAATCCCTACGATTACGCCAGGGTCTGGGGATGCACACGCCGCAACCTTGAGGGAACGCAGCGAATCGCAGGGCCCCCGCCGCGGAGCGCCGACATCGGGCAGCGATAGAATGCGCGCGCAGCTCAAGGAGTGGTGTCTATGTCGAGAATCGCACTTGCGTTGTTTCTGCTGCCGGTTTCGTTGAGCGCACAGTGGCTCGACTGGCGGACGCCGGGGATTCCGCGGACCGCTGACGGCAGACCGGACCTGACGGCCCGGTCGCCCACGACGCACGATGGCCAACCTGACCTCTCGGGCCTCTGGGCACCTGCTCCCAACCCGTATCGCTTCGACCTCATTCAGGATTTGCAGGACGAAGCCATCTTTCGCCCGGCAGCAGAGGTTGTCTTCCAGCGGCGTGTCTTGGACTTCCGGCGTGACGATCCCGTGACCAACTGCCTGCCAGGCGGTCCGTCGGACATGCTCAGCGCCACCTACCGGATCATTCAGTCGCCCACCGTTGTCGCGCTGTTGTACGAGAACGGCACTGGACGCTACCGGCAGATCTACGTGGACGGACGGAAGCTGCCGCCGGATCCGAACCCGACGTGGCTGGGCTATTCCGTGGGCCGATGGGAGGGCGACACACTGGTGGTCGAATCGGCCGGCTTCAACGATCGGACGTGGCTCGACAGGGCGGGTCATCCTCATTCGGAGAAGTTGCGCGTGACCGAACGATTCCGGCGCGTCGATTTCGGACACGTGCAGTATCAGATCACGTTCGACGATCCCGAGACCTTGACGAAGCCGCTGACACTGTCGCTCCCGGTCAACTATCAGGCGGATACGGACATGCTCGAAAACGTCTGCAACGAGAACAACCGGTCTCACCTCGTGGGCGTCGAGCGGGCGGGGGTACCGGTCGACACGGCCGTTCTTGCACGATATGAGGGCCAGTATGCCTTCAGCGCCGGGTCGCGGACTGTTGCCGGGTTCATGGGCATGAACCACAAGGTGACCCTGGTCAACGGCCGGCTCTACCTGAACGCGCTCCCGCTGATTCCCCTGTCTCCGACAATGTTCGAGTCGACCGGGGCCATTGCCGAGTTCTTCCTGGATGCCAGCGGCAGCGTGACACGTCTCGTCTTGGGCCAGACCGAAGGCGAGGCCGTCTACACCCCGCGCAGGTGAGTTGCGGCTGTCTCAGTCGATCCCGAAATACTTCCGATACGTGGCGTCTCGCAAGTGATCCAGATGGCCGTCGAGCAGATCTCTGTTGTTTTCCATGCAGAAGTATTCCATGAGCTCTTCGCCGGGTTTCATCCGGACCCACGTTCTGACATTGGTGACGGGTCTGGTGTAGACCTTCGGATCGTCTATGGTGAGCTCGTACGCGATGTGGTTGGCGTCGGTGTAGCGTAGGCGCTCGACGATGTGCATGGCGTCGCTGGTCGGATGTTCCGGTCCGACGTCCAGCGTGATCCGGCCGTTGAACCCTCTGCTGTCGATCACGAGTGTGTCGCCTTCGTACGAGCCAACCGATGTTCCCATCCACTTGGGATCCAGCGCTTTTGGAAGCTGACGACCGTCGGTGGGGACGACGTGAAAGATGTTGTTCGACTCGAAGAGGTAGACGAAGCGTTTCGGCGTCTGGACGATCTCGACGGGATACTCCGTCTGCATGGCTCGCGTGTATCCCCACGGGAGGCAGAACGCCGTGTAATCAAATTTCGGCGCCTTGTCCATTTGCGCTCCTGCAGGTGTGAATGGCAGCGCTCCGGAGCCCTTCTGCGTACAGTCACTCTCGCCGGAGCCGCACCCGCGTCCGTCGCGGGTGATATCGGCGACGCGCGGCCGGGCCCACACGCCGCTGAAGTCCGGTTTGCCATCGGCGAGCCTCGGGATCACCGGAGTGGGCGATGCCGACTGGCCGAAGGCGAGCGCGGGAGTCAGCGACAGACCCAGCACTGCGACTGTCGCGTGTGCCAAACGACGAACACGAATTCTCATGTGTCTTCCCTCAGGCAATCCGCGTTACTTGAGGCCAAGGAAGCGGGCGGGGTTCTGCTTCGTCATCATATCGATCTCGGCCTGGCTGAAGCCCGATCGTGCAAGGACAGTCATCGCCATTTGAAACGCCTGGGCGTAGTTCACTCGACCGGGCTGGCCGAGGTCAGTACTGATCACGATGTTTGCCGGACCAAGCGCGCGAATATCCGCCAGCTTCTGCGGCCCGTAGTCCATCACCGGATTCTCCGCGTTGACGGTCTTGGGTCCTCCACCCGTGAGGCCCTCCCCGCTCAGCACGATTTCGATCAGCGCGCCGAGACGGACCGCCTCCTTCATCTGCGCCATGGACATCACGATCCCCCCGTGGTTCGGGTGCTGCACGTAGATCTTGTTGACCCCGGCCGCCTTTGCCGCCCGAATCACCATCAGCGCCTCCTCGGCACTGACGTGACCGGTGGACAAGCCGAGATCGTGCTTCGCGATGACCTTGAGCACGTCCAGCGCCTCCGGCAGCAGTTGTCCGTTGCGCGAGACCGCGACCGCGTTGGGTGAGTTGGGAACGCGGACCGCCGCGTCGACCGTCGGCATGTACACCACACGGCCCCGGCCACCGCGCGACAACGCCATGGCCTCCACCGCCACCGGATTCAGGCCGCCCACCGACTTGTTCAGCACGATGCCGCCAAAGACCTCGACGCCCGGGACGATCTGAGAGACCAGATAGCCCCACGAGGCGGTCTCCGTGGTGTGTTCCTTCAACACGATTCCCCTCATGCCGGAGATGCGCGCGATTTGGGCGGCTTCAATCGCGTCGAATGCACGCTTGAAGTTCAGCATCGACGTCTCAGGCGCCGCGTGCGCGTGAATGTCGATGACGCCCGCGAGGCTCGGTGCATCATCAACCTGTGCGATGCCCACGGCGTGTACGCCGAACGACACTGCCAGAACAATCCAGGGGATCCAACGTCGCACTCTCATCGTGCGCTCCATGTGCTGCCTCCTGAGGCGACACGATTTCAGACGGCCCGACCGACTCGGGGCTCAACGTCGTTGACGCGGATTATATCGACTGGTCGCTCGAAGACCCGCCGAAAGTCAGTTCGTGCGCGTCGTAACGCAAGCCTCATGAACCAGACAGCTATACCTCACGTCCTGAACGGCTCGTCGAGCGCACTCACGACAGGGTCTGGACGATCAGCCACGCACCGCCAATAGCGATGGCGTCTTCGACGAAAGCGGCGGGCGGATCCTTCTTGAACAACGCGGCCAGGCGCAGACGGAGGGCGTGTCCGCCCAAGGTGCCGATGATCGCGCCCGCCATGCCGGCGAGCAGCCCGCCGAGCATGGCGTGATGCGGCGACCCGATCGCGGCACCGCAGATCGCGCCGCTCAGTAGCCGGGCGCCGAATTGCATCGGCACGGTGCGACTCGGGGTCGACGGCAGTTGATCGCCGACCAACTCGCCGATGGCGAGGAGCGTGAAGATCCACGGCGTCCACGAGTAGCCGAGAAAGGCGAGCCAGCTACCTTCCAAGGCGAGTCGCCCCGACCAGGCGGCCCAGCTGATCGCCGTCGGCGCGGTCATCGTACGCAGACCAGCGATGATGCCGATCAAAAGCGCGAACGCGTACATGTGAGAAGGATACCCGCAGCGCTCTGCGCCTGTACGTGGATTAGGCCAGCCAAGGAGACCGCGCGCATCAGCCGGCGTAGCACCGATCTTGCTAGGACTGTGTTCATGCAGGGCGAGGACAGGCGCGGTCGCACGATCGAGCTCATTCTGAACAACCGGTCGGGCACGCTGGACAAGCACGCACTCGCTGGTACGATCGAGTCGTTTCTCGCCGAGCGCGGCCTGATGCCGCGGGTGCACGTCACGAGCAGCGGCGACGAAGTGCCGTTGCTCGCCCGACAGGCGGCATCGGGCAACGCCGACATCGTCGTCGCCGGCGGAGGTGACGGCACGGTCGCGACGGTCGCGGAGCACATGTTCGGCACCGGGAAGGCGTTCGGCGTCCTGCCGCTCGGCACCTTCAACTACTTTGCGAAGAACCTCGGTATCCCTCTCGAACTCGACGCTGCGCTGGAGGTGCTTGCGCGCGGTGCGGTTGAGTCCATCGACGTCGGCGAGGTGAACGGCCGTCTGTTCCTGAACAACTCGAGCATCGGCCTCTATCCGTCGGTGCTCGAGCGGCGCGAAAGTACGTATCGATGGTTCGGGCGCAGTCAACTGGCGGCGTATCTCTCGGTGCTGCTGGTCCTCCTTCAGCCACCCCGTTTGCTGAATTTGACGATCAGCGCGGACGGTCTCCTGCTCGCACGCAGAACGGCGCTGTTGTTCATCGGCAGCAATGCGTTTCAGATGGACAGCTTTGGGATTGTCGGCCGGGATTGTATCGACAGCCGCAAACTGACGCTCTACCTCACCCGTTCGCTCGATGCGCTCGGGCTGCTTCGGCTCGCCGTCCGCGCGTTCGTCCGCGGCCTCCGCGGTGCCCGCGAGTTCGAAGCGATCTGCGCCGAGGAGATTGTCGTCGGCATGCGCCGACGCCGTGTGCGCGTCGCAATGGACGGCGAGGTCCGGATGCTCGAGACGCCGCTGCGCTATCGTATCCGGCGCGGTGCACTGCGCGTCACCGTGCCCGACGTGCGGTCGCAGCCGCAGCCGCAGCCGAATACCGTAAAGCCGGACATGACCAGCGACCGGGATCGCGCGGCCGCGAGGTGACAGCATGCGCATCGTCGCGCACGTATCCGATCTCCATTTCGGCGCTGCGGATGCGCGCATCGCCGCGGCGCTGGCGTCGCATCTGCGGCAGCTCGCGCCGGACGTCGTGGCGATTTCGGGCGATCTGACGCAGCGTGCGCGGCGGGACCAGTTCAGGGAGGCACATGCCTACCTCGCACAGCTGCCGAGTCCGCGGATCGTCGTACCCGGAAATCATGACATCCCGCTGTACAACGTCCTGGCGCGTTTCGCGTATCCGCGCGCCGCCTTCTACCGCCATATCACCCGCGAGCGCCACCCCTATTACGAAGACGAGGAGATTGCCGTCATGGGCGCGGACACGACGCGGTCGATCACGATTAAGGACGGCGGGTTGCGGCCGCTCGACGTGCAACAGCTTGCCTCTCAGCTGACCGCCGCGGGCGGCGGGCGCGTGCGAATCGTCGTGTGTCACCATCCGTTTGACGCGCCTCGCGGCGCTATCGGACGGCTGACGTGGCCTCGACCGGCCACGCGCGCGGTCGCCGAGCTTGTCTCCAACGGCGCTGATATATTACTCACCGGCCACCTGCATGCGAGCTATACCGGTGGGACGGCGATCCGGTATCGCGCCAATGGGCGGACGGCGATCGTCGTTGAAGCTGGCACGGCGACATCGACTCGCGTTCGCGGCGAGCCTAACGCGTTCAACGTCCTGCGCGTCGACCTCACCAGGATAGTCGTCGAACGGCTCGTGTGGCAGGCGGCCACCAGCTCTTTTGCGACAACCGACAGGCAGACCTTTACACGAAAGTTCGACGGGTGGGCGTAGCCCGCCGATAGACGGTGATCACCTGGTTTGCTCTGTGCAGCGTCAGCAGGAGGACGTGTCGCGTTCCGCGAAGAGAACCGCGCGTCCGCCGTGAGGGCAACGACTTCGACTCCGTTTGGATGCCAACGGGGCGTCGGCGGCTCGCAGAAATTCGGCCGGCCGGCATCCCTGTGCTGCGCTTCGAGCAGGACAGCTCG
>DAINQP010000092.1:0-10072 GCA_036742665.1 Vicinamibacterales bacterium | reverse complement strand
AGGGAGCTGCGCGAAGTGTCAACAGCGCAACACGGCTGCACGCCTCAACCGCGCGTCGGCGACACGGAACAGGGCATCGCACTTGCACAAATCCTTCGTGGACGTTCGGCGCTGTCCGTACAGGGTGTGCTTGGACTGGAACTCAGGAGGATGTCATGGGGCGTCTAGCCGTACTCGTCAGCGCGCTTACCGTCGTCCCGTCCTTTGCGGTGGCTCAACAGCCATGCACGACGGATCCGAGGCAAGTTATTGAACAGGTGTATCGGCAGGTCCTCGAGCGTTCGGCCGATCCCGGTGCCTCTGTTTGGGTCGATCGTTTGAGCAGCCGCACGACGGTTCGCGAAATCGTTCGCGGCATCGCCAAATCGGAAGAACATCTGCAGCGGTTTGGCAGCCAATCCAGGGACGGCATGGTGGTCGATGTCTACCGTCATCTTCTCAATCGAGGACCGGATCCGGAAGGGATGAAGAATGCCGGGCTGTTTGTCTCGATGCGCGGTTCCGCCTCGCTCGTCGATCAGCTCGTCGACTCGCCAGAATACCGCGAGCGGTTCGGGGACTGGACCGTACCAGGGTCGAGCGTGCGGTATTGCGCCGCCGCTGTCGAGCAGGCAAGCCGGCAGGCGAGCAGCGTTGAGCGGCGCGGCGAAAACACGATGCGTTTGATGGATAGGAATAACGATGGCGTGATTTCGCGTAGTGAGTGGCAGGGCACCCCGCAGGCGTTCAATGCGCGTGACTGGAACAATGACGGTGTGCTCTCAGGTGACGAAACCAGCGCCGCTGTCCCGCGCCGCGTGCGGCAACCGCGTCGGCGATGGCCAGGATGACGAGGCGGTCGATAAAGACCGCTTCGATTATCTCGCCAGCAACGGCAACGGCTACATCGACGGCAAGGAGCGGGATGGCGGCCAGATAAGAGTACCGGTGGGCGACTGGGATATCGACGTCGGTCATCAACTTCTTCGGCATGATGCCGCAGGCCAGCGCGAATTCCCTCGACTTTCATCGCGCGCTGGTCACCATCGGGTTCTTCGGGCTCAACGACTTCGACGTTCGGTCGGATTTGTTCTCGAGCGCGCCATTGTCATCGTGTCGATGATGCGGTTGCTCGAGGATGCGCACGATCCAAACGCGACCGCGGCGCAACGCGCCACCGCTCAACGCAGCATCGATCGCTATAAAGTCGGCCAAGAGCAGCCACGCCAGCTGTGCCAGCTGCTTCGAACGTCTGTTCATCGCGGATCGGAAACGGCAGACGCGTGCTTCAAAGCGGCCGACGTTCTCGCGCCCTTGATGTGCGCTCGCGGACACTGAGTCCCATGAACGACCAGTGCCCGCAACCCCGGCACGAGCCCTCGCCATCTAAGTCGCTGTCGTCACATCACTTGTCTCGCATCCCTCCTGGCACACGCTTTGAGCGTGCCGCACCACAATGAGACTCTTTGTGAGGGTGGTGTGATGACTGACACGTTCCGCCAGGATGTTCGCAGTGCCTTGCGCGTACTGTTCCGTTCGCGTGGCTTCGCCGTCGCCGCTGTCATCATGCTCGCGCTCGGCATCGGTGCGAACACGGCGATCTTCAGCGTGTTGCGCGCCACGTCCTTGCGCGGATCTCCGCTTCCCGATCCCGCTCGCCTTGCCGTGATCTGGACGACGCCGGCCGGGAACCCTCAGGCCACCGAAGGCGCCCGCATCGTCGAGTACTTCACGTGGAGAGATCAGAATCGCACGTTCGACGCGGTTGGCACGATGCTGGGGTGGCAAAGCACTGTCAATTCGGAGCGGGATGGCGAGCCGGCAGAGCGGCTGTCGGGTGCTCGGTTCAGCGCCTCGCTGTTCCGTGCGCTTGCCGTGCAGCCGCAGCTTGGACGATTCTTCACGGCTGACGAGGACACCGTAGGATTTGGCGACGGCGTCGTTGTCATCAGCGACCGTCTGTGGCGCACGCGGTTCGCGGCCGATCCCGGCATCTTGAACAAGCCGCTCATCCTCGACGGAGCGCCAGCCTGATCGTCGGCGTGATGCCGCCAGGCTTCGGCGTGTTCGACACGGATGACGATTTCTGGCTACCCAGCTCGTTCAGCCCGTTTCAGGTCCAGGCGCGCGGTCCCGGCCGCGTGCTGACGATCATCGGCCGCGTGAAGGCGGGCGTCTCGATGTCGCAAGCGCAGTCTGACATCGAAGCGCTGAACGCGAAACTGGCGGTCGAGGATCCCGGTCCGCAAAAGGGGCGCGGCATCCGTCTCCAGCCGCTCGAGACGGCGCTCTTCGGCAATCTGCGGCGCATCCTGATGGTGTTGCAGGCCGCCGTTGCGTTCGTGCTGCTCATCGCCTGCGCGAACGTTGCGGGTCTGCTGCTCGTTCGCGCCTCGTCCAGAGTGAAGGAAGTCGCCGTCCGGCGCGCACTTGGCGCCAACCAGGCCCGAATCGTGCGGCTGTTCCTGACCGAGAGCCTCATTCTGTCCGTGACTGGAGCCGCCCTCGGCATCGGGCTCGCGTGGATGGGCGTGCGATGGATTGTGGCCGCGACACCTCAGTGGCTCTCGACTGTCCAGCACATCGACGTGGATGCGAGCGTGCTCACGTTCACAGTGGCCATCTCGATTCTGACCGCAGTCGTCTTCGGGTTGGTGCCGGTGTTCGGCGTGTCGACGCCCAGCCTGGTCATGCCTCTCAGGGCGTCGTCACGTGTGATGACGGGTGGAAGAGCCCATCGGCGCGTGCAGGGAGCGCTGCTCGTGTCGCAGGTGATGCTCACCCTCGTGCTCCTTGTCGGTGCCGGGCTGCTCATCAAAAGCTTCTGGCAACTGCAGCATCTGAAACTCGGTCTCGACTCCAGTCGCGTGGTTTGGTTCCAGACGCGCGTGCCGGCGAACAGGGGGTTTCGGCAGGTCGGCAATCAGAACGGCATGGTGGCGCTCGAGGTGAGCCCGATTCCCGGACAAGTGTTCGACCGCGTCCGCGATCGACTACGCGAGATTCCGGGCGTCGAATCGGTGAGCGGCACCAATGCCGCGCTCGCCGCCGGCCCGGCGATGCAGGCGCCATTCAGCATTGAGGGACGGCCAACTGAAGGCGGAGCCGCTCCGGCAGCCACCCTTGCAGCGCGGACGACCGATCCGTTCGCGAACTATTCACTCATCACCGCCGACTTCTTCAAGACGCTTCGCGTGCCCGTGATCCGCGGACGTGAGTTCACCGATCGCGACACCCGGGACACACCGCCGGTCGCCGTGATCAACGAAGCCATGGCGCGGCGCTACTTTCCCGACGAGGACCCGATCGGCAAGCGCATCACGGTGACGATTATTCCCGGTGACCAGCCACGCGAGATCGTCGGCGTCGTCGGTGACACGGCGACGAGCCGATGGGATCGCTCACCGGTTCCCGGACTGTATGTGCCGCATCTCCAGGAAGCGCTCCGATCGCGAGTGCCCTACGGCCAAAGCCGCGTCAACATCGTCTACATGCTCCGCGTCAATCAGCCGCTTTCGTCGATCGTGCCTGCCGTGAGGCGAGCCGTGGCAGATGTAGATAGTAGTCTTCCCGTGACGCAGGTCGAGATGATGGACGAATTTTTCGCCAGGCAGGTCGACGCACCGCGCGATTCGATGGTGCTCGTGGGGATGTTCAGCGCTGTCGCCCTGCTGCTCGCCATGTGCGGCATCTACGCGATTGTGGCGTATGGCGTGGTGCAGCGAACCCATGAGATCGGCATTCGGATGGCGCTTGGCGCGCGTCGCGCAGCGGTGCTGAGTCTGGTGATGCGCCAGAGCTCGATCCTGACGCTGTTGGGCCTCGTGCTCGGCGTCGGTGCGGCGGCGATGCTGACGAAATATATCCAGAACCTGCTGTTCGAGTTGACGCCTCTCGATGCGACGACCTTTGTGGCCATGCCCGCGCTCTTCGCGTTGATCGCGTCGATTGCCGCCTATGTTCCTGCCCGGCGCGCCACGAAGCTCGATCCCCAGACCGTGTTGCGGTGCGACTGACCAGCGCGTTCCGGTTTACTCTGATGGGCGATTGATCCGCACGTCCGACGTCGGAAGTGCCACGTGTGGCGCCCGCGCTTTGCCCGCGCTTTGCGCCCGGTGTCGGGGCATGCGAAGGTTGTCGGGCCGTAGCGGAGGCGGAGTCAGCGCCAGCCGAGCTCTGGCGCGACGAATTTGAGGATGCTCTCAATCGCGTGGGCGTTATAGTCCACGCCCAACTGGTTCGGAACGGTCAGCAGCAAAGTGTCGGCGGCGGCGATGGCCTCGTCCGCCGCGAGTTGTTTCACCAGCACGTTGGGTTCGGCGGCATACGAGCGTCCGAAAATGGCGCGAGTGTTCGCGTCGATGTAGCCGATCTGGTCCTCGTCGCGAGCATCGCGTCCGAAATAGCCACGGTCGCGGTCGTCAACGAGCGCGAAGATGCTGCGGCTCACGGAGACGCGCGGCTCACGATCGTGACCAGCCTCTTTCCATGCGTCGCGGTACGCGTCGATCTGTTTGCGCTGCTGCACGTGCAGCGGCTCACCGCTCTCATCGTCTTTGAGGGTCGAGCTCTGAAGGTTCATCCCGAGTTTCGCCGCCCACTGAGAGGTGGCGTTCGAGCTTGAGCCCCACCAGATTCGATCGCGCAGCCCTTCCGAGTACGGTTCGACGCGCAGCAGTCCCGGCGGATTCGGAAACATCGGCCGCGGGTTGGGTTGCGCGAACCCGTGGCCTTTGATGACCTCGAGGAAGACCTCGGCGTGACGACGGGCCATATCAGCGTGGGTTTCGCCGTCAGCGGGCCCGTAACCGAAATACCGCCAGCCGTCGATCACCTGCTCCGGTGAGCCTCGGCTGATGCCGAGTTGCAGACGACCGCCCGCGATGACGTCAGCCGCTCCCGCGTCTTCGGCCATATAGAGCGGGTTCTCGTAACGCATGTCGATAACGGCCGTGCCAATCTCGATTTTGCTGGTGCGTGCGCCGACCGCTGCGAGGAGTGGGAACGGCGAGCCGAGCTGGCGAGCGAAGTGATGGACCCGAAAGTAAGCGCCGTCAGCGCCCAGTTCTTCGGCGGCGACGGAGAGCTCGATCGACTGGAGCAGCGCGTCCGACGCGGTGCGCACCTGCGACTGAGGCGACGGCGTCCAGTGCCCGAATGACAGAAACCCGATCTTTTTCACACCGGTATTGTCCTTCAACAGAATCGAGCGGGTAGACTCGTCGCGCCGAAGCGAGTCGCGCGAAGGCGGATTGCGTCTCGTGTCTGCCGCTTGTCGAGGCCGTTCTCGGCGAGGAACGTCGAGAGCGGGTCCGCTACGGTGACGGTAGGCGCATCAGCGGGTCGATTGCTCCTGCGCGCGCGCCCCACTCAGGATCGAGCGGAGTCCATAGTTGCCTTCGTGGCAGGCGAATTCGAACATTCGCTCGCCAGTTTTCTTCAGCGGAATCATCAACGTCCACGGCCGCGACCACCCGGTCGGATCGTCGATCGTCAGATAGTACTCAAGCGTGTCCTCGGCGACGCGCCTGAACTTCTCCGTCAGGTGCAGGTTGTCAGTCGTCCCACGGAAACCGGCATTCGAGAAATTGATCGTGTCCACAACGAGCGTGTCGCCGTCCCAGTGTGCGCGTGAGTCACCGTGGTACTGCCGGATGGCAGAAGAGAGGTGAGGTGCGGCGCCGACCTGGAAGATGCGGGTATCGTGGATCATCTCGGTTCGCAGCGCGACGACGCCAGGACCCTGCGTGATGTCGAAGTAGCTCTGATAACCCGCGCGGATATTAGGCGTGCTGGCGCTGACACAGCGCGTGCTCAGACTCAGGTCCTGCGCGCGATCGGCGGGCCCGCGGCCTTGCCGTGCGGCACTTTGTGCACGAGCGCGCTCGGCGGCTCCCGCAGCTGGAGACGGAATACGTCCATCCGGCGGGTCGATGATGAGCGACGTGCGGTTGTCCCAGAGTCGCTCAGAGAGCCAGGTCTGATCGTAGTTGCCGGTCTGCGTGTCGGCTGAGGAGAATTTGGTCTTGCCTTCGAGCGCGGCCAGCACGAGCTCGTCGGCGAAGAACGCGTCGCCACCGTCGATCAACTTCTGTGCGCGCTTCTTCAGATCGGCCAGTTCGGCGTCCGTCATCGTCGCGCGATTGCCCCATTGCGCGGGTCGTTCGAGCGGCGTCATGCCGTTGTTGGCCCAGACGCCTTGCATGTCGGGGTGCCCATCCGGCATACGGGGCACAGTCCACGTTGGGGTTTGCCCGGAGAGTCCCACCGCAAGAGCGGTGACCATCACTGCCGACGTCACGATTCGTGCGTGCATATGGATCTCCTGTGATAATGGCTCGTCTCGCAAGGAGGTCTCGTGCGTCTAGTTCCCGCTGCCGTCGCAGCCTCGATTGTTGCCCTCGTGTGTGCGTCGCGCGTTGAGGCACAGAACGTCGACGCTGGGCGACGTGTCTTTGCCAGCCGATGCGCGGCCTGCCACGGGACGGAGGGCGGTGGCGGCGAACTCGGCCCGTCAATCGTAGCCCGCATTCCATTGCGGACCGACGCTGATCTCGACGCGGTGATTCGCGAGGGGCTGTCGGGGGCTGGCATGCCGTCGTTTGCGAATCTGACGAAGACCGAGAGCGCGGATCTCATCACGTTCCTCAGAACGCTTCGTCCCCGTGCCGGCACCGGCTCGCAGCAGGCGACCGTAACCCTCGCGGATGGCTCTTCAATGTCCGGCCTCGTCCTGAATCAAAGTGCCGGCGAGATGCAGTTGCTCGGCGACGATCGCCGCGTCCATCTGTTGCGTGAGACGACATCTGGTCGCCATCGCCAGGTGACATCGCAGACGGGCTGGCCGACGTACAACGGTCAGGCGAGTGGGAACCGCTACAGCCCGTTGACGCAGATCACGCCTGGCAACGTCTCGCGGCTGGCGCCGCAGTGGGTCTTCACGCTCCCCAACGTGTCTCAGGTGCAGGTGACGCCCCTCGTCTCTGACGGCGTGATGTATGTCAGCGCCGCCAACGATCTCTACGCGCTCGATGCCGGCAGTGGGCGCCAGGTCTGGAACTATCGGCGCCCACGCACGCGTGGTGTGGCCGGTGTTGCCGCCCGCGGCGTGAATCGCGGCGTCGCGCTCAGCGGCGAGCGGGTGTTCATGACGACCGACCACGCGCATCTGATCGCGATCAATCGTGCCAGCGGCGCGCTCCTATGGGAGACGGAGATGGCTGACTGGCGTCAGAACTACAACGGCACGGGCGCGCCGATGGTCGTCGGCAATCTGGTCATCTCCGGCATCGCGGGAGGAGACGAGGGCGCGCGCGGGTTCGTCGCTGCGTACGAGCAGGCGACCGGGAAGGAAGTCTGGCGATTCTGGGCCGTGCCGGCGCGCGGTGAACCCGGATCGGAAACCTGGAAGGGGAGTGCGATCGAACATCCCGGTGCGGCGACGTGGATGACTGGCAGTTACGACGCTGATCTGGACACGCTGTACTGGGCGATCGGCAACCCCGGCCCCGACATGATCGGCGACGACCGCCAGGGCGACAATCTGTATTCCGATTCGGTGGTCGCGCTCGATCCGAAGACCGGACGCCGCAAATGGCATTTCCAGTTCACGCCGCACGACGTGCACGACTACGACGCGCAGCAACCGATCGTGCTCGTGGACGCCACCTGGCAGGGCCGGCCGCGCAAGCTGCTGATGCAAGCCAATCGCAATGGCTACTTCTACGTGCTCGATCGGGTCACCGGCGAGTACCTCTCGGGCACGCCATACGTGAAGAACATCACGTGGGCTTCGGGTCTCACGAAGGAGGGACGGCCGATCGTCGTGCCGAATATGGAACCAACGCCGGCAGGGAGGCGGGTCTGCCCATCGCTCGAGGGCGCGTCCAACTGGTACTCGGCGTCGTTCAGCCCGCGCACGGGTCTCTTCTACGTGCAGACCAATGACAAGTGCGGGATCTTCACGCGAGTGGATCAGACGTGGGAAGCGGGGAAGGGCTTCATGGGCGGCACGTTCTCCGCTGCGCCGGAACCCGCGCGCCGTGTGCTGCGAGCGATCGACATCCAGACCGGCAAGGTGGTCTGGGAACTGCCGCAGTCGGGCAATGTCGATTCGTGGGGCGGCGTGCTCGCCACCGCAAGCGATCTCGTCTTCTTCGCTGATGACAGCGGCGCCTTTGCGGCGGCGGATGCCAAGACGGGCAAGCGGTTGTGGAGTTTCCAAACCAGTCAGGTCTGGAAGGCATCACCGATGACCTACGTGTTCGACAACCGTCAGATGCTGGCGATCGCATCGGGACCCAACATCCTCGCGTTCGGGCTGCCGACGCCGTAGCACGGACTTACTTGTTCACGTCGTGCGCCGGCACGATACCGGGTATCTTCAGCTGTATCGTGTAGACCGAATCGCAGCCGGCGATGAACAAGGTCCGGCCATCGGTGCCACCGAATGCCTCGTTCGTCGAACAGATCTGCCGTTTGGGTTCGCCGCCGTAGATGGGGAGGTTGATCGTGCCGAGGAGTTTCCCTGCTGGTGAGGTGATGCGGACGATGCCGGGGCCCGCTCCGCCGCTCGAGTAGACATTCCCTGCGGTGTCGGTCTTGATACCATCACCGATGCCGACGCCATCGGTGAAGTTCGTAAATGCACCGAGCGTGCCGTCGGGATTCACGGCGTAGCGTCGTATCTGACGATTCGCGGTTGAGAGATACATCCACTTTCCATCGGGTGACAGCGCGATACCGTTCGGAATGCCTCCCAAATCGCTGCCACCGAGCACGAGCGACGTTATGCCGTCCTTGATCCGATAGATGCCGTTCTGCAGCTGCTTATCGGGATTCTTGCCCCCGTCACGCAGGCCGAAGTCGTTATCCGTCACGTACACCGCATCGTCGGCGGCGATGGCAATGTCGTTCGGCCCGCTGAATTTCTGACCGTTCATGCCGCTCGACAGCACCGTGTGCGCGCCGTCTTTTTCCAGGCGCATCACCTGGCGATCGTTGTCGGCGCACCAGATTACCCGCCCCTGATGGTCCATCCCCGTGCACGACGGTCCGATGAGCAGTACATGGCTGCGACCCGACCGAGTCTGCGTGCCGACATGCTCCGGATCGTTGCCGGTATAGCCAGCCTTCTCCATGAAGACCGACACCTGTTTCTGCGGCGTGACTTTGTAGATGACGTTGTCGAGCAGACCAGCGAAGATCCAGTAGCCGCTGTTGCCTTCCGCGATCCAAAGCCCGCCTTCTGTGAGACCAAAACCACGCGCCAGCTCCACCAGAGCGGCATCGGGTGCGACGACGTCGTCAAGCGCCGGATCGGCCTTGGTGATCGAGAAGGGCCTGGCCTCGGGCGCCGGTCCGTCGCCTCGCATCTGTGGAACGGTCGGACCGCGCTGCGCCTCGGCGTTCGCAACTGGCGCGACGACGACGGCCGTCACCAGAACAGTGGACCAGAGAAGGTGTTGCACGCTGACCTCTTCGGCGGGTCCGAGAGGACCCGCGCTACACGTCGATACTGTTACTTCGAGCCGGAAGATGCGGCGGGCGCGGTCCCACCGATTTGGTGCCGCTTGAACTTCCAACGGCCGCCTTCGCGAACGAACTGATCGTAGTAGTTGGTGATGATCGACCACTCCAGGCGCTTCTCGGCGCTGGTCACCACCCAGGTGCCGCGGCTGTACCCGGTTGCCGTGTCGCCGGTGACGTCGACGGTCTGATTCATGACCAGATGGAAGTCTCGGCCGGGCACGGGCGCCGCATTCTGTTTCAGGAGTTCCTGCAGAAGGTCCCGGATCGCCTTCGGCCCTCGTGCACTGTTGCCGCCGCCGCCGATGAACTCGGCGTCCTTGGCCCAGAGCTGCTCGAACGCGTCGAAATCGCGGGTGTCCAGCGTGTGCGCGTAGCTCACCAGCAGGGCGCGGATCGCATCGCGATCCTCGAGTGTCTGCAGACGCGCGGCCAGCGCGTTCGGCGCCTGCGCGGTCAGCGGACTCAGAGACCCCGCGATAACGGCGACGCCGACACACAACAGTGTGATGCGTGATGACATGACGGTCAGCTCCTTGAACGTGAACGGCATCTTACTCTTTTG
>DAINQP010000091.1:15164-21602 GCA_036742665.1 Vicinamibacterales bacterium | reverse complement strand
CCGAGCGCATCCGCACCGCGCTCGGCCGGATCTCGGAACGGAGTCTACTGGCCGGAGAGATCTCTACGCCGCTGGATCCTTCGACGGGCCTCAAGAGCCGTCGCTACGGAGTGCTGGTGGCGACCATGGCACTCGCGGTGATCGGCCTGGCAATGCTCGCCGCCGGCAGCGCGGGATGGATTGCCCGCGAGGGCGCATTCTTTGGTGCGGGCTCGGCGTTGCTCGTCGCGTCGCTGTGTCTGTGTTCGTGGCGGCTGCGGCGGCAGGGACCGAGCGCGCTCGACGGCAGCGGTTGGCAACCAGTGTCCCGACTGGGTTTCAGATACGCGCGGTATCGTCCCGGGCGCAGCGTGTTGTCGGTGGCCGTGATCGCGTCCGCGACGTTCATCCTGATTTCGGTGGACGCGTTCCGCCGTGGGGACGGCCTCGACGAGGCAGGGCCGCGCTCCGGCGTCGGCGGATACAGCGTGTTCGTGGAAACGCTGCTGCCGGTCGTTGGCGACGTGAACGGCCGCGCCGCGCGGGATGCAATGAACTTGTTCGATCTCGATCCGGCGATCAGTTTCGAGCCGTTCAGGTTGTTGCCCGGCGACGATGCAAGCTGTCTGAATTTGTATGAGCCAAAGAATCCGAGGATTCTCGCACCGACAGATGCGTTCCTGGCCAAGGGCCGGTTTGCGTTTCAGGCTGCGCGCACGACGACCGATGCCGAACGCGCCAATCCCTGGCTGCTCCTGAGACGCGAAGAAGCAGATGGCTCGATTCCGGTCATTGGCGACGCCAACTCGATGACCTACGTTCTGCACAAGCAGATCGGGGAGGACGTCGTAATCAAACGCGGTGGCCGCGATATCAGGCTGCGGCTCGTCGCCGCACTTCGCGACAGCATCTTTCAAGGCGAGTTGCTGATGTCGCCGGCGAACTTCACGAAGCTGTTTCCCGACCGGCAGGGTTATCGCGTGATGCTGGTCGATGCGCCGATGGCGAAAGCACCGGCGATAGCGGCACAGATTGAAGATGCGATGGCCGACTTCGGCGCTGATGCCACGAGTACGACAGAGCGCCTCGCGCAATTTCATCGCGTCGAGAACACGTATCTTTCGACGTTCCAGGCGCTCGGCGGTCTCGGGCTCATCCTCGGCACGATTGGCCTCGCAACCGTTCTGCTGCGCAATGTGCTCGAACGGCGGCGCGAGCTGGCATTGCTCAGTGCAGTCGGATTCCGACGCGGCCACGTGCTGACGATGGTCGTGGCAGAGAATGTGTTCCTGCTCGGGTGTGGTCTCCTGGCTGGCGCGACCTGCGCTGGGTTGGCGATCGCGCCGGCGATTGCCGAGCGCGGCGGACGCCTTCCCATCACGAGCAGTGGCGCGTTACTTCTGTTCGGTGTCTTCATCACGGGCCTCCTCTCGTCCATCGTCGCCATAAATGCTGCGACTCGCGCACCGCTGCTTACATCTCTCCGTTCGGAATAATCCATGACCAATCGTCTCTTCCTCATCGCCCTTGCAGTCGTCTCGATCGGAGTGTCTGCGTCAGCCGAGCACTGGCCGCAGTGGCGGGGGCCGCTGCTCAATGGGATCAGCGGCGAGAAAGGCCTGCCGGTTCGCTGGTCAGCCACCGAGAACATCGCCTGGAAGCTCGCCGTCCCCGAGCGGTCGGGTGCGACGCCAATCGTCTGGGGCGAGCACCTCTTCCTCAATGTCGGTGAGGGCAGTGAGTTGGCGCTCTGGGCCGTCGATCGTTCGCGCGGCACGGTGCGCTGGAAGCGGCCGCTCGGCGGCGGCAATCGCCGCATGATGAAACAACAGATGTCGTCGCCGTCGCCGGTCACCGACGGCCGCACGGTGTGGGTGATGACCGGCACTGGCGTGCTCAAGGCCTTCGACTTCGACGGCAAGGAGCTCTGGTCGCGCAACATCCAGCAGGAATACGGGCGATTTGGCTTGCAGTGGGGTTATGCCTCGTCGCCGCTGCTTCACGACGATGCGCTCTACGTGCAGGTCCTCCATGGGATGCACACCGACGACCCGTCATACGTGCTGCGCATCGACAAGGCGACCGGCAAGACCGTGTGGCGCGTGAACCGGCTGACGAATGCGCGTTTCGAATCGCCCGATGCCTACACCACGCCGGCGCTGCTGCGCTACGAGGGCGCGACAGAGATCGTGATCACTGGTGGCGATGTCGTCACCGGACATGACCCGGCGACTGGCAGGGAAGTCTGGCGCGCCAATGGACTCAACCCGCGCAACGATGGCAGCTATCGCGTCGTTGCGTCGCCGGTCGTGCACGCTGACATGATCTTTGCGCCGTCGCGCGAGCGGCCGTTACTGGCGCTGAAGCCCGGCGGCAAGGGTGACGTCACCAGTACCCACGTGCTGTGGTCGTTCAATTACGGGCCTGACGTGCCAACGCCGGTCAGCGACGGGACCTATCTGTATTCGATCAACGACCGCGGCATCATGTATGTGCTCGAGGCGAAGACAGGAAAAACGGTTTACGGACCGCAGCGTCTGCGCAACGCGACGTACAGCGGATCCGCGGTCCTTGCCGACGGAAAGATCTACATCACCGATGAAGATGGTGTGACGAGCGTCGTGCAGACCGGCCCTAAATTCGTGCTGCTGGCCGAGAACGATCTCGGCGACTACACGCTCAGCTCACCGGCAGTGTCCGAGGGACAGATCTTCGTGCGGACGGCGTCGTTTCTGTATGCCATCGGCCAACGGCGCTCGACCACAAGGTAAGTTCATCGCGTGCATGACGAAACGCGGAGACGATTGACAAACATGTTCCGCGCCTCCGCGCCTCCGCGATCCGTGGACATGAGCGACGTTGCTAGTTGCCCCGTTCGATGAACAACCTCGCCAGCAGTTGATCTACCGGCGCGAAGTCGTCGGTCAGCGTCAGCGCGCGGCCTGATTTCAGATACGCGTTCAGTCGATCCTCATCGAGCGATGTCGTGCGATCGAGGATGCCTTCGGTGGATGTGATCCGATCGAAGGCGGCACGGTTCAGTGGCTGACTGCTCGCCATCAGCACATATGTGTTGCGGTCGAATGGCCGGAACTCGCTGCCTCGGCCGAAGAGATACACGTGGGGGAAGACCGCACGCAGTCCGTTGGCGTACGCCTTGAGAAACTCGCCGTCCTCGAACTTGTCGATGACGTTCACGAGGTAGATTCCGTCAGGCTTCAGCCGATGCTGGACGATACGGTTGAACTCGACGGTGGTCAGGTGATACGGGATCGACAGATCGTTGAAGGCGTCGCCAAAGACGATGTCGTACTGCTGCGGGTCGGGCCACTCGATCAGAAAGGTGCGCGCGTCCTGGTTGAACGATCGGATGCGCGTCTTGTCGCCGAGTCCGAGCTGGTTGTGCGCGACTTTGGTCACTTCGGGGTCGATTTCGATCACGTCCACTGCCGCACCGGGATACGTCGCCTCGATATACCGTGGAAACGAGTAGCCGCCGCCGCCGATGAAGAGCGAGTGGGTCTGCTGACGTCCCGACAACTGCATCTGAGTGAGGTCCGCATACGCTCGCTCGTAGCCGTAACCGAGCGCAGTGGGATCGTCGAGGACGACGAAGCTGTGAATGAGCCGATCGAGCATCAGGGCGCGAGCCGGGCGGCCGTTCTCGAATGTCTCGTTGATCTGGATGCAGTAGTAGTCGGATTCCACTTCGCACGGGGCTCGATACTTGCCGGCGTTCCACCCGATCCCCACGACCGCGAACGTTGTGAACGCGAGCGCGGGTGCCAGCAGTCCGGCCATCCGGCCGAGGCCGCGCGTTCGGTGAAACTCGCCGACGGCCAATCCCGTGATCAGCAGCACGCCAGCGACGATCCATACGATACTGCGCGTGCCGAGCCAGGAGATCAGCCAGAAGCCGGTGAGAAACGTCCCGAGAATGGATCCAGCGGTAGAGAAGGCGTAGATCGTCCCGACGGTGTTGCCGGTCCGCTGGAGATCGGCGAGCGCCAGCTTGACGACAAGGGGCGAGACCATGCCGAGCACCAGGCTGGGCAACAGGAAGATGGCGGTTGTGTAGATGACGATCCGCGGCAGCAGTGAAAGCCGAAGGCTCTGACCGATCATGAGATCAGTGATCACCAGGATCAACAGGCACGCGACGCTGCCGGCGATGAAGATCACGCCGAGCGTCCGCGGCGAGGCTTGCCGATCCGCCACGACGCCGCCGAGGTAGTTACCCACCGACATGCCGGCGAGCACGATGCCGATGATGCTGGTCCACGTGTAAAGGGACACGCCGACGTAGGGGGCCATGATGCGGCCGGCGATGAGTTCGATGACGAGCGTGCAAGCACTGCTGATGAAGACGAGCGCACAGGATTGCCACATGAGGTCGCACACTAGCACAGAGAGCTTGCTACACTTCCAGCGGGTGACGACATGGTCGGCAACGTTCTGAAAATCATCGTCCCGTGCATCGTGCTGGTCGGGCCGTCAGTCGGCCTGTCCGGTCAAGAGGCCGCGCCAGCCGTGCGCATGGTGGCGGACGAAGGCGAGGGCGCGAAGTACTGGCCGCGATGGCGCGGTCCGTCGGGGCAGGGGCTCGTCACTGGCGCCAGTTATCCGGATGCGTGGTCGCCGACACAGAACGTGCGGTGGAAGACGCCGCTCAGCGGCGATGGCAACTCGTCGCCGGTGGTGTGGGGCGACCGCATCTTCCTGACTAACTCCTACGACAACGGGCGTCGCGTCTCGGTCATCGCGTTTCGTCGAAGCGATGGTGCGAAGCTGTGGGAGGCGTTTGCGCCCGCAGGGCGAGCGGGTCAGGGGAGTCACTACAAGAACGGTCACGCGTCGGCCACGGCGGCCACCGACGGTCAGCGTGTCTATGCCTCGTTCGGCGCTCGCGGCCTCGTCGCCTTCGACATGGAGGGCAAGCTGGTCTGGCATCGCGATCTCGGTCCGATGGAGGCGTATCACGGCACCGCCGGCTCGCCGCTGCTCTACAAGGACCGGGTCATCCTCTATCAGGATCAGTTCGCAGGATCGTTCATCGCTGCGTTCGACACGCGCACGGGCAACGAATTGTGGCGCACGAAGCGCGATGCGGATACCGGGTGGGGGACTCCGATCGCCGTTCGCGTTGTCGACCACGACGAGATCATCGTCAGCAGTCAGCTCAGGGTGCAGGCGTACAACCCGAGCACCGGCGCTGAGCTGTGGCGCTGCAGTGGGACCACCTATGAAGTCATACCGACGCCGGTCGTCGGCTACGGGCTGGTGTTCTGTTCGTCTGGTCGAGCCGGTCCAACGCTCGCCATCAAACCCGGTGGCAAGGGCGACGTGACCCGCACGCACGTGCAGTGGACGAGTCCGCGCGGCTCACCATTCGTGCCGTCGCCGATCCTGTACGGCGAGTATCTCTACATGGTCAACGACATGGCCAGCATCGTCACCTGCCTCGAGGCGACGACGGGCAAAGTCATGTGGCAGGGGAGATTGGGAGCGGCGGCCCGTGAAGGGTTTTCTGCATCGCCGGTCGCCTTTGACGGGAAGGTGTTCTTCACCAACGACGAAGGCGAGACGTTTGTGTTGAAAGCGGGACCGACGTTCCAGCTACTGCACGTCAACAAGCTCGAAGAAACCACGTTGGCAACCCCCGCGCTCGTCGAAGGGCGCTGGTACATTCGTACCGATCGCAATCTCTACGCGATTGGTCGAACGTGACTGCCGTAGGGCGGGTCTTGCTCTTTAGACCCGCCTGCCGCCGGGTCCGAAGAACAGGACCGGCCTACGGATTATCGATGTCGCAACGCTGTCACAGGATCGGTCCGCGAGGCACGCCACCCGGGGATCAATGACGCGACGAGGACAACCGTCATGACCAGCGCCAGGGCGGCGCTGAACGACACCGCGTCCGTCGGGCTGACGCCGTAGAGCACGCGGCCAGGATTCTCGCAGTCATCAACGACAAGGCAAGACCGCACACGGCGCCGACTGCACCGAGTCGCAGGCCGCGTCCCAGAAATCGACCGAGCACATCCGCCGATCCGCAGACAGGATCGTCTTGTCGATGACAAGGTGTCTCCGCGCAGACACCCGTCGCGGTCATATCTGATGCGCTGTGGAAGCGCACGTTTGGCGCCGACCCGGCTGTCGTACGCGGCTGCCGTCCGACGATCGCGTGATGGCCAGTCGCTGCCCATCGCGCGACCATGCAAACGATCCAATCGGTCGGCCGTGGGTGAAGCGTCGGATTGGGTGGCCTCGCGCGAGATTGGATGGTCAGACACTATGGCGTGCGCAACGGCCGCCGGCTGGCTCGGGATCGCGGGGCTCAGCGTGGCCGCGTTATCCATGTCTGCGGCCATCGTCTCGCCAAACGGCAACCTGCGGCTCGTCTTCCTGTGGGTGGAGTACGGCGGCATCCTGTTTCAGCAGCCGACGCTCTGCGCCCTG
>DAINQP010000091.1:0-15064 GCA_036742665.1 Vicinamibacterales bacterium | reverse complement strand
TAGACAAAGAAATTGGGCAATGGCCCGACGATTGCAATGCCAAGTCAACAGGAGGCTCGGCTACAGTAGAGATTATGGTAGAGTCAGGTCACCGACTTACCTCTTCTCATACAAGCGCAGCGTCTAAGATGACAAGCTCCTGTGCGGCTTGCCGGCGTGAGTCAGAGCGTGCTGGATCGCCACGCGCGATCTGTGCATCGTGCAGCTGGACGGTTGCGCGCAGCCGTTCCCAGACGTCGTCAACCAAGCTCCAGACCTCGACTGTGACGACGTCGAACGACGAAGATGCACTCCTAACGGACGAGATCCTCCTGCTCTTCGCCCTTGCACCGCTCGTCGGTGAAAAGGGTTCCGTCGTGGTTGAGCGTGTTCTGCGTCAGCTGATGAACGGCAGTACGCGCGCCTATCGGACGGAGATCAACCGACTTACCGGCAAGTTCATCGCCTCTCTGGAAACAGACCCTCCTCACCCTCGTTGAGACCGGCGCCGTCTCGAGTCATCCGATCGACGGGATCAGCCGCGAGCTCCGCAGTTCCACTCTTCCTCCAGAGAAGGAGACGTTGACCTGCGGGAACTCCTTGACGTTCACGCGAATCGATCCCGTTGCGCCTTTCGTCGGAACCGCCACCTCGAGCGCGACGACGTCGCGCTCGAGGGGAATGTCGGCGGACCACGCCAGCGGCGGGGACACATCAGAGCGCGTCGTGATCGGGCCGTGCTGCGTGACCTCTCTGCCATCCACGCGAATCACGACCGTGTCTCCCTCGAACCCGTCCGTGAACGCGACGCGCACCGATGACATTGGCGCCCCCTCTCCGCTCCGCGGTTCGTCAGACATCGTGCCGCATCCGGTGAGCACCCACGCCGCCACTGCAGCCAGGATCGCTGGCAGCCGGCGCACGCACTTCCGTTGCCACACTCGCATTACACGGAAACGGCCCTTCCGCGCCGCTTCTTCAGCGCGCCTTCCGTGGCTTGCGCGCCACGGTCGTCGCCCTGTTTCCGCTGCACGTCGGCAAGCCGCATGGTGGCGTACTCAATCGACTGCGAATCGAGCTTTGTCTGTTCCGCTCCCGCCTTGACTACCGGCGATAGCAGCTTCAGGCTTTCCGCGTGATCGGCCTTGCGCATTTCGATCTTCGGCGTCGGATCGTTCGTGACGATCTTGAAGTCGCGGCTGGCGTTCACGCCTTTGACCAGACGCGCATAGGCGGCCATTGGATGATCGCCATAGCGCTCGAGGACGGTATCGAGGGCCTGATTGCCTGAACGCAGCGTCTCCGAATCGGATCCGCGCAGATAGAACAGCGTACCTTGTTCGTCGCCGAACAGAAGCTCGGTCAGCTGTTCGTCCTCTGTCGTGACCGGATTGCGGACGCGCAGCCGCAGGATGTTCGACACGATCTGCGAACCGTCGAGTGCGTCGTAGACGGCCCGCAGCTCGTAGATTCCGGCGTGCCGGAAGTACAAACCGTCGGCGCCGTATCCGATGTAGACGGTTTCCTGGAGGCTGTTTGCCTCCTGCGTCAGCGCGAGTCGTTCGCCCAACACGCAGTGCAGGATCATGGGCTCGTAGCCGACGATTTCGCCTCCGGGTTTCGCGATCGCGATGTGGACGAGACCGGCTTCCGGATTCAAGTAGGGGTGCACCGTCTCCACTCGCGGATCGGTGGCCGTCAGCCGCAGCGTAACGGTGACCGGCTCGCCGAGCAGGTACGAATCCGACGCCGAGATCTCGAGTCGAAGCCCGGACTTGTCCTCCATCGGCAGCTCGAACTTCTCTGGATGCTGCAGGCCGGCACCCACACGGAAGTTCGCTCCACCCATGATGATGTTGTTCCGGTACGCATGACGCAGGTGGACGAGCTCGCCATCGTCGAACTGGAAGGGGAAGTTGCTCCAGAATGCCGCCTGCCCGTCGGGATACCCCCAGGGATAGTTCATCCACGACATCGATCTCGGCCTGTCCACGCCGGCAGGAATCGCCAGCGACTTCTGCCACGAGTGCATCATGTTGAAGCAGTGCCCGAGCTCGTGTACGTAGGTGAAGAGCTGCAAGCGCAAACGATCCGCTGTCGCGCCGCCGAGACCGGAGTGGAAGACCGCGCACCCCTGCCGATGTCGCCCCTGCTGGTCGAACATGATGCCGAGCAGACCAGGCCCGAGATCGTGAAGCTGCGCCACCAGTTCCCACACCCGGAATTGCGGCTCTTCGCGCCACAGGCTGAAATGGCGGACCATCGACGCGTGCAACTCCGCGTCGCTCCAGCTCGCCCCCTCGTCTGCTGGTACTCCGCCGGATCCCGCCGACACCTGGACCTGGATTCCCGCCTCGGCGAATGCGTCCACGACCGTGAGGGACCGGGCGGGACCGGGCGACGGCAGGCTTGCCGTGTTGTAGGACGAGAATACCGGCGTCGGCACGTCGGCCACCCGATCAGTTTCGAGGATGACTGTGCGGAAATAGGGCGACTCGAAGTTGCAGACGTATGTCGCGCCTGGCGACCAGGACAGCGTGAAGAACTGGACCGTGGCGGCCGCTGGCGGCTGAAGGATCAGGACGCGCGGGATGGCGATCCGGATCCGAGGCGCCGACGCGTTCCAGGTGTACTGGCCCAGTCCGGTGATCGTGACAAGCGTCGGCGTCACCGACAGCGTAGGCGCGTGCACGACAAAGGATCCGAAATACATCTTCGTACCGCCGGCGATCTGATAGAAGTCGCCGCTGACACGCCGTGTGGGACGCGTGCGATCGACATCCACTCTGAGTTCGAGCTCGAACGGCGTCGATCCGCTGCGATACCGTCCGCTCACGGATCTCCTGGGAAGTGGTAACGGCTGCGGCAGCGGCACCGGCATCGGGAGAGGCCCGGGGATGGGCCCGGCCGCTGCTTGCGCGTCCAGCGCAGTCGACTCGTCGCTGAGCTCCATTGATGGCGCGGCAATTTGCGCGACCTCTTCAAGCGTCCACTCATGCTCGATGTTGGACAGCTGGACGCCTCTCGCTGTTGTGGGATCGTGTTCACTCATGGCGAGCCTCCTGCCTGACGAGTCGTTCTGAATTTTTCTGGCGTGATCGCTCGCGGCGCGCTTCAACGCAGCGGACGCAGTACGCCACCGTCGGCACACACGGGGGAATCGCTATTCTTCGATGAGCACCGGGCTGCGACAACGGCGGATGTTTGCGCGGTGGTGATATTTCTTGCCTGTCAGTGATGGCACGCCGCCGACACACGAGTCAGCTGCGGGACGCACGGCGATCGACTGTCAGCGTGTGCGAGGCGGAAGCTGCCGGCGACAGATGAGTCGGTACATCTTGGGAGACAGGTGCCACATGTGCTTGAATGCGTGGTCGAACTCGCTCGCGCTCGTGAGGCCGATCTGCTGATAGATGTCCTTGATCCGCAGCGTCGTTTCGGCGAGGAGGCGGCGAGCTTCGGACATCCGTCTCGCGCGAAGAAGTTCGGTGAACGTATGCCCGGTCTCGTGATGAATCAGTCGAGCGAGGTGTTCGCGCGTGATCCCGCACAACGTGGCGGTTCCGTGGATATCGAACGACGGATCGGAATAATGCTCCTCGATGAGACGGAGCGCCAGATACGTGTGCGCGCTGGCAGCTGACGCGAGCCGCTCGGGGCGGGATGTGCCCCTCGCGCGCGCATGCCGTCGCACGATGTCCCGCAGCGTGTCCTCGCCAATCGGTTTCTCCACATAGGCTGCAGCGCCGAGCCGACCTGCTTCGAACGCCGTGGTCATCGACGGCGCTGCGGTGACGAGCACGAGCGGACTCCGAACGCCCCCATCGAACAGGCGCTTCAGGAGCGTCAGCCCGTCAATGTCAGCCAGACGGAGTTCCGCCAGAATCAGATCGATGTCGAGTGTCAGACCCAGGCGCAAGCCATCGGCGCCAGTCGCTGCGATGTCGACGATGTGGCCATCAAGACGGAGGGCTCGCGCAAACGTCTCGCGCCATCCGGCATCCTCGTCGACCACCAGCGCACGCGCCATAAACAACTGACTGGAGAACAGGAATGCGGAGACGGTGACGCCGCAATTGTGTCGCGGCATCGGCGAGACTGCAAGCGATCCAGTCGTGTTCTCCCGAGCAGCCGAGCTGCAAGGCGCCGGCTCATGGCGTAGGGGACTCGACGCTTCTAATTCATGCTCTCGAACAGCACGATGTCGTTGGTGACCGTCGATCGCGTGATGGCGAGTCGTTGCCCGTCGCGCGACCACGCAAAGGATCGGATCGAACGGCCGTCAGTGAATCGTGTGAGCTGATGGGGCGCGCCGCCGCTGAGCGGCTGCACCCAGAGATTCCCATCGTTCGCGTAGGCGACGCCGCGACCGTCCGGAGTCCAAGAGACCGCCATGTCGAACTGCGCTGGGCCGATCGGCCGCGGCGGCCTGCAATCGGGGAGACCGCAGACGAAGAGTGACGTGACGCCGTTCACCCCCTCCGCAGTGAAGGCGATCGAACTGCCATCCGGTGACACCGCCACGCTAGAGCCATCTGCGAGCTTGGTGGGCGAGCCGCCGTCGATCGACACCATCCAGATCGAGACCGTCCCGCCATCGAGTGAGGTGTAGAGCACGTACCGATTGTCGGGTGTGACGGCCACGGGGTTGGCGGTCACCGAGGGGGCCAACCGCGTTTTTCGGCGACCGTTCGCATCCGCGGTCCAAAGATCCAGCGTGTTGTCGGTGGACGAGACGAACACGATCGTGCGGCCATCGCTCGTGGCCGCAGGCGCGAGAGCTTCGAGGACGACGTCCTCCGGAGTGTTTTGGCCTATCGTCACTCTCAGGATTGCGGGCTTTCCGCCCACGATGCCGCCGTACAACAGTCGATCTCCTGCCCATGTCACGCGTTCGACGCTCATTGGCACTGGCACACGCTGCACCAGGTCGGTGCCCGCTGCCGCGCCGCCGTCGCCGACCCACAGATCCATGCGGGCGTCCCGCCGGGCGGTGACCAGACGGCGGCGATCACCGTTCAGGCTGACTCCCACGTAGTCATTCGGATCGTTGCTGAGCCTCGACGGCAGACCGGCGGGATAGGGCTGTCGAATCAACTGGTTCGGGGCACCGAGCTGGGCTGGATAGTTGAGCACGAGCGACCGGGCATCGAGCCAGCTGAGTCCGTCCATCTGCCCGCTTGGGGGTTTGAGGTCCTGTATCGACCCAGTGCCACTGTCCACGAACAAAATCCGTCCTCCAATGGGGCCTGCCGTAGCGAGCGCAATGAGCTGGCCGTCCGGTGACCAGGCCGGAGGGATGCTCGGTCGCCAGGGAGCGACCAGCGAGATCCACAGGGCGGAATCTCTTTGGCTGGCCAGCTCGCGCTCCTGTCCGCCATCGCCGCCTGCCACGAACAGTTGCGACGAAAGTGCGGGAGTGATTTGAGTGCGCAGGAACGCGATACGTCGGCCGTCCGGTGCCCACGAGATCGGGCTCGCCACGTTGGCAACGAACAATCTCGGAGTGCCGCCAAGAAACGGCACCCGCCAGATCTCCCACGGCGCTCCATTCGCCTGACGGACGAAGTCGACAGATGTGCCATCAGGCGTAAACGTGGCGCCGAAGAGCGCCACGCCTCGCTCGGGTGGGACAATCCGCACGTTGTTCGTGGTCGATGTCTGGCGTATCCAGAGGCTCTGATCATCGCCATCGCGCTGCACGTAGGCGACGTATCTCCCGTCGGCCGAGATCGCCGGCCGCTCCGCATTGCCGCTTGTTGTCAGCTGGGTGACTTGAAAGTTGGCGAACGGCTGTTGGCTCGGCACCGGTTGCGCGTCTCGCCCCAGCAAGCCGTAGACAGCAACCGCCGCGCCGAGGAGTAGTACGGCAGCGGCCAGCGCGAACGCGCGGGAATGGCGCTTGACCAGCCCCACGACGACTTGCGTGTCCGACGACGGAACGGGCGAGGCCGCTGGCTCGGATGACGACGCCGCCGATGCGGCAACGGTGGACGTTGCCAGTGATACCGGTGATTCACTCGACCCGAGTGATGCCTTCAGGTCCTCGAGGTCGTTCCGCAGATCCTTGGCCGTCTGATATCGACGCTCTGGATCTTTCGCGAGCGCGCGGCGGATGATGCGCCCGAGCTCGGGGGGAATCGCCGGGTTGATGTCGGTGACCGACCTCGGCGTGTCCTTGAGGATCGACGACAGGATCGAGAGGTTCGTGTCACCGGCGAACGGACGCTGCCCGGTGGCCATCTCATAGAGCACGACTCCCAGGGAAAACAGATCGGACCGCCCGTCGATCGCCCGACCTTCCGCCTGCTCGGGGGACATGTAGGCCACAGTGCCCAGGATGCGACCCTCAGCGGTGATCGGCGCAGTATGAGCGGGCGCCTCGGTCGGCAGCATCGACGCGGCGGCTGCGCCGCGTTGTACGTCAACGACCTTGGCCAACCCGAAGTCGAGCACTTTGATGCGTCCAGCCTGCTCGCCTTCGCCGAGCATGATGTTGCCGGGCTTGAGGTCGCGATGCGTGATCCCCTTGTGGTGTGCCGCCGAGGTCGCGTCCGCCACGGCAATCCCGATCGTCAGCACACGATCGATCGGCAGCCCGGTCGAGGGCAGCGCCTCGGCCAGCGATCGTCCCTCCACCAGCTCCATCGTCAGAAAGACAGTGGGGCCGGCATCTTCGACGGAGTGGATGGTGACGATGTGCGGGTGATTGAGCGCGGCCACGGCAAGGGCTTCGCGCGTGAATCGCTCGCGGCGATCGGCGTCGATCGCGGCGACGTCGGGGAGCACTTTGAGTGCGACCTCGCGCTTGAGTCGCGGATCGCGGGCCCGATAGACCTCGCCCATCCCGCCGGCGCCAAGCAGCGACACGATTTCATAGGAACCGAGCTGAGTGCCCGGGCTCAAAGTCATGGCGCAGATTATGGCAGCAGCTAGCTGTCGAATGCGCCCTTGCGGTGGAAATAGACGATGCTCGCCGCGGCGCGCATCGGCCTGGTGCCGAGCAGCAGATTGAACGCCAGGTCGCTCTGGAAGTGATCGAAGAGAAACCGGAGCAGGCGCTTTGCTCGGAAGCCTGGATAGGACCGCACGAATCCTTCGCTTGGATCGCCGCTCTTGCCGTTGAGGAAGTCGACGATGGCGTGCCCGGCAGCGAGGCCGTGCTTGAGCGCCGTGTGAATGCCGCCCGCCGTTACCGGTGACACCATGCCTGCCGCGTCGCCCACCAGCATCACGCGCCGAGACGCAACTGGCTGAACGACCCCGCCGCACGGAATCATCCCAGCTCTGATCGATGTCGGTTTCGCGTGCCTGAAGTCGGTGATGCCGGTGATCTTCTCGAGAAACGGCGCCATGGCTTCGGTCGCCGTCAGGCGGCCGGACTGGACGCGGCCGGCCAGCCCGACCTGCGTCACCCCGACACCGGCGACGATCCAACCGATGTAGCCAGGCGCGAGACGCCGATCGATGAAGCAGTGCAGTCGGTTGGATTCAGCAAGCTCGACGCCGGTGTATTCATGCTCCACGCCGAACAGGAACTTGCTGTTTCGACCGAGTCCAAGGACCTGCGCGACGCGCGAGTTGGGTCCATCGGCTCCGACGATAAATCGCGTGGTGCCCGCATCCCCAAGATCGAACCCGCTTTGCGTGCGCTGCGCCGTGATGAAGGACGTCTGATGCGCGATGATGGCTCCAGCCTCGATAGCTCGCTCGGCGAGCCAGCGCATCAACTGCGGCGTATCGGTTGCGAGGAAGTAATAGCCCGGTGCGGAGAGATCGACGTGCCGAAGGCTTGGCGCATACAGTCTCACGCCATCAACGCGTCTGACGATGGACGCGGGAAGACCATCGAGCAGCGCGATCTGATCGATCGCGTCCTTGACGATGATGCCCGTGGTGTGAAGCTTCTCGCCGACGTCGACCTTGCGCTCAAGCACGATGACGCGCATGCCGGCCCGAGCTAAGGCTGTTGCGCAGGCCAGGCCGGCGAAACTGGCGCCTACGACGACACAGTCACTCTGTATCGTCGCAGTGGAGGTCACGCGGCGGGCCGGAAGTACAGCACCATGCCCGCGCCGATCGACACGAGCGCGAATCCCGCGTACATCAGCGGATTGATGCCGGCCTTCGGCGGATGAATGAGCATTGAGACGAGCACGTTCACGAGTGGTGCGCCGCCGAACACCAGCGGCATCACATACACCGGCAGGCCGCCGGTGCGGAATGCCCAGATGATGCAGGCCGCCCCGGCCGCGCCGAGGGCTCCGGCAATCGTCGCTGTCACGAGGCCCGTGCTGTCGAAGTTCGACAGGTTGCCCTGCGCCCCGAGCGCGAGGACCGGGATGATGACGCCGATCAGGAAATAGGCGGCGCCGACGCAGAGCAGGGCCTTGAGCGGATTGCCAAGCTGCGTCTGGCCCAAGTGCAGAAGTGCGCCGTAGGCGCCCCAGGACAGGACGGCGCCCGCCACAAAGATGATCCAGCCCATTCGTCTCTTCCTCGGGGTATCGGTGAGTGTCTGCATGAAATCTTCAGTGCGCGGGAGCAGTATATAGTGGACGGACCGTGACCGATCGGACGTCATCCACGCTGGACACGCAGACGGAGGTCGGGAGCTACTTCGTCGCCACATACCCGCCGTTCTCCGCTTGGACCACGGCTGCGGTCGAGCAGGGCAAGGTGGCGCTCGAGACAGCTCCGGTGCCGGGAGTTCCGCTCGGCCTCTACCTGCACATTCCGTTCTGCCGGAAGCGGTGTCACTTCTGCTACTTCCGCGTCTATACCGACAAGAACGCTCAGGAAGTCAACGACTACCTGGATGTGCTCGCGCGTGAATGGGAACTGTGTGCAGCGAAGTCGGCGCTTGCCGGACGGCCGCTGAACTTTGTCTATTTCGGCGGCGGCACGCCGTCATTTCTCTCGACGAAGCAGCTGGAAGGTCTCGTTGGACGGTTGTCGGCACTGACGCCGTGGAAAGACGCCGAAGAAGTCACGTTCGAATGCGAGCCGGGCACGCTGACTGAGGCAAAGCTCGCTGCGATACGCAGCATCGGCGTCACCCGCCTCAGTCTTGGTGTCGAGAACTTCGACGATCAGATCCTCGAGCTGAACGGCCGGGCGCATCGCTCGCCCGAGATCGGGCGTGCTTACGCGTTTGCGCGATCGCTGGACTTCCCGCAGATCAACATCGACCTGATCGCCGGCATGCTCGGTGAGACGGACGAGAACTGGCGGCGGTGCGTCGATCGCACACTGGAGCTGTCTCCTGACAGCGTGACCATCTATCAGATGGAGCTGCCGTATAACACGACAATCAGCGGCAACCTGCTCAAAGGTACGGGTAGATTCGCGCAGCCGGTCGCCGACTGGCCGACCAAACGGCGCTGGGTGCGTGAAGCCTTCGAGGCGCTCGAGGCGGCCGGCTATCACGTGCGCAGCGCGTATACGGCGGTGAAGAATCCGGAGCGGACGCGTTTCGTCTACACCGATCGCTTGTGGCAGGGCGCGGACATGGTGGGGCTCGGCGTCGCATCCTTCGGCCACATCAACGGCGTCCACGTCCAGAACCTCGATACATGGGAAACATATTCGGCGGCCGTTCGCAGTGGCGAGGTGCCGTTGAGCCGCGCGTATCGGCCGACCGACGAAGAGCGCTTCATTCGCGAGTTCATCCTGCAGTTGAAGCTGGGATCGATCGCGCCGGCCTATTTCCGTGACAAGTATCGCGTCAACGTGCTCGAGCGCTTCCGCGATCAGCTCGACTCGCTCAAGGCCGAGGGATACCTGCAGACCGTCACCGACAAGGCGGTGGCGCTGACCCGCGATGGTCTCCTGCGCGTGGACGGTCTGCTGACGCGCTTCTTCCTGCCGCAGCACGCCGGCATTCGCTACACGTAATCGATGGCCGCACCGGATTCCCCAATCTCTGAGTTCACACTCCGGCGTCGCGTCTTCTTCTATGAATGCGACGGGGCAGGGATCGTTCACTTCAGCAACTACTTCCGCTACATGGAAGAAGCTGAGCACGGGTTGTGGCGGACGATCGGGCTCAGCATCGCGCACCGTGAGTCCGGCGTCGGCTTTCCGCGCGTGGCCGCCAGCTTCGAGTACCACCGACCGCTGCGCTTCGAGGACGAGGTCGACATCCAGGTGCGCATCGTCAGCATCTCGAATCGGAGCATGAAGTACACCTGCGCGATCACGCGCGATGGTGAGTCCATCGCGACCGGATCGGCGACGATCGTCTGCGTCGCACAGCAGCCGGACAAGTCGATGAAGTCCGTGCCGATCCCTCCCGGGATTGCGAGCCGGTTCGCGGTGTCTACAGTGCCGCCTCGTAGATGATTACCGCCGAACGCCTCGATCGAGATGCGCTGATGGCGGCCCAAGGCCGACGGCTCGGCGAACTCGTCACGACGATCTACAGGCGCAACGCGTTCTACACGCGCAAGTTCGATAACGCCGGCTTATCCGTCGATCTCCTGCAGTTCCCGCGCGATCTCGAACGACTGCCGCTGACGACGAAGGCGGAGTTGAACGCCGATCAGGCGGCGAACCCCCCTTGGGGAACGGCGCTCACCGAGCCACTCGAGCGCTATACGCGCTACTGTCAGACCTCGTCCACCACCGGACGGCCGCTACGCTGGATCGACACCAACGACAGTTGGCAGTTTCTGCTCGATTGCTGGAAGGCCGTCTATCGCGGCGCGCGCGTTGGCCCCGGCGATCGGGTGTTCTTTCCGTTTTCGTTCGGACCCTTCCTCGGCTTCTGGGCTGGCTTCGAAGCCGGTACTCAGATGGGACTGCACTGTATTCCCGGCGGCGGCATGTCGAGCCAGATCCGGCTCGCCTTGATCGAATCGGTCGGTGCCACCGTCGTGTGCTGCACGCCGACCTACGCGCTGCGCCTCGCGGAGATTGCCGAACACGAGCGGCCGATGCGGCCTCTGGCCGAGAGCACCGTGCGTCTGCTGATCGTCGCAGGCGAGCCTGGCGGCAGCATCCCGCCGACACGGGAGCGCATCGAGCGTAATTGGGGCGCGCGCGTGATCGATCATCACGGTCTCACGGAAGTTGGTCCGGTGAGTTTTGAGTGCTGGGAGGCTCCCGGGTATCTGCACGTCAACGAAGGGCAGTTCATCGCGGAAGTACTCGATCCCGCAACCGGCCGCGCGGTCGCCGACGGCGACCACGGTGAATTGGTGGTCACCAATCTCGGCAGAACCGCGAGCCCGGTCATCCGTTACCGCACCGGCGACATCGTGGTCCGGCGACTGGCATCGTGTCCCTGCGGACGGACGTGGGCACGGTTGGAAGGCGGCATCCTCAGCCGCGCCGATGACATGGTGAACATCAAGGGTGTGAACGTCTATCCTGTCGGCATCGAGACGGTCGTGCGGCGCTTTGCCGAAGTGGTGGAGTTCCGTTCGACAGTGTCTGCGTCGGGCGCCATGCGCGCCCTCAGGCTCGAGATCGAAGTGGGGCCGCACAGTGGCGACGAAGCTGCGATTGCCTCGCGCGTGGCGTATCAGCTACGTGAGGCTCTCGGTCTCACGGTGGCTGTCAACGTCGTACCCGGCGGCACGCTGCCACGGTTCGAGATGAAGGCGAGCCGATTTGTCGTAGAAGCGTGAGCTGGTGGCTGGTTAGTGGTTGGTGGTTAGGTCAGGTGATATGGCGACGGATCCAGATGTGATCGTGATTGGTGGGGGACCGGCGGGTTCGACGGTGTCCACCCTGCTCGCGCAGCAGGGCGTCAGCGTGCAGCTGTTCGAGCGCGAGCGTTTTCCGCGGTTCCACATCGGCGAATCGCTGATCCCGGAAACATATTGGGTGCTCAAGCGGCTCAACATGCTGCCGAAGATGCAGCAGAGCCACTTCGTCAAGAAGTACAGCGTGCAGTTCGTGAATTCAGTGGGTAAGGAGTCCGCGCCGTTCTACTTCTGGGACAACAAGCCGCACGAGTGCTCGCAGACCTGGCAGGTGGTACGCAGCGAGTTCGACCAGATGATGTTGAATAACGCGCGCGAGCACGGCGTGGACGTGCACGAAGGCGTCCGCGTGCACGATGTGCTGTTCGACGGCGATCGCGCCACCGGTGTGCGCATCAAGGGCGACGACGGCGACTTCCGCGACGCGCACGCAAAGGTCGTGATCGATGCCAGCGGCCAGAACGGCCTGATCATGAACCGGCGCAACCTGCGCGTGTGGGATCCAATTCTCAACAAAGGCGCGATCTGGACGTACTGGGAAGACGCCTATCGCGACAGTGGCCGCGACGAAGGCGCGACGCTGGTGATCCAGAACGGCAACAAGCAGGGGTGGTTCTGGTATATCCCACAGCACGACAACATCGTCAGCGTCGGCATCGTGGGGCCATTCGACTATTTGTTCAAGGGTCGTGGGCCGTACGCGCAGACGTATGACGAGGAAGTCGAGATGTGCCCAGGTGTGAAGGAGCGCGTCTCGAAGGCGAAGCGCGTCACCGGATACTTCGCCACGAAGGATTACTCATACCGCTCAATGCAGGTCGCCGGCGATGGATGGGTGCTCGTCGGCGATGCTTTTGGCTTCCTCGATCCGCTGTACTCGTCCGGCGTGCTGCTCGCGCTGAAGTCGGGCGAACTTGCAGCCGACGCCGTTGCAGAGGGTCTGAAGAAGTGCGATACGTCAGCGACCCAACTCGGCAAGTGGGGACCGATGTTCAACGAGGGCGTCGATCGGATGCGGCGTCTCGTGTGCGAGTACTACGCCGGTTTCAGCTTCGGCAACATGGTGCGGCAGTATCCGCACCTGCGCGGCACGCTGACTGACTTGCTGATTGGCGATCTGTTCCATGGCGGCGTGGACAAGGTCTGGGGACCGCTCGAGTCACTCTATGAGCCCGGCAAGAAGCCGATCCCAACCTGGGATGCTGGTACGCGTGCCGATCAGGCGGACGACAAATCCACCATGCTCGTCATTCCTGAGGGTCACAGGCGCGGAATGTAGTGTCCGCCTTCATGCGGACCCGTCTTGTCGTCGGTGGATCCGTCTATCTCGAGTTGAACGTATCGCAGGACTCCAGGCGACCGCTCTCGAGCCCTCGCTTCAGCCACTCGACGCGCTGTGCCGACGACCCGTGCGTGAAGGACTCTGGGGCCACGCGGCCCTGCGATTCTCGCTGCAGGCGATCGTCACCGATCGACGCGGCCGCACGGAGGCCGTCTTCAGCGTCGCCTGGCTCGAGCAGATTGTCTCGCGCTGCGTAATGGCCCCACACCCCCGCATAGCAGTCGGCCTGCAGTTCCTGTCGCACTGACAACTGATTGCTGCCGGTGCGGTCTCCCTGCTCCCGAGCAGCGGCGACGCGATCCGACAGTCCGGTCAGCGTCTGCACGTGATGCCCGACCTCGTGTGCCACCACGTAGGCGCGTGCGAAATCTCCCGGTGCGCCAAAACGCTCGGCCAGTTCCCGGAAGAACGAGAGATCGAGATACACCTTCCGATCGCGTGGGCAATAGAACGGGCCCATCGCTGACTGGCCGAGGCCGCACGCCGATTGCGTTGCGTCACTGAAGAGCACGAGCACCGGCGGTTCGTAACCCGCACTCCGCTCGCTGAAGACCTTTGACCACACGTCCTCGGTGCTCTTGAGCACGACCGAGATGAACTGCGCCTGCTGATCGTTGGCTGGCGCGCCGGTTGGAGCGGTCTCTTCAGTTGGGGCCCCGCTGTTGACGATGTCGATGGGGTTCGTACCTGTCAGGGCGGAGTAGAGAAGGAGCAAGACGATTCCGCCAATGCCGCCGCCCAGCGGCAGGCCCATGCGCATTCCGCGGCGATCCTCGATGTTGGCGCTTCCTTCCCGACCCTGCCATTTCATGTCCCGGCATATTTGCAGGATCCGGACCAGCCACAGCTCTTCCTTGCCCTTATCGGGAAGGATGAAGGATCCTGCCATCGTGCAGCCCGCGGATCTGCTCTGGCATCTTCTCCTTGCATTGGCGGCAGTGGTCATCACTGGCCGCGTGCTGGGTCGCGTGTTCCGCCTCATTGGCCAGCCGCCCGTCATCGGCGAGGTCGTTGCCGGCATTGCACTCGGACCGTCCTTGCTCGGCGCCGTGTCGCCGGAGGCGTATGCGTTTCTACTCCCGCCGGCAGTGGCTCCGTCGCTCGGACTTCTGTCGCAGCTGGGCGTCGCCCTGTACATGTTCCTGATCGGTGTAGAACTCGATACGGCTCTTCTGCGCGGTCACCTGCGTGCAACGGTGACCATCGCCCAATCGAGCATCGTTCTGCCGTTCTTGTTTGGCGCCGCGCTGGCGGCTGTGCTCGCGCCCGGACTCGCGCCCGCGAATGTGCCCGTCACGCACTTCGTGCTGTTCATGGGCGTCGCCATGGCGATTACGGCGTTTCCGGTGCTCGCCCGCATCCTCGCCGACACGGGATTGACGCGGACCGATCTCGGACGTCTGGCGTTGACCTGTGCGGCGGTTGGTGACGTGACCGCGTGGTGTCTGCTCGCGTTCGTCGTCGGTGTGGTGCAAAGCCGGCAGGGGAGTGCACTGCTGCCCTCGGTGATGACCGTCGGATACATCGCGCTGATGTTCATGGTCGTTCGTCCAGCCGTGGTGCGTTGGTGCCGCCGGTTGGAAAGTCGCCCGATCGATCGTGACGTGATTGCGGTGGTGATCGTCGCCGCCCTGGTCTCGGCATTGATCACGGAGTGGATCGGCATTCACGCCATCTTTGGTGCGTTCCTTATGGGCGCCGTCATTCCGCACGACAGCGCGCTCGCTCGCGCACTCGACGATCGGATCGAACACCTGGTGACGATCCTGCTGTTGCCGGCGTTCTTCGCGTTTGCGGGGATGCGCACTGAGATCGGCTTGATCTCGAATTGGACCGGGTGGGTCACCTGTGCGGCGATTATCGTGGTGGCCACGGTCGGCAAGTTCGGCGGCACCTTGTCGGCAGCACGCCTTGTCGGCCATAAGTGGCGCACGGCCACCAGCCTCGGCGTGCTGATGAACACGCGCGGGCTGATGGAGTTGATCGTGCTGAACGTCGGGCTTGACCTCGGCGTGATCTCGCCGACGCTATT
>DAINQP010000090.1:0-21628 GCA_036742665.1 Vicinamibacterales bacterium | reverse complement strand
AATCGATCGATTTGGTCCGCGGGGTGCGGCAGCAATCGCCGCAATAGCCGGCATCGTTCGTTGGACTGTGATGTCGCAGACCACTGAGGTCGGAGCTCTTGCGCTCGTGCAGCCGCTTCACGGCGTGCTCGCGCTCCGACAGCGTCCAGTGGTCGTAACGCTCGTCGTGACGCATCGCGCGCAGGCGATCGATCGCCCGGCGCCAGACGAACGCAAGAACGTCTGGTTTCGACTGCGGCACCGTGAGTCCCGACATCGCCTCGACCTGCGCGACGAACCGCGGCGTCGCCGCCACGTCGAGCCCGTGTGGCCGGACGAAAGCTTTGATGAAGGGCCTCACCACGTCATGGCGTGGCCGCGACAGCGTCTCGTGCAGCTTCTGCAGGTGCTCGTCCCACCCTTTGCCGACGATGAGCAACCCGCCCGCGGTGTTCGTGAGGTAGTGATAGTGCACGGTGCCGAGCTGGTTATCTTCGAATTCGGGTTCGAGCACCGTGTGCACCTCGCGCCCGACGATGCCGGCTTCGATGAACGCGCTGGTGATCAGGCCGACGACGGCGGCGCTGTGGTACATCGAGTCGAAGTAGTCGGCCTTCGAGACCGGATCGAGCGGGTTGCGTCCCCACAGCACTGTCGGTCCCATCGATGCGAGATCGATGTTGTCCCATTCGAAGAGTCGCGACGGGTGTGGCCGCACCAGGATGCCGATGTTCTGCAGATGCGGCAGACGGCTCGCCCGCACACGCCGGATCCACTCGACGACCAGCTTGGCCTCCGGCGGGCTGTGATCGAAGAGCGTCGAGCACGCGTACATGACGAACGGCCGGTCGTCGGGCAACCCGACATGCGCGCAAAACGCCGCGCGGTCGCGTGAGGGATGCCGGTTGAACCATTGATCGAAGCACTGCGCGCCGGTGACGACGATACGATCGGCGGGGACGCCGTGCAGATTCAGTGCCTCCTGGCGCTGTACGTCGTTCCACACGAACACGCGATCGGGCCAGTCGCGAACCAGCGCCTTGCTCGACAAGTGATCCCAGCTCCACACGCACAGCGCACACGGAATGCTGAGCCCACGTGCGGCGCGCTGGTACTCGATCTGCGACGAACCGAGATTGATGAGCGGCGTGATCAGCACCACGTCCGGCGCGTGCGAGGCGATGAACTCGCGGATCGCCGGGTCCTCGGGCACGTAGCGTTCCAGTGTCCGTACGATGCCGACCAGCAGCCGGCGTGCGGGCTCGCCGATCCGTCGCGCGATGCGGCCGAGGGTCAGGAAGATGGCCGGCGTGCGATCGCGCGAGCGCTCGCGCAGCGTCAATGCCTGGTCGAAGACGCGGTGCTGATAACGCAGGTAGTCGAGCCCGAGACGCAAATGATTGCCCACCCAGGCATCGTCATCGTTGACGCGCCGCGGCGCTTCGCCGTACGTGAGATTCGGATACGTCGCGGCCAACGTCTGCACCAGTTGCTGTCCGCCGACTGCTTCGTCGCGATCGGCGGCGAGATGGATGTGATGGCCGTGCTCGGCGAGGCCGCGGAGCACTGATTCGAAATTGCGGAAGTAGGTAAAGTGGCGGCCGAAGAAGAGGATCTTCACTGCCGTTAGTCTACGATCGTCCGGCCGGTCCGAACTGCGTGCTACGATGCGCGCGGTTTGTTCTCACTTCTCTGCGGGAGCGTGCCATGCGTCATCATCGTGCGCGTCTGAGCGCCTTGGTAATTTTCAGCATGACCGCGTCGCTCGCGACCATCTCACTCGCTGGTCAGCCGCAAACCACGCGCGATGTGGAGGCGGCCAAAGAAGCGGAACGCAAACTCATTCTGAGCGTCGCCGAAGGTCTCAAGAAACGAGACGCAGCGATCGCGTTGCCAACAAATGTCAAGGATTGGAAACCAGGCCGGACGCCATGGGGTGATCCGGATCTCTCCGGCGTCTACTCGAACAGCGATGAGAGCGGCATTCCGTTCGAGCGGCCGGCGCAGTTCAACGGCCGTCGTCTCGAGGACATCACGGCCGCGGAACTCGACAAGCTGCGTCGGCAGCGGCGCGACGAGGTAATCGATCGCGCGGCCAGCGCAGTCGAAGATCCGGAAGGTCACCCGCAGTTGTTCTGGTGGGAGAACCTCAACGCCAGCAGCAGCCGTGCGTGGCTCGTCGTCGATCCACCGGACGGCCGCATTCCGCCGACGACGCCCGAGGCGCAGAAACGGGCGGCGGCCCGACAGGACGCACGCAAGCGCAGCGGCCGTGGTCCGGCCGACGGGCCGGAGGATCGCAGCTTGTACGATCGGTGCATCTCGCGCGGTCTGCCCGGCTCGATGATGCCCGCGATCTATGGCAGCTCGTATTCGATCGTCCAGGGGCCGAACTCGGTGGCGATCACCTACGAGATGATTCATGAAACGCGCATCATTCCACTCGACAGCCGGCCGCACGTCGGCCAGGCGATTTCGAGCTACATGGGAGACGCGCGCGGCCACTTCGAGGGCAACACGCTCGTCGTCGAGGCCACGAATTTCAAGGATCAGATCGCCTACCGCAACGCCAACGGCGCGACGCTGCGGATCGTCGAGCGCTTCACCCCGCTCAATCCGGGCACCGTCGAATGGTCCACGACCATCGACGATCCTGCGACGTGGACGCGGCCGTGGACGTTCGCGATGAACCTGACGAAGAAGGACCCCAGCCAGCAGCCCTTCGAGTACGCCTGTCACGAGGGCAACTATGGATTGAGAAACATCCTCAGCGGGGCGCGCGCGGAAGAACGGCCACGGGCGGCCGCGCCATCGAAGTGATCTCCCCTTCCCTTTGGCCTTTTGCCCTTTGCCCTTTGGTTGTTAGACTGACCGGCTGAGGTTGGAATACTGAGTGCCCGAATACACGTACGTCCTGGGTGTTCCGAATTTCGCTAATTACGAAGCCAGCGCCTCGCTGATCCGCGTCCCGCGCGGTGGCGGCGACATCGCGTATGTGGCGATCGCCGAGGACCGCCTCACGCGGACCAAGCACACCTACGCGTTTCCGCTTCGCGGCATCCAGTACTGCCTCGAGGCGTTCGGGTTGGAGTCGCTCGAGCAGATCGACTTCATCTACACCGACTACGCGCGGCTTCCGCGCTGGATGAATAGCGGCCCCGGGTATCGCAAACTCGAACACGATTACCTGAAACTGCGGCTGCGCTATCCTCGTGAGCGTATTCGCGTGATCGATCATCACGACGGTCACGCCGGCGCCGCCTTTTATCTGTCGCCGTTCGACGAGGCCGCCGTACTCGTCGTGGACTCGCTCGGGTCGCGAATCAACACGCAAACGCTGTATCACTGCCGCCCTGACGGCGCGCACGTGCTCGAGCGCGGCAACATCTGGGGCATCGGGCGCCTCTACTCGCTGATCACTGGATCGGTGCTGCCCTACGGACCCGAGAAAGGCTTCGGAAAGACGATGGGACTGGCACCGTACGGCGCGGTGCATCCCGGTCCGGTGCTCGACTTCAAGGCGCGAGACGAAGGCATGTCGTCGGACTACAGTGCCTTCTTCAGCCGTCCTCCGCTCCCGCGCATCGTCGCCACAGGCGTGCGCCGCTGTGCGGACCGTGAACGCGTGCTCGATCCGTACTTCGCACGTGCCGCTTACGACGTACAGCAGGAGTGCGAACGTCAGATGGTGCGCATGGCCGAATACGCGTACCAGAAGACCGGCAGTCGCAACCTCTGCATCGCCGGCGGAACCGCGCTGAACGGGCTGGCGAACGCCCGCGTCCTTCAGCGGTCGCGGTTCGACAACGTGTGGATTCCACCCGGGTGCTCCGACGCGGGACTTTCACTCGGTCTTGCTCTGTGGGGCTATTTCCAGGAGGTCGCCGGACGCGAGCGGGGTCGTGTCTCGGTGGCGATGACGTCACCGTATACCGGCCGCTCGTACACGCGCGCGCCGATCACGCAGATGCTCGACAAGTACGGGATCGCGTACACGACTGTCGAACCAGAAGCGCTAGCTCCGCTCATTGCGTCAGGTAAGGTTATCGGCTGGTTCGAGGGTGGATCGGAGTTCGGTCCGCGTGCGCTCGGACATCGTTCGATCCTCGCGGATCCGCGCGACCCGGAGATGAAGGACACGCTCAATCGGCGTGTCAAGTTCCGCGAGCCGTATCGTCCCTACGCGCCGAGCATGCTGGCCGAGCACGCGGGGGATTGGCTCGACCTCGACGCGCCGAGCCCGTTCATGCTGATGGTCGTCGAGGTTCGGGAGGACAAGCGCGCACAGGTGCCGGCGATCACCCACGTGGACAACACGACGCGTCCGCAGACGGTCACACCCGAAATCAATCCGAACTACTACCGGATGATCAGCGAATTCTACCGGCTGACCGGCGTGCCGATGGTGCTCAACACTTCGCTCAACGTGAACCGCGAGCCCATCGTCGAAACGCCGATCGACGCATTGATCTGCGTGTTCGGCACCGCCATCGACTACCTCTATCTTGAAGGCCTGCTCATCGACTGCCCGCAGTATGCGAACCCCGAGATGGTGGCGCGACTCACCGCGGATCGAGCGCAGACGCTCGAGGAGGAATGGAAGACGGTGACGGCGCGCCATCTGACTCGTTACGACACCGTCGAGCGCGACAAGTGGCTGGCCGAGGAGAACAAGATTGCCGAGTGGCATCGGGAGTACCGCGCCAAATACGAGCTCGAGCAGCGGCTGACGGCGTGGAAGTCGTCGCGCACGCGGGTGGTGATCGTCGGGACGCGAGGCCACACGCGCTGCCTGTATGAGTACGTCGATGGCTTTGCTGACCTCGCCGTCGCGACGTTCGTGCCGCTGGACGATCAGCCTGGCGAGCCTGGCGAGTTGAGGATCTATCGTGAGGCCACACTCGATGCCATCGACTGGCAGGCCGTAGATGCGGTCCTGATTTCGACGCACGAATATCAGGCACTCGCGCAGGCGCGAATCGAACGGGTGGTCCGCCGCGGAACCGACGTGCTGGCGATGTACGATGACGCCGGCGACAGCCTGCTGCACGTGCTGCCGGAACGGTGGGCGATGGTGAATCCGCTGCCGGCAAGCGGGGTGGAGATCGATCATAGTGGCCGACTGCAGTCGGATTCGGTGGCGTCCACCATCGACTTCGAGTTCAACACACTGCCGACGCGCATCGCCGAACGCTACGCACTGATCGTCAGTTACCACTACTGCCATCCGACGGACACCTGGTTAAATGGCACCAAGTCGATCACGCCCGAGGAGTTCGACACGCAGCTACGCGTGCTCACGCAGAACTTCGCCTGCACGACCATGGGCGAGCTGATGAATCCCGCCGCCGAACTACCGGAAACGGTCGCCGTCGTCACCTTTGACGATGGGTTCAAGGACGTCGCGGAGTTTGCGCTGCCGCTGCTGCAGCGGTGGCGCGTGCCGGCAACCGTCTACTGCTGTTCGGCGCCGCTTGTCGATCGCACGGTGCTGAACGTCCACCGCGTGCACCTGCTGCAGGCCAGGCTCGGCCTGACGCGATTCCGCGAAGCGTTCGAGGAACTGCTGGCGTCGCGCCAGCCGGTTGCTCGCGAGCCAAGCACGCATCCAGGTCTCCTGGGCTTGTATCCATACGACGATGAAGCGACGCGGCGCTTCAAGCGGCTGCTGAATTTCGAGCTGCCGTACCGCGAGCTCGATCCGGTATTGCGGATGTTGTTCGAGCAGTTCATCGGGAACGACGAGGAGACTGCGTCAAAGTTGTATCTGTCGGCGTCGGATCTGCGGAAGTGTCAGGACGCGGGCCTCGAGATCGGCATTCACGGGCACAGTCATCGGGTGCTCAGTCGTCTCACGGAGGACGAGCAGCGACTCGAGCTCGGAACGTGCGTGGATGCCTTGCGCAGGATTTGCGGACTCGGCGAGCTCCATGCGTCGTATCCGTACGGCATCGACGGCAGCTGGAACGAGGCGACCACACGCGTGGCGGCGTCGCTTGGGTTGGCGAGCGCGTCAACCAAAGTGCGCGCGATCACCAAGCCGTCGGACCTGAAGGCGCGGTGGGAGCTGCCGCGCTACGACGTACGCGACGTGTTCGATGCGTCGGGCGCGCTGGTGTCCGATCGCCTCTCAGCGCTCTTCACGGCAGACTGATCGGCCTATTGCCGTAGCTTCCAGTTCAGCACGACCGTGATCGGCGGCGTCATCTCGTCGCCGGTCGGCGTATTGACGAGAAATCGCTGGCCGTCGCGAGCGGCGTTGAATGTCGCGGTCGGCCGGACCGTGAACAGTTCGATGGGAACACCTGTTCCGACGGCTCCTGAGTTCATCGAGATCGGAATCGCCATGACCCGATTGTCGAGCGTCTTGTAATAGATTTCCCTGCTGTCACCGCGCCAGAACGGAGCAGTGCCGCCGCCGGTGGAGAGGAGCGTACTCCTGGCCGGGCCGGGGAACGGCTGCACGTAAATCTCGCTCTGGCCGGTCTCAGTCGACTGGTAGGCCAACCAGCGTCCATCCGGGGAGAACGCCGCGGCCGGCTCGTGGGCCGGGGTCTGCACCAACACGAACGGCTTCCTCTCGTTCTGCACCGGATACGCCCATAGATCCGCTCCGGTCTTCGGGCTCAAAACGGTATACGCGATGAATCGTCCATCGGCCGACCAGGAGACCGGAGCCTTGTTCTCTGACGACTCGAGAACCGGCATCTCGCTGTCGGCGCCGGTGACCGATTTCAGAAACACGTCATGGACCACGGACCCATGCAGACGCGTCGATCCAAAGGCCAGACGGCTCCCGTCTGGAGACCAGGTTGGATACGTCTCGCTGCCGGGGTCCGACGTGAATCGGCGTGGCACGCCTCGAGCGACGTCGATTAACCAAAGGTCGGTGTTGTTATTGACTTGACGTACAACGGCAACGGTGCGCGCGTCCGGTGACATTGCCCATGACGCGTCACCTCCACTGAGCCGCTCGTCGGGATCGCCGACCACGCCAAGACGCGTACCGCGCCGGTCGAACCAGACCAGTTGCCGCGGCGTCGGAACGGCGGGTCGATAGGCAAAGACACCTGCGCCGGAACCCGACACCGCCAGCGACCCGACGATATTCGAGCGCGCACCAACTGATTCGGCAATGGTCAGTGGTTCGCCAGCTGGCTGCAGCGTTTCAGGATTCACGCGCTGCGCGATCAGCGCATACTCGCGGCGGAAGAGGACGAGGTCGGGTCCGGCGAACACCGCTGCGGAATCGCCTTCGAAGAGCCGTCTGGACTCTGTCGAGTCGAGTGACCCCAGATAAACGCCCTGCACGGCCGGAGGTCCGGTCACCAGGAACAGGAAGCGACGGCCGTCCGGCAGGAATGCCGGTGCGCGATGCGACGCGTGATCGGTTGCGAGGCGCGTCGCCTCGACCGGAGCTCCGCCGCCCGCCGCTATACGCATGAGCGGTGAGATATTCGCGGGTGCGAACACGATCGTATTGTCGCCCCAGGCACCGCCTCGAGCCGCCGGTGCATCGGCGAGCGTCTGCACCGTGCCGCTCGCGATCTCGATCCGTTTCAGCTTCTGATCGGCGAAGAAACCGATCGCCAGGTTGTTGGGCGACCAGAACGGAAATTCGGCGCCGGCAGTTCCTGGCAACCGCTGCGCGGATGATGCGCTGAGCGGACGAATCCACAGTTCGGTCGCGCCGCCAGTGAACGCGGCAAACACGACGCGCTTACCGTCGGGCGATATGGCGAAATCACTAATCTGCCCGGGCGGCGTGACGATCTGCAAGCGGAGCTCCGATGCGTCGATCGAGCTGGCGCGCCGATACGCCAAGGCCATCACGGCGAGGGCGCCAATCGCGATGCACAAGGCCGCCATCCACAACCATCGCTCGCGAGTCCTCGCTGAACGGCTGCGCGGCGTGTCGGTGGCGAACGGCGCAACCGGCTCGGACTGCGCTTCGTCGATCTCCAGCTTTGCATCAGCGATGTCGCGCAGACGACGTGCCGGATCTTTCCGCAGGCAGCGCTCCAGTAAACGCCGAATCGAGGGAGGTGTCGCGGGTGGAAGCGTGCCCCACGGCGGCTCGGACTTCACCACCGCGGCAAGCGTCTCTGTGACATCGTCGCCGTCGAAGGGGCGGCGACCAGAGATCATCTCGAACAGCACGCAGCCGAACGCCCAGACATCGGCGCGCTTGTCGACCGCCCGGCCGCGCGCCTGTTCCGGGCTCATGTAAGCGGCCGTTCCCAGAATGACGCCGACGCGCGTCATCATCGCCGGGCTGGTGATCGTCGGAGAATTGGACAGGTGCCGACGCAGCCCCGTCGCGGGTCCGGTGGCATCGTCGAACGCCGTCAGCTTCGCGAGACCGAAGTCGAGGACTTTTACCGTGCTGTCCGGCCGGAGCTTGATGTTGGCCGGCTTCAAGTCGCGATGCACGATTCCCTGGTCGTGAGCCGCCTCGAGGGCGTCTGTTATCTGACGCGCTGCTGCCAGGGCATCGTCCAGCGGAAGCGGACCGTGCACGAGACGATCGGCGAGCGTCACGCCGTCCACCAGTTCCATCACCAAAGCCTGCACACCATCAGCCTGCTCGAGGCCGTAGACGCGCGCGATGTTGGGATGATTGAGCGAGGCGAGCAACTGGGCTTCGCGTTGAAAGCGCGCGAGGCGATCGGCATCTGAGGCCAGATCGTCGGGCAGGACTTTCAGTGCGTCATCGCGCTTCAGCGCCGAGTGGCGAGCGCGCCAGACCTTGCCCATGCCACCCTCGCCGAGAAGGCCCGTCACCTCGTAGGGACCGATGCGCGCGCCTGGGCCGATCGCCATGCACGCGCGATTCTACGCGATTGTTATCGGCACACTGGCGATCACGAGCTGCTGCGATCCTTACCCGGCGGCGGCATCGTCGTCGGTGGCTCTTCTTCAACCTCCCACTCATGTAGGCAGGACTGACACGCGAGAAGGACACGCAATCGGTTTGACGGGCCGATCACCGCCCGCCTCGCGAGTCCCATGCCCACCGCACAGACGGGGCATTTGCGGTTGACCCTCATGCGGACCTGACACGGCAAGCCGCGTACCGGCGGCCCAGTTTCGTGCCTCCGGGCGAAAGCGGATCGTCGGCTTCTCACTTTGCGAATCGATGTGTCGAGAGTGGTTCACACGAGCGCAACCGTAGTGGCAGCGCTTCAGAGTATGGACCACACCGCGAGGGCGACGAGCGCGCCAAGTACGGTATCGACGACGTAGTGATAGCGCCCGACTACAGTGGCGATTGAGATGCTGAGCGCGAGAAAGAGAAATGCAGTTCCCCCAGCCGTTGTGATCGACAGCACCGCAAGCGCGGTGGCGAACGCGCCAGCCGCATGTCCGCTCGGTATGGTGTTCACCTGAATGCTGGCCTGATTCACCAGGCCAAGATTCAGACGCCGCACGCCGACGATCGCCGTGCCGTCGCCTGGTTCGAGCACGCGCGGCGGCCGCGTCTGCAGCCACGGCAACATGCCGTAGCACGCGAACTCCGCGAGGAGGACGACCGTCCAGAACCGATCCACGAATTGGGGATGCCCCAACCCGATCACAATCGATGCGCCCGCGGGCACCGCGACGTAGACCAACAGATAACAGAGCTCGAAAAAGTCCTGTACAGCACGCGGCGAGCGTCTAAACCGTTCGAGTACTCCCGACCGTATGAGCACTCGGTCGTCCACGGCGGATAACCAGCGCTCCAGGCGTACATCGGGATGAACGAACAGCAATCCCGATAGCCAATAGCCGGCGAGCAGCGCGATGGACGGAACGATGACGGACAGGACGGGAGAAAGAGTGTGGTCTTTCAGAAGCACGAACGCTGCCCAAGCCACGGCAGCGGCGATGAGAAGCGGCGGTCTGGCGCGCGCGAAGTCGCGGCGAGTCAGCGACACCACGGCCAGGTACGAGACGTAGCTCAATGCGACTACTTGCCAATTCCCGACTGCCAACTGCCAACTCCCAATCACTCGCAACAGCCAACTCCCAACTACCACCAACCACCAACCACCAAGGTGCCAACGACACGAACAACGGCTCACGGAGGATAATTCACCAGTCGTGAGTCTCCGTACTCGCATGCTTCTCGCGTTTGCTGCTGTGGTGTTGATCCCGATCGCGCTGCTGGCGCTCGGGATCCGGCAGGACATCACGCGTCGTCTGTCGAAGGAATATCAGGTTCGCGTGGACTCGGTCGTGGAGGTGATTGGCGAGGACCTCAGCCGCGAAAGCGCCGGCATCGGTGAGCGGCTCCGTTCGCTCAAAAACGCGCTGCTGAACGACCAGAGATTTCGTCTGGCTGTCGCAGGTCTCGAAACCGAGCGGGCGTATCTCGCCAATTACGCGGCGAACGCGATGCGACTGACCGGCCTTTCGGTCGTGCATATCCAGGACAGCGAGGGGCGGATCATCAGCTCCGGATCCGATCGTGATCTCCTCGCGTTGGGACGGCGCGACTCGTTCATGGTTGGCGATCAGACGTTTACCTTGATTGGCGGTATTGCGGTCGATCGGGCCTTCCTAACACGGCTGGCGCGCGATCGCGCGATCGTTGTCTCGCTGCGCTATCCACACGGAGAGATGTCATCGGGCACGCCTGACATCACCGCCGATGCCGCGGTTGGCGAACTGGACGTGCCCTTGATTCAGAGTCGCGCGGGTCAATCTCTCGATGACGTCTATGCGCGGCTGCGCGTGACGCAGTCGATGGCGCCGCTTCATGCGCTGTTGCGTAGCGCCGACTCGTGGTTTCTCGCGACCGCTGCCGGGACCGGCATCACTGCGCTGGTGCTCGCGGTGTGGGTGTCGTCGCGGATCAGTCGGCCCCTCGCTGATCTGGCCGAGAAGACCGCCGTGCTCGATCTCGATCGGCTCGACGTGCAGTTCGATGAGGACGCGGGCGCGGCCGGCGACGAAGTCGGACGGTTGTCGCGGCTGCTCGGCGAGCTGACCTCTCGGCTGCGCAGCAGCACGGCTCGCGTTCGCGAAGCGGAACGCCGCGCGACGGTCGGCGACCTGGCCAGACAGGTCAATCACGACATCAAGAACGGCCTCATCCCGCTGCGGAATGTCATGCGGCACTTGTCGGACGTGCAGCGCGAGCATCCCGCAGCGCTGGCTGCGGTCTATGCCGAGCGGCGTCAGACGCTCGATTCCAGCATCGCGTATCTCGAGACGCTGGCCACGAGCTACGCACGGTTGTCACCACCGGCGAATCGGCGTCCGTGCGATCTCAATACGCTGATTGTCGACGTGGCCACTGCCGCCCAGGCGCGCGAGCGGGTGGAGGTCGAGACCGATCTCGCCGGCAATCTTCCGGCGGTGATCGGCGATCCGATTGCCTTCCGTCGTATCCTCGAAAATCTGGTAGCCAATGCCGTGGACAGCCTCGAGTCGAAGCCGGGACGCATCACGATCTCGACGGCGTCGATACCGCGTGACGGCGAGCCCACGGTGCGCATGACGGTCGCCGACTCCGGACGCGGCATGACGAACCTGGAAGCGGGCAAGATCTTCACTGACTTCTACACGACGAAAGAAGGCGGCACCGGGCTGGGCCTCTCGATCGTGCGGCGGTTGGTGATGGACGTGCAGGGCACGATCAACGTGGAAAGCGCGCCGGCACGAGGGACTCGCATCGTCATCGAGATTCCCGCCGGCAGTTCCAGGCCACGGTCCGGCTGAAGACACAAATGACGACACAGGTCCTGGTAGTCGATGACGTTCCGGCGATGGCTGAGCAGTACGCATACGATCTGCGCCGCGTCGGCAAGTACGACGCGGTCGTTGCCGGCGGCGGCGACGAGGCGCTCGATCTGCTCGGTCGTGAGCCGATCGATTGCGTCGTCCTCGATCTCGAAATGCCGGGGACTGACGGGTTCGAGGTGCTGCGGCGTTTGCGCCAGCGTGGCCTCGACGTGCCGGTGATCGTCTATACCGGCACCGGCAGCTACGACCGCTGCGTGCAGGCCGTGCGCCTCGGCGCTTATGGGTTCATCGACAAGACCGAGCCGATCGAGCGGCTGGTCCAGGAGATCGAGAACGCCGTCTCGCGCGGACGGATGGTGACCGAACTGCGCACCCTGCGATCACGGTTCGATAGCGACACGCCGCTGATCGGCGACAGCGCAGCGATGCGGGCGCTGCGCGACGGCATTGCTCGCGTCGCGCCGATTCCGAGCAGCGTGTTGATCATCGGCGAGAGCGGGACGGGCAAAGAGCTCGTCGCACGCGAGCTGCATCGACTGGGTCCTGGCGAAAAGAATCCATTGATCGCCGTAAACAGCGCCGCGCTTCCCGAGCAACTCGTGGAGAGTGAATTGTTCGGGCATGAACGCGGGGCGTTCACCGGCGCCGACCGTCTGCGCCGTGGGGCATTCGAGAACGCCGGCACCGGCACATTGTTTCTCGATGAAGTCGGCGAGCTGCCGTTGCCGTCGCAGGCCAAGCTGCTGCGGGTGCTGGAGGACCGCAAGGTGATGCGCGTCGGCGGCGATCGCGCGATCGCGATTGCCGCGCGAGTCATTGCGGCCACCAATCGCGAGCTCGAGCGCGAGGTCGAGGCCGGCCGCTTCCGGCAGGATCTGTTCTATCGCCTCAACGTGCACACGCTTCGCGTGCCACCGCTTCGCGATCGGCTGTCGGACGTCCCGGCGATCGTAGACCAACTGCTCCAGAGCATCGCGTCGCATCTCCGCATGCGGCCGAAGACGATCGCGCCGGATGCCGTTGCCGTGTTGAACGGGTACGACTGGCGGAAGAACAACGTCCGCGAACTGCGGAACGTCCTCGAGCGGATGATGATTGCCTCGGATGGTGCGGTCATGACGGCCGCCGAAGTGCCGCCAGAGATCCGCGGCGAGGAACGCGACGACGCTGCCGATCCGTCGGCGGCGCCGGGCACCTTGAAGGCGATGAAGGCTCAGGCCGAACGGCAGATCGTCATCGCGGCGCTCGAGAAACATGGCTGGCATGTGACGAAGACCGCGGAAGCACTTGGTCTTGCCGACCACTCGAGCCTCTTAAAAATCATGCGGCGCCACGGCCTTCGTAGCGGCGGGTCTTAAGACCCGCCGGACACGTGCGTGTCCGGCGAAACACGCGCCGTGAGCCACATCCCTGCAGCGATTTGCACCAGAGATTGTGACAACTCGAGGGTTTCCTTCGAGTTAGCGCACTACACGTTTCGGCACTCCGCGCTGGCGACCCGCTTGCCCATATCGCCTCCGAGACCGGCCGCACAAACGGCCGCATGGAGGAGAAGGCATATGAGACCCAATGGAAAAGTCGCCGCGGCCGTCGTGCTCGCGTGCGCAGTTGTCGGCTGCAACAAACGTGACTCACAGAAGACGAAAGCTGCGGAGCAGGCGCAGCCCAAGACCGGATACGCATGGAGCCCGTCGCCCACGGTCATCGATGGCGAAGGATTCGTCGGCACGCCGTCGCCGACGGTGAAAGGCTCGGTGTCGTTTGCCGACGGCGAAGCCGCATTCCAATCGAAAAACTACGGCGAGGCGACACAGCTGTTCGAGCAGTACATCCACCGTCGTCCGGACAACAAGTGGGGCCACTACATGCTCGGACTATCGGCGTGGAAGAGCGGCGATCTCGTGAAGAGCGAGGAGTCGTTCGAGACCGCGCTGCGGATCGACCCGACGCACATGAAGAGCCTCGTGAATCTGAGCCGCGTGCTCATCGAGCAGAAGCGTTATGACGACGCAATCGGCAAGCTGACGACCGCGGCCGACGTTGATCCGGAGTCGGCCACCGTGCCGCGTCTCATAGCTCGCGCGCACAGCGCGAAGGGCGAGTTCGAGCCGGCGGTCGATGCGTATCGCCGTGCGATCGCGCTCGACGGAAGTGACGCGTGGTCGATGAACAATCTCGGCCTGCTGTATCTCGAGCATGGATTCGTCGAGGACGCGCTTGCGTATCTGGCGAAGGCCGTGCAGATGAACGAGAACGTCGCGTCGTTCCACAACAATCTTGGCATGGCGCTCGAGCACCAGGGACGTTTCATTGCAGCGGCCACTGCCTACAAGGGTGCGTTGACCGCAGACCCCGGCTACAAAAAAGCGAAGCAGAACCTCGTGCGCGTCGAAGCGGTGAAGGCTGGACCTGAAGAGCCTTTCGATCTCGCGGCCGCGGCACGCGGCACTGACGAGGACCGGAAGGTTGCCAGCGATGAGACGCGCGCGTCGAAGTAGCGCCGGTCTTCGGGTTCGAGTAGGGCCGGTCGCTTGCGGACGGCCATCAACACCCCGGTGCCGTGCATTAGGCATAAGATGCGTGGCATCGGGGGTTCGGTATGGTGCGATCGAGGCTGCTCGACAAGTCGGCTGTCTTCCTCGTCACGACTCTGGCGACGAGTGTCATCGCGTGGACGCTGACCGGCGTCGCGCAGGACAAGCCGTTTGTGCCGGTCGGTGACCGGCCCTTCGTGCCGGTCACGGACGAAATGCTGTGGAAGCCCAATCCCGCCGACTGGCTCACCTGGCGGCGCACGCTGGACAGTTGGGGATTCAGCCCGCTCAATCAGATCAACCGCAGCAACGTCGCGCAGATGAAGATGACGTGGACGCGCGGGATGGGGCCCGGCAATGTCCAGGAAGCGACGCCGCTGATCTACAACGGCGTGATGTACCTGCCGAACCCGAACGACCTCGTGCAGGCGATCGACGCCATGACCGGCGACCTGCTCTGGCAATATCAGCGCAAGCTGCCCGCCGATCTCGGCACGTTCATGCCGGTCTTTGCTATCAATCGCAACCTCGCGATTTACGGCGACAAGATCATCGACACGAGCGCCGACGATTACCTGTTCGCGCTCGACGCAAAAACCGGTGCGCTGGCGTGGGAAACTAAAATCCTCGACTACCAGAAAGGCGCACAGCAGACGTCCGGCCCGATCATCGCCAACGGCAAGATCATCTCCGGCCGCGGTTGCGAGCCCGAAGGCGGGCCCGATGCCTGCGTCATCACGGCGCATGATGCCGTGACCGGCAAGGAAGTCTGGCGCACGCGCACGATTCCCAAACCCGGCGAGCCGGGATACGAGACGTGGGGTGATGTTCCGGAGGAGAAGCGCATCCACGTCGGCACGTGGATGGTCCCGAGCTACGACCCGCAGTTGAACATGATCTACATCGGAACGTCAGTCACTTCACCGGCACCGAAGTACATGCTTGGCGGCAACGACAAGCGCTACCTGTATCACAACTCCACGCTCGCGCTGAATGCGGACACGGGGAAGATCGAGTGGTACTACCAACACCTGGTCGATCACTGGGATCTTGATCATCCCTTCGAGCGGCTCCTGCTGGAAACCGCCGTGGCACCTGATTCGCGTCAGGTCGCGTGGATCAATCCACGGATCAAACCTGGCGAGCGGCGGCGGGTGATCACCGGTATTCCCGGCAAGACCGGCATCGTCTACACACTCGATCGGCAGACCGGCGAGTTCTTGTGGGCGCGGCCGACGGTCCAGCAGAACGTGATCAGCAAGATCGACGGCGGCACTGGCGCGGTCATCGGCAACCCTGACGTGCTCTTTACCGCCAAGGGACAAGAAAAGCTCGTTTGCCCGAGCGTCAATGGTGGCAAGAACTGGCCGGCTGGCGCGTACAGTCCACAGACCAATGCGATGTATTACCCGCTCCAGAACATGTGCATGAAGGTGACGACGCAGGAGCCCGATGCGTCGTTGTACGCGGTCAGCATGCAGCCCGAACTGGCAGCGGGCACTGACAAGGTCGGCGCCGTGTTTGCCATCTCCGCCGAAACCGGACGCACCCTGTGGAAGTACGAGCAGCGCGCCGGCATTCTCTCGCTCGTCGCCACGGGCGGCGGCCTGATCTTCGTCGGCGATGCGGTCGGCCAGTTCCGCGCGCTCGACGATCAAAGCGGCAAAGTCTTGTTCGCCGTGAATCTCGGATCACCGGTGAGCGGCTATCCCATTACTTTCGCGGTGCACGGGAAACAGTACGTGGCTGTCAGCACCGGGCCGTCACTTGTAGCCGGCGGCGTCGGCAGGCTTACGCCTGAGCTGAAGCCTGGGACTTCGAGCCAGATGTTCGTCTTTGCGCTGCCTTAGTTCGGCCTAAGGAAGACTCTCGATGCTGTGCGGATGCGATTGCGCGAAATGATTGCTGCTGAGATTGACGCGGGTCCGAATCTCCGAATAATTGGTTCCGGAACGCGCTCGCGCCAACTCTCCTGAATCTCAATGCAACTGGTCGATCACGATAACTCTGTACCGCGGCACTCCTTCGATTGGATCGTTGAGCTTGCGCTCAGACTGAACGTTGTCATCGAAGTCGTTGACGTGTATGACACGCCGGTGACTCCCGTGGGGTCAACACGCGATGCCGCCGTCGTTCGTACGCTGCTCACCAACAACGAGTCCTCGCTGCGCGGCGCCATGTCGGCGGCCGTTCGGTCACGCGCGTCTGTACCGGTCGTCGTCGAGGGCATGCAATTCGTCTGCTTCCGGCTCGCCAGCGGCGGTGTGCTTCTGCTTGCCCGCCGGCTGGAGTCGGAGGATCTGACCGACGAGTGCCGCGAAGATCTCGAGTCAATCGGACCGTGGTTGACCGGTGCCATCGACGCCAGCCTGGCGCAGCCCAACACAGTGAGCGCCGAAGGATATCGCCTGGTGTCGTTCCGCCGCATCTTGCGCGAAGCCAGCTCGCGTGGCTCGCTCCGCCAAGTGATTGGCGCATTCATAGAAGCCCTGAGCGTCTGGGACGACGTCCGGGTTCGTGCCTACGTTGGCGGCGCATCTGGCGGATTCTTCGAATATGCCTCGTCGATGACGGGACAGTCTTCCTCGTCGGAACCGCTCGACGAAACGGTCCTGCCGCGACTCGGTCACATCGTCCGGCTGGCGCGGGCCGATGTCGACCGCGCCGGGTTGGTTATCGACCCCGGCGATACCGTCGTGACGCGTATGGCAATCGGCTCTGGCACGGCCTGGGCTCTGGTGTTTTCCGGAATGATCAACGACGCCGTGCAGGTGCGCCTGCGCGTATATACCGACATTCTGCGCGAGTCGTTGAACGACGTCTTGACGACGAGTACCAGCCGGATCGTCGCGGAGCTCTCACGGCGGCATGCGCCCGTGAACGAGCCCATTGGAACGGCGGCGCTGGCCGCGCTTGAACGACTGTCGACGGCGGTCGCCGCGCGTCAGGCGGGACTCCTCGTCACGACGACGACAGGGCGGCAGGCATTGGCCGTGGGAAATGGGGATCTGCTGTCGTCGATCGATCGGCCGCGGGCTACCCGGCTGCTGGTGCGTTCGTCGGATGTCGGCGGTGTGATGACCGTGGTCTTTGATCGCGATCACACGGCGTTTGCGGCATTCGAACGTGAGATCGCTCAAGCCGGTGTCGCCGCCATGCAGCCGTGGATCGAGGCAGCGCTGCCGCGCGCCAGCGATGTCGAGAGGCGGGGGAGTGCCCGGCCGGTCGAAACGGTGTTCGATCAGCTTGCCACCGACGCTGTGGCGGCGGGACAACATGCGTCAATGATTGTCATGACAATCGATGCCGCGATGGCGGCGCCGGGTCTGCTGCCCTCATGGGTGGCCCGCATCCGAGCGCGGCTCCGCGCCGGGGATCGGGCCGGAATGTTGAACGATCGCGAAATTGCGGTGCTGTTGTGTGGCGCATCCGCGGATCAAGCCGAGATGGTCAGTTCGCGGCTGGAGACGCTCCTCGAATCGCGCGGCGCTACGTCGGGATTCATTCCTCCGGTCATCGGCGTGACGACACGAGTGCCCGATTTGCCGTTCGAAGGATCGCTGGTCGCCGCGGCGCGCGCGTCCGCGCCGATCCGTCCCTGATCGCCTTCCCAACTTTTTTCTCTCCAGACGATCGAGGCCCCTTCTCCCCGTCGATCGATTCGTGCACAATGGGTCATCCATTGAGGATGCTGATGCCATGACCCAGGCGCAAGATCTGCTCCTCGATCAATTCCCCCCCGAACCTGGCAACGACAAGCGCCTGACCACCTGGTACGCGCAAGGACAATCCGACGGCTTCGGCGATCGGTTGTTGATGTTCGACAACACGAACGCTCCGTCCTGGGAGATCCTCCGCTTCAAGGCAACCCTGGCGCGCGAGCCGCGTTTCGACGCGTCGCTGCGCGAGCGAGTCGAGCAGCTGACCGCCTTTCAGCACGATGCGTTTCCCCTGGTCCGGCCGATCAAACGTCTGGGAAGCGACGATGGTCTGGCGGTGGTGTCCACTTATAGCGGCGGCGCGTCCCTGTCGGAGGCATTGAAGAAGCCCCGCAGCGCGGAATTCGCGCTACGGCTCATTCGCCAGTTGGTCCCCGCACTTGCCGCGTTGCAGCGCGTCGGCGCCGGTGTGGCGCACGGTGCGGTGACGGTCGATCGGATCATCCTCAGCGCCGACGGTCGGCTGATGATCCGCGAGCACATGGTGGGCCAGGCCCTCGACAGCCTCGATTGGCCGCCGGCGCGACTCTGGACGGAGTTTGGCATTCTCGTGCCGCGATCCGCCGTCCGCATCGACGAACGGACGGATATCACGCAACTGGGGCTGGTCGTCTTGTCGCTGTTGGCCGGGCGTCGCATCGGACCTGAGGAATACCCAGACAAAACCGGCGCACTGCTCGACGAGCTGACGCTGAAAAATCACCTGCAGAACCCATCGAATCCGACGAAGTTTCAGGCATTGCGCCATTGGCTCGAGCGCGCGCTGCAAATGAGCGGACAGTCGTTCACCTCGGCGTCCGACGCGGAAGCGGCGCTGGTGGATCTGCAGGAGCCGGGCGAGTCGAAAGGCACGCAGCCCGAACGGGCATTTCGCGCCCCACCAACACCAGCGATCACGGAGGAGCAGGCCGCTCCAATGTGGTCCGCGGCACGTGGTCTCCCCGCGCCGGCCGCATTGACGCCTGGGCCGGCAATGTTGACGCCCGCTCTACCTCCGCATTCGCCGAAACCCGCGCCCATCGCCACTCGCGTCGCACAAGCCATTCGGGCCCGAGTCACCATCGTACGAGAACGCCTCCCCCAGGCCTGGCGCAATGTGCCTGGGCCCGTGATACGCGTCGCGAGTGTGGTGCTTGCGACACTCGCGATCGCTGAGGCGATCTTCATCGGCCGGCTGCTCTCGACGCGATCCGCCGCGTCAGCGGCGGCACCGGCTGGCGCCGTTGCGTCATCCGCCTCCGCTAAAGCTACGGCGGACAGGTCCGCTTCCATCGACTCTACGGTGAACAGATCTTCCGCGGCTCGTAACGAGACCAAGCCGGTCGAGCAGCCCGTCGCCGTCGGGTCGCTGCCGCTGGTTGTGGCAACGGCGACGGTCGATCCGAAGCTGCCCGCGATCCGGACGCTCCCGCCGCCGTCCCCTGCGGTGCGAACCGGGGGTGTTCGACTGTCAACGCCAATCGATCTGACGGTGCTCGACGGTGATCGCGTGATCGGCTCCAGCGTCGAAGGGCCGATTTTCGCTGCGGCCGGACGTCACGAGTTTGAGTTCGTGAACCCTGCAATCGGGTACCGGACCCGTCAGGTGGTCGAGATCAAGGCCGGCGAGATCGTTCCGTTCAGCGTGCCAGTACCCAATGGAACGCTGAACATCAACGCCCAACCCTGGGCGGCGGTGTGGATTAACGGCAATGCGGTCGGCGAAACGCCGATTGGGAACATGCCAGTGGTTCCCGGTGAGTATGAGGTCGTCTTCCGTCACCCGCAGCTTGGCGAACGGCGCGAGAAGGCGCTCGTGCGATCCGGCGCGGAAACGCGCGTCGGCGTCAATCTCCAGAAGTAGCGTCAATCTCGAGCTTGACGCGTCAGGGAGCCTGCGGGGGAAAGCGCGTCAGCAGCATCTGTCCCGTCGGCGTCCGGCCGCCGCCGGCTGGCTCGATGGTGATGGCAGCGCCCATCACCGGACCGGGAACCTTTGGCGGTGGATCGACGACCAGCGTGGCACGGCCGGTCGGATCGGGCGCGAAGACGCCTGCACTCACCGACGGTCCATTCGTTACCAGCCACAGTTGATACGTCTTCTCCGGACCCGGCCCGGGCAAACGCGATCCACTCAGGACGACTCCGCGGCTTCGGCTCCACAGGACCTGTGCGGACGAACCATCGGATAGCGTGCTGGTCAGGTTGAAGCGGATCAAATCCGGCGCGGTCAGCACGGCGCTCACGGTCTCGGCGCGTTGCGCCAGTTCACGGGCCTCCGTGATCTGTCGATTCGCATCGTCGCGGGCGGCGCGGACTTCTTCGCTCGCGAGGCGCGTTGTCGCTGCGACGTGTTGCTCGGCCGATGCGACCCGGCCGGCGGCATCATTCAATCGGCCGGTCACCCACAGCATCACCCCGATGATCACGACCAGCGCCAGGACGACGGCCGCACCGGTGGTGATGGATCGGCGGCGCTGGGCTTGGTCGTCACCGACGGTCGCGTTGATCGCTTCGATGAACGAGCGCTGTCGGCGGCCGTTCACCGCAGCCTCCTCGTCGGCGCCGTTCCCGGCTGTCAACGCAGGAGGCTGATCGATCGCGTTTCCGTTGCGTCGCAGCTCGTCGTGCAGATGGACGACACGTTCGAGTGGCCAGGCGGCGGCTTTCGGCGACGCTGGAGCAGGCACGCCGCTGCGCGCTTGCAACTCGGCGAGCACCGTCTGAACGTTGACGCACAACTCCTGCAGACGCGCGGCGTGCGCGTGCAACTGCTTCAGCGGTTCCTCATGCATCAATCGCAACGCATGAGCTTCGCGATTGAGCGTCTCTTCGAGTGCGCGGATGCGGTGATCGATGTCAGTACCAGACGGCGCGTGCTCGTGCGTCTGCCACTGATGAAGCGCGAGGCTGAATCGATCCAATTGAGCTTCGAAGCGCGACAACCGTTGTTCGAGGCCAGGATCGTCTTGGTACATCGTGGGACGAGAATGATGATACACAAGAATCAGCGGTCTGTGTCCAGGTGTATGCTGTGCCGCCGGTCGTATGGAGGGCCACGTTCAAGCAGCCCCTTTTAAGGAGAGCTCATGTCACGTCAGGTAGTGATCGCGGTCGCGATCGTCGTGTGGGCGACGACGTTGACGAACGCGCAAGGCGCGCGAACCGTTCGCGACGGCGTTTATACCGACGCGCAGGCGGCGCGTGGACAGGCGATTTATCAGAAGCAGTGCGCGTCGTGCCATGGAGCAAAGCTCGAAGGCCTGCAGGGACCACCCCTTCTCGCTGACGTTTTCCTCACTCACTGGAATACGCAGCCGCTATCGGATCTCGCCGGCAAGATCCGCAATACGATGCCGGCCGGAGCGGCCGGGACGCTTTCGCCGCAACAGTCGGTCGATCTCGTCTCGTTCATCCTGAAGTCGGGCGGCTTCCCCGCGGGCAAGACCGATCTCGCTGCTGACGAGGCGACGCTGGCGAAGATCACCTGGCCGGCCGGACTCGTTGCGGCAGCGGCACCGGCCAGCGGGCAGGCCCGCGTCTATCCGCCGCTCGGCAACATGGCGCAGTTGATGCGCGGTATCTTTTTTCCGAACTCGAATCTGATTTTCACGGTGCAGACCCGCGAACCTGGCGCGGTCGATGGACGCACTGCTGTTCGGAGTAAGTGCCGCAGACCCGCTC
>DAINQP010000089.1:17127-21641 GCA_036742665.1 Vicinamibacterales bacterium | reverse complement strand
CTCACTCGACGTGTGCCTAGACAACGACGGCCCTTTCATAGATGGTTCTTGGTCCTTCGTCCGGACCACATTTAGTCGTGCCGCAGCGCCACAAGCGGATCCATGAGAGCGGCGCGGCGCGCCGGCACCAATGCAGCGAGGAGGCCGACGACGGCTGTGACAGCCGCGATGGCCAGCAGCGCCAGCGGATCGATGCTCGGGCGATACACAGTCATGTTGCCGATCCCGATGTCGGCCGATCCCGACGAAGTGCGCAGCGCCAGCATCAACAGCACTGCAAGGAAGAGACCGATGGCGGTGCCAACGCCGATCAGCCCGGTGACGCCGCGCGCGATGCTCGACACGACCTGCTGGCTGCGGGCACCGAGCGCCATGCGGATGCCGATCTCGCGCGACCGCCTTGCTACTGCAAAGGCGACGACGGCATAGAGCCCGATGCTGGCCAGCACCAGCCCGATGCCGGCAAGAGTCGCGAGAAACGTGGCGACCGCCGCCGCCGCCGCCTCCGATTCCATCCGGGCTTGCGCCATGGTCTTCGCCGTCATCACCGGCAGCGTGATGTCCACCGCGCGCAGTTCGCGCTGCATCGCGGCCAGCAGGCTTTCAGCGTCACGCGATGTTCTTGCCACGATGGTCGTGGCCTGCGCGCCTGATTGAGTGTGCGAGCGGTAGTACACCGGTCTGATCGGATCGAGGATGTCGTCCTCGAAGTCTCCGGTGCCCGTATCGCGCACGACGCCGATGACCTCGGTCCACGAGTTCGGATCGTTCTGCAACCGGAATCGCCGGCCGGACGCGTCTACGGTGCCAAAGTATTTCCGTGCCATCGCCTCTGTGATCACGGCGACGCGAGGGGTGTCGGCGCGGTCGCGGGCGTCGAACGCGCGGCCGTAGAGCAGCGGGATGCGGAGCGTCTCGAAGAAGCCGGGTCCAGCCTCGAGCATGGCTGTTTGCACCTCCGAACCCGGTTGCGCCGTAGCGCTGTCAGCGACGATCGACATGCCGGTCGATGCCATCGGCAGGCCGCGCAGCAGCGTAGCCGCTTCGACACCGGGGATCGCTTGAACCCGCCGCAGCAGATCGTCGTACATCGTCTTCGCCGCGCTCTCCGAGTAGCCGGCAAACCGTGCATCGGTTTCGAGCATCGCCACGCCGTCGACGGCATAGCCGACACGAAGCGCTCTCGTCGCGGCCACCGCCTGCATGAAGATGCTCGTGCCGCCGAGCAGCAGCACGGAGACCGCGACCTGCACGACGATCAGCGCGTTCTTCAACGTGAGCCGCCGATGATCGATCGGCTGCAGTCCCTCGTCTCGCAGCGTCTGCAGGAGATCGACTTTCGTCGCCTTGATCGCCGGCGCCAGGCCAAACGCGACGCCGGTGATAAGCGACAGCACGATCGCAAAAGCCAGCACGCGATAGTCCACGCTCATGTCCACTCTGAGCGGGAGGTCGATGGTTTGCAACGCTCGCATGCCCCACCACGCCAGGATGCAGCCAGCGATGCCGCCCGCAAGCGACAGCAGCAGACTCTCGATCAGCAGGTGCCGGACGAGCTGACGCCGCGTGGCGCCCATGGCCAGGCGCACCGAGACTTCCTTCGCACGCGCGGCCCCGCGCACGAGCAGCAGCGTCGCCAGGTTGCTGCACGCGATGGCGAGCACGAGGCCGACGATGACGAGCATGAGCGAGGCGAGCGCCATGAACGGCACATCCGCTTGCGGGTGGACCCGCACATCGGTCGAGGGAATGACCGTGATGCCAGGGCCCAACGCAAACTCGCCCATGTTCTTGAACTGATCGGGATTCTCGGCAGCGAGCCGGCGTCCAAGAATGTCCATCGCCGCTGCGGCCTGCGGCACCGTGACGCCCTCGCGCAGACGCGCTTTCACGAACAACGGCGCGAAGATCGTCGGCGCGTCGCGCAGCGCGGCGACCGGCATCATCGCCGGGAGCGCTGTCACCGGCAGCCAGAAATCCGTACCGAGGCCGACGTCAAGGGTGCCGCGCAGACCGGCTGGACCAACGCCGACGATCATCACCGGCACACCTTCCATCCGAATCACGCGTCCGACGATGGAGGGGTCGGCGCGGAAGAGTCCGGTCCACGCCTGATACCCGATGACGGCGACGAGCGGAACCCCACGCCGCTCCTCTGATTGGTCGAACCAGCGGCCGCGCGACGGCTGCAGACCCAGGACGCTGAGGTACGTCGCGGTCGCATACTCGACGACGGCATCGCGAACGGCGCCGTCGTGGAGATAGCGGGTGGGGTTCGGGATGGTGGCGGCCATCGTCCCGGAAAAGATGTCGGTGTACTCCGCCATCTCCATGTAGGCGGAATAGCTCGTCACGATCATCGGTCTCCCCGATGGATCGTTCTGATAGATGTTGACGAGTCGATCGGGATCGGCAAATGCCTGGCGGCGGAACAGGACGGCGTTCACGACGCTGAAGGTTGCCGTGTTGGCGCCGATGGCGATGCCGAGGATCAACACTGCCGCAGTGGTGAATCGCCAATCGCGCACCAGGCGACGGAGACCTTGCCGGGTGTCGCGCACGAGCGCGTCCCAGGTGCCGGTCCCGCGCGCGTCGCGGCACTGTTCTTTGAGTTGCTCGACCCCGCCGAACAGGCGGCTTGCCTGAAGGCGTGCCTCGTCGCGTGACAGGCCGCTGGCCTGCAGGCGCTCGATCTCGCGATCGAGATGAAGCTGCAGTTCTTCACTGAGATCGGATTCGCGTCGATCGCGGAACAGGATCGATCGCAGCCGGCTTCGCAGGATGTTAAAAAGGCGCACTGCTACGTCCTCTGCAGTACGAGGTTGACGCCGGCCGACAGCCGCTCCCACTTTGCGACTTCAGTCTCGAGTTGCTTGCGGCCCGCTTTCGTCAGTGAATAGAAGCGCGCCCGACGATTGTTCTCCGACGCGCCCCAGTCTGCCGTGATCCAGCCCTGGTGCTCGAGCCGATGCAGCGCAGGATAAAGCGAGCCCTGTTGCACCCGCAGCTGATCGTTGGAAATCTGCTGAATGCGTTGGGCTATCGCCCAGCCATGCAAGGCTTCGAGAGCGATCGTACGCAGGATCAACAGGTCGAGGGTGCCTTGCAGGACATCAGTCTGGTCGCTCACTTGGTTCTCTCTTGTAGATTAGCCAAGGGAGACTACGGCCCGGGAGCCAAAAAGGTTCATAAGTACGCCGACCATCCGTATCCTCCGGGCGCTCGTGGGGTAATAGTCAACGAGCCACGTGACCGACGCCGAGTTTCAGGCCGCCTTCGACCAGCACAAGGATGCCGTCTACCGGTTCGCCTGGCGGATGTCGGGCTCGGCGACCGCGGCGCAGGACATTGCGCAGGACGTGTTCGTTGGGCTCTTGCGATATCCGGACCGGTTCGATCCAGTCCGCGGCGCACTGCGCGCCTTCCTGCTGGGGATCGCCCGGAATCTCGCTCTCAAGCACTGGCGGGCAGAGCATCGATTTGAGCCGCTCGACGACGAAGCGATGGTCGCGGAGCCCATCGACCTCGATCGGGGCGACATCGGAGACATCGTCGGCAGGGCCGTACGCGCGTTGCGGCCCTTGCAACGCGAGGTCGTGATCCTCATCGAATACGAAGGCCTGACGCTCGCCGAGGTCGCGCGGGCTGTCGACGCCGACGTCGGCACGGTCAAGTCGCGGCTGCACCGCGCCCGCGAGAACCTGCGCCGCACGCTGGCGCCGCTGCGGAGCCGGCAACCGACTACCACGTGAGGACCGTATGGACGATCGAGATCTAAACCGACTGCTGCGCGAATGGAGAGCGCCGGACGCGCCGACGGAACTCCGTCCGCGTCGCGCGCGTGGGTCACCGCTACGTTGGTTGATCGCAGGTACGATTCGCGTTCCCGTACCTGTTGCGATCGCCGCGCTCTTGCTGATCGCATTGTGGATCGGCGCAACGCGTCCGTTACCGGCGACGACGCTCGACACATCCGCACCACGCCGATCGGGCGAGTTGGCGAGATATGCGTTGACAGGTCCTCTCGAGGGGTTCGACGCGGTGCTCGTCGAGTTGAACTTCGCGCCCGGTATCTCAGTCCCGGAGCATCAGCATCCGGGTCCCATCCTCGGGTACGTCATGGATGGACAGATGCGGACCGCCATCAATCACCAATCGGACCAGATCGTGCCCGCGGGCGGCACGTTCTTCGAACCGCACGGCGCTCGTCATACGTCGTTCAGTTCGGCTAGCCCGGATACGCCCGTGCGCGCCGTGGCATTCCTGGTGGTTCCCAGCGGCAGCCCACTGACGGAGCGGCCGACGACGAGGAGGGAACCATGAAGCAGCGGATAAGCGCTGTGCTCGTGCTCGTGGCCGGAATTGCAGCAGCGATCCGCGCGCAAACTCCACCAGCAACGCCGATGCCCTACACAGCTGTCCACCAGCCGCAGTTCGTGGCGGCGTCCGAGGCGACGTTTCTTCACGATGAGGACATCCTGCTTGGCGTTGCCACTGGCAAGGTTGCCAAGGCG
>DAINQP010000089.1:0-17027 GCA_036742665.1 Vicinamibacterales bacterium | reverse complement strand
CTGCCGATCGATCTCAACGCCCAGGCAGCCGGCGCGCAGGCAACGACGCCGCGGCCTGTCACCGAACTGGCACGACACGCGTTGAGTGGCCCGTTCGAAGGCTGGGAGGTCGTCCTCGTCGAACTGAACATCCCGCCCGGGCGTACGGCTGCAGGCCCTGGGCATCGTCATCCAGGGGCGGTTCTTGGCTACGTCGTGGAAGGGCAGATGCGTTTTGCGATCAACAGCCAGCCGGAACAGGTCCTGCCGGTAGGCAAGACATTTTTCGAGCCATCTGGCGCCGTGCACACCACGAACGGTTCCGCGAGGTCTGATGGACCAACTCGTGCCGTCGTGTTCATGCTGGTTCCCAAGGGCAGCCCGCTGACGTCACCGGCATGACGTGAACATCATCGCGACGAACGGTTCACATCTCAGGCAGCTACCGCGCGAACCGGGAGCTTGGCTGGTCCGTGGCCAATCGTCGTCATCCACGGTTCTGCATCACCGGCTGCCTCGAAACGCTGAATCTTCGGCAGCATGGCGCCGAGCATCGCGTCGGCTTCGAGCTGAGCGAGCGTCCTTCCGACGCACATGTGGACGCCCGCGCCCCAGCCGACCTGACCACGAACATCGCGGCTGATATCGAATCGGTCGGGGTCGGCCCACTTGCGCGGGTCGCGGTTAGCCGCCGCGAACAACAGGCCGCACCGCGTGCCGGTTGGAATGACGTATCCCTCTATCTCCACGTCGCGCGTCGTGATCCGTCCGGCCATGCGCGACGGAGAGTCCCATCTGAGGCTCTCGTCGAAGGCGATTCGAGTCATCGACGGGTTCTGTCGCAACGCCTGATACTGATCGGGGAACTCGCAGAAGGCGCGGATGGCGGTGCCGAGCGTCATGACCGTGGTGTCGGCGGCGGCCGAGAGCAGGATCTGAACCAGCAGCTTGGCCTCGGCGTGCGTGATGTCTCCGCGATCGGCAGCATGGAACATCGCCATTCCGAGCCCGTCGGGGTCGAGGTTTTCGCGGTTGCAGCACTGTTCGACCCACGCCAGCACAGGCTCGCTACCAACCAGAGCCTCCTTGAACAACTCGTTCATCGGACCCATCGTCGCCCATACCATGTGGCCGAAGGCTTCCATGTGTTCGCGACCACGCACCGGAAGTCCGAGCAGATCGGGCAGCACCTTGTAGACGAACGGCCGGCAGATAGCGGCGACCGCGTCGAATTCACTTCCGGCGCTGAGTACGCGCTCGACGACGAGCGCGGCTTGCTCGGCAAATGCCTGGCTCATTCGATTGAGCGCCTTCGGCGACAGCGCGTTGGCAATCACGACGCGAATCTCGGTATGACGAGGAGGGTCATCGGTCAGCAGGATCTCGGGCCGCACAGACGCGGGATCGTGCCAGGGTCGCGAGCGACTCGAGAACGAGCGCCAGTCGGAGAGCGCCGACGATACGTGACTGAATCGTCCGATGACCACGATGTCTTCGCGGCCGAGGCGAACGACGGGTGCGAGCTCGCGCATCGCATCGTCTACCGCGCGCGCCTGTCGGACCGATTCGGCGCTGAAGATGTCTGTGTCGACGGTCGGGATCGCGTGTGCCACTCTCGCCTCTGAGGTTGCTTGAGTGTAAGCTTTCAAATCCGACATGGCCACTTCGACCACAGTCCAGGTGACGAGGCAGTCCGCGTTGCAGCGGCGCCCGTTCTACATCGGCGCGAGTCTCTTGATGGGACTGATCGCAGTTGTCGGCTTCTGGCCCACCTATTTCGGTCCGCTCGTGACGGGCACGATCGCACAGCCGCTGCTGATTCACATTCACGCCACTGTTTTCACTGGCTGGCTGGTGTTGTTCCTGACCCAGGCGATCCTTGCCGCGACGAAACACGTGACGTGGCACCTGCGGCTCGGGAAGGTCGGCATTGCCTACGGCGCGCTACTCGTCATCGTCGGATTGATCACAGGCGTGCTGCGATCGTCGAGGCTGCCACTGGGTGGGCCAGCCGAAGACCTCCTCCTTGCGGCGACGGCCGACATGATCGTGTTCTCAGGTTTTTTCACGGCGGCGATCGTCTACCGGCGCAAACCACAGGTGCACAAGCGGCTGATGATGGTGGCGGCCAACATGCTGCTCATTGCCGCTGTCGCGCGGATGACGTTCATTCCGCCGCCGCCAGCCGGCTTCCCGCTGTTCTTCGCGATCTGGTTCCTGCCGCTGATTTCGGCCATGGCATACGACTACCGGAGGCAGCGTCACATTCACACGGTCTACCTCATTGGCGTTGGCGTGTTCGTTGTTCGCATTCTGGCCATAACGATCCACGACACCGAAGCGTGGCGCGCCTTCACGCGCGTGGTTGTCGAATCCGTCACGCCGCCAATCAGCGGTCGCATGTGAGTCAGCGTTACCTACATGGATACCGGTACTCGGACGTTTACGGGTCCGATTTCTTGGTGATGCGCTGGACGTGAGGACGCTCATTTACACGATTCGCATCGCGGCCACGCTCTTGTAAGTGGCCGGCCTGTCGAGCACGCATCGGGCGCGGTGTGAAGTCATCCCAAGTTCCCGTGCCACAGGCAGTTGGCGGGTGTCGGCACGCACGGCACAGTTTGCGCACGTCTCACATCCTTGATCCCAACCAGCTGAGGGTAGGGCCTGATGTTTCTTCACACGGCTGACCGCCTGCTCCAGTTCCTCGTCGGCAAATTCGCGACGTTGTTCCTGGCGCTCGGCTCTGGCTTTTCTCTCGCATCGCTTTTCAGCGCGCTGCGCATCGCACTGGCATTCCGGTTCGTGAGCCGTACTCTGACCGACATCTTCTGTGTGCTTCCCCAAACAGGGTTGAACGAGCTCGCCAGCAGGTTGATTGTGACGGGTGGTCCTGTTTCTGACCTACGAACTCGGCTACTGGGCCGACCACTATCTGAGCCACAGGGTTCCGGTGCTGTGGGCAGCTTGGTAATCCATTCGAGATCGGTGGCACGAACCTGATCCTCGTCGCGTTCTTTTTCGTCACTGTGCACCTCCAGCATTCACACGTGTGGATCGCCACCACCGGTCTGCTGGGACGCGTGATTCTCAGCCCGGCGCATCACCAAATCCACCATTCCGACAACCCGATACACTTCGACAAGAATTTCGGGAGCTGTGGTGTCGATCTGGGACTGGGTGTTCGGGACCCTGCATATGCCCGAGCGCAGGCGTGAGCGGTTGAACTTCGGCGTCGCGACACGGGAGCGCGACCATCACACCGCGATCGGCAGTCTGCTGTTGCCCTTCGTCCAGGCCGCCGGTCGTCTGCGCATGCGGCCGCACGTTGGAAATGCTCTACGGCAGCGCGAACACGTGCAGTGATTCGTTGTTCCCCTGTCCCTGAGTCGCGGCCGTCACGGCGACGTACTGTTTGCCATTCTTTCCCATGTAGGTGATTGGAATCGCGGTCACGTTGTAATCGAAACGCGTGGACCACAATTCCGTGCCGGTTCGCGAATCAAAGGCGCGGAAGCGGCGGTCGCGCGTTGCGCCGATGAATAGCAGCCCGCCAGCGGTAACCATCGGACCGCCGTAGCCCGGAGAGCCGACGTTCCTCTTGCCCTCCGGCATCGCGTCGTTCACGCCCAGCGGTACGCGCCACACGAACTCGCCGGTCGCGGCGTTCACCGCCATCAGGCTAGCCCATGGCGGACGGAAGCAGGGAAGCGTGCCGAGCGATCGGCCGTCGGGATCGCGTGCCTCGGCACTGAGCCACGCCGCCGGTCATGCCCGGAAACGCGATCGACGGCGGGCTGCCGCTGGGCCGGTAGTTCCACGGCGTGTACGGTCCGTCGTTGCGGAACTGCACCATGTCCCACAACGCGCGGCAGGCGTCCGCATGTGCAGGTGTCGTGTCTTCTGCGGTGACGAGATCGTTGCGGGTCATGCTCACGCGTGCGAGTGGACCGGGCTTCCTGGGGATCGGTTGCGTCGCCGGATACCATTCGCCCGGAACCTCGGCCTTCGCCTGCGGACGTTCTTCGACGCCGTGGATCGGCGTGCCGTCCTCGCGATTCAGGATGAACATGAAGGCCGACTTACCGACCTGCGCGAGCGCGGGGATCGTCTTGCCGTCTTTCTTGATGTCGATGAGCCCAGGCGCGGGTGGAAGGTTGTAGTCCCAGATCTCGTGACGGATATTCTGGAAGTGCCACTTCAATTTGCCGGTGAGTGCGTCGAGGGCGACCGTCGAATTGCTGAACAGATTGTTGCCGGGTCGATCGCCGCCGTAGTAGTTCATGCCGGGACCGCTGACCGGCATGTAAACGATCCCGCGCTGCTCATCGACCGTCAGCGTGAACGACCAGACGTTGTTGCCGGTGCGATCCTTCCAGCTGTCGTTGGCCCACGTGTCGTGACCGACTTCGCCGGGGCGCGGGATGGTGTGGAAGTCCCACACCTTCTTGCCGGTGCGCGCGTCGTAGGCGTGCACATCGCCTTTCTCGCCCCTGCTCGTCGTCAGATGCGGACCGATGTGGCGCTCGCCGGGCCCGAAGAAGTTCGAACCCATGAGGATGACGTTCCGGTAGATCACCGGTACGCCGGCGTATGGAATCTCGAGATCGAGGATACCGCCATCGCCGAAGTCGCGAGCCAGCGCGCCAGTATCGGCGCGTAACGCAATCAACTTTCTCAGGCTCGTGAAGAAGATGCGCGCATGCGAGGGGCGGCCTGGCCCGAGCGAAGTCGCGGGCACACCCGGCCAGTAGGCGACGCCGCGGAACGAGGCGAGGCCTTCGGGCAGCTCGTAGCGCCAGATCTCCTTTCCGGTGTCCGGCTCGGGCGCAACGATGCGATTGCCCGATGGCAGATACATCACGCCATTGACGACGATTGGAACGACCTGCTGAAACATTTCGAACGAGCTGGCCGGCTTGTCGATCGCAGGAACGGACTTGCCTGGCTCGGGGCGAAGTCGATACGACCACGCCTGCACGAGTGTCGAGACGTTCGCCGCGTTGATCTGCGTCAACGCCGAGTAGTGGGTGCCCGCGAGATCGCGATTGTAGGTTGGCCAATCTCCGCCTTCGCTCGCTACGCGAGCTTCCGCCTGCGCACTGCCTGCTACGGCGGACCGGTCGGCGCGACGCGCTTGTGCGCTCACGGCGTGCACCAGCGCATCCAGTAGCGCACAGACGATCCCACCCACGACGACACCGCGTCTGATGCGCACGTCTCGACTCCCTTACATCGGCGGCTCGCGGCCCCGGTTTCCATCAAGGAGAATAATCCGTCCGCGCCGTCGCGCCTTCATATAATCCAACAGTTTGGCTATCACTCCCGGCACGCGCATCGGCGTGTACGAGGTCGTCGCTCAGATCGGCCAAGGCGGTATGGGCGCGGTATACCGTGCCACTGACACGAGCCTCGGCCGCCAGGTCGCGATCAAGGTGCTGCCGGACGCGTTCGCCGCGAACCCGGACCGTCTGGCCCGTTTCGAGCGAGAAGCCAAGACGCTGGCCTCGCTGAATCATCCACACATCGCTGCGATCTACGGGTTCGAGAAATCTGCGCATCAGCACGCGCTCGTCATGGAGCTCGTCGAGGGCGAGGACCTGTCGCAGCGGATCGCACGAGGGGCGATTCCCCTGGATGACGCGTTGCCGATCGCCCAACAGATCGCTCAGGCGCTCGAAGAGGCGCACGAACACGGGATCATCCATCGTGATCTGAAGCCCGCAAACATCAAGGTGCGCAGTGACGGAACCGTCAAGGTGCTCGACTTCGGCCTGGCGAAGGCCATCGAACCCGCAAAGAGTTCGTCGCCGAGCGCATCGCTGTCGCCGACGATCACCACACCTGCGATGACCCAGGCCGGGATGGTCCTGGGCACCGCCGCGTACATGAGTCCCGAACAGGCGCGTGGGATCGATGTCGACAAGCGCACGGACCTGTGGGCATTCGGTGTCGTGTTGTGGGAGATGCTCACGGGGGCGCGTCTCTTTGAGGGCGCGACGGTCTCCGATGCGCTCGCAGCAGTGCTGAGAGCCGAGCCTCCATGGGCGACGCTGCCCACCAGCACTCCCGCGGGGATCAAACGGCTGTTGCGGCGGTGCCTGGAGAAGGATCGCAAGCGGCGTCTCGACTCCGCGTTGGCCGGACGACTGGAGATCGAAGAAACGCTGACCGCAGTACCAGCGATCGAAGACGGAGCCGTGGCCGCCGCTCAGCCCTCCGCGGCCCGGACCACCGCCGCGCCCTGGATTGTCTCCGCGGTCATGGGACTCCTCGCCGTCGTCGCTGTGCTCTACGGCCTCGGCATCCGCGACGGCCGCGCTGGTCCGCCCGTGAATGCCGTGCCAGTGGTGGTCCTGATGGATACGTCCGCGCCGCGAGGCGTCTATGATCCGCGGACCAGGCAGAACAGCGGAACCAACGCCGACGACATCAGCGACGCTCTGGGGAGTCTGCCGGTTGCGCTCCACAAGGAGACCTTGGGCGCGACGTGGAACCGAGAGGATCAGGTCGTCAAACAGAACCCCGATCTGATCGTCATTCACCGGTCCGCCTTTACTCACGCGATGGTTCTCGAGTTCGAGCTTGGCTATTCAGCCGCGACCGCGCCGAGCGGTGTTCCACCCACCACCACTGGCCCGCCGCCGTCTACGGAGTTTCTCCGCGATCACCTGTCATCTGCCGGCGTGGACAAGCTGGAAGCGTTCATCGGGTACGTCGGAGGAGCCAATCCCAGAACCCGGTTCCTCGTTTACTCCAGAGACTGGCCCGACGCGGCGCGCGTCGCATGGGAACAGAATCTGGTTCGACGATTTCCCACAATGAGGGGCCGCGTGTCACCCATCCGCATCCAGATTCGGGACGGGACGGCCAGCTTCCGCGACCCGCAAACCATCGCGCAGATGACGCAGGCGGTGCAATCTCTGCTCAGTCTACAGCCCACCGGTCCGAAGCAATAACGCGCGGCTCATGTGGCACTCTCCTTGACATCCTAGGAGAGCGAAGGCTACGTCTCTATGACGTTCTAGGAGAGCCACGCATGGCCACGACGACCGAACTCCTGCAGGGCACGCTGGACCTTCTGATTCTCAAAGCCGTCTCACTGCGTCCTGAACACGGCTACGGCATCCTCCTGCGCATCCAGCAGATCTCGCGCGACGCCTTGCAGATTCAGCAAGGATCCTTGTATCCCGCGCTCTATCGCCTCGAGCATCAGGGCTTGATCGAGTCGGAGTGGGGCGAGTCCGACAACAAGCGGCGGGCGAAGTTTTACAACGTCACGGCCGCCGGCCGTCGCCGGCTTCGCGACGAAGCGGCGTATTGGAAGCGCTTTTCCGAAGCGATCGGCCTGGTGCTCGCGGCAGCGCCCGAGGACGTATGACTCCGCTCCTTGCGCGTCTGCGCTCGTTTCTGTCAGCGCTGGTTCGCCGAAGACGACTCGAAGCGGAGATGGAGGCGGAATGGCGTGCGCATCTCGATGCGCACGTCGATGCGCTGGTGGCCGCCGGCATGTCGCCGGCTGACGCCAGTCGTCGCGCACGCATGGACTTCGGCGATCCGCTGCGCTGGAGAGAGCAAGCGCTCGAGGTGCGCGGTGTGGGATGGGTCGACGGTCTCGGCGCCGATCTCCGGTACGGCTTTCGGCAGATGCGGCGTGCGCCGGTGTTCACGGCGACGGTGCTGGTGACGCTCGCTGCGGGCATTGGACTCAATACCGCGGTCTTCAGCGTGATCGACGCCGTTCTGGTCCGCTCGTTGTCCTATCCCGATCCTGAACGCATTGTGTGGATCGCCACGGTCGATCGCTATCAGGATCTTGTCACCTCGCTCGACTTCGTCGCGTGGAAGGAACAGGCGACGACGTTCGACGGCCTCGTCGCGTTCGATACCAACGACTACGCCATCCAGACCGCCGACAACGCTGTGCAGTCGCGAGTAGCGTCGGTCTCTGAGGACTTCTGGGCAGTCTCAGGTGCCAGGCCCATACTCGGCCGGCTGCCGCTGAGCGGCGAAGATGCTGTGCTCCTCTCGTACGCGTTTTTCGTGCGGGCGTTTCGTGCCGATCCTGCGGTCGCGGGACGTGCCGTCAGGATCGGCGCCCGCCAGGTCGCGATCGCCGGCGTGCTGCCGCCTGGCTTTCGCCCGCAGCTGACGAAACCATTTGCCTCCAGCGGTCTTCCGGACAGAGTCATCGACGCCTATCGCCCGCTGGTAGTAAGGCCGTTTGAGAAGCTGCCGGACGGACCCATGGCCGTGCGAAATTTCAGCGCGATCGGGAAGCTGAAGGCAGGCGTGCCCCTCGAAGGCGCTCTGGCGGACCTCGAAGCGGTTCGCAACCGCACAAAGACCGCGCATCCGGATTTCCGCCTGCCTCCGACCCTGGCGCTGATGCCGCTCAAGGACAAGATCGTTGGACAGGCCGCCCGTCCGCTCATCGTTCTTCTTGCTGCGAGCGCCTTCGTGTTTCTCATTGCCTGCTCAAACGTCGCCCATCTGTTTCTCGCGCGCGCGTCGGCCAGGCGCGGCGAGGTGGCGATCCGCGCGGCGATCGGGGCAGGCCGCTGGAGGCTGTCGCGCCAGTTCTTCGTCGAAAGCGCGCTCATCGCTGCGGCGGGCGCCGCTGCGGGTCTCGTCGTCGCGCGATGGAGTCTGGCCACTATCGTTCGAATCCTGCCGTACGGAGTTCCGCGGCTGCAGGAGACGACGATCGACGGTCGCGCGCTCGCGGTCGCCGCGGCGTCGGCGGTCGTTGCAGCGCTCGTCTTCGGCATGGTTCCGGTGTGGTCGCTCTGGAAGGACGATGCGCGCGGGGTGTTGAAACAGGTACTGACCGGCGCGTTGCCGACGACTGGCAAGCTGCGTACAAAGGCGACCCTGGTCGCGCTCGAGTTTGCCTTGACAATCGTGCTGCTGATTGCTGCGGGACTTTTGATCAAGAGCCTCTGGCGCCTCACCCTACTTCCCGAGGGTTTCCAACCGGATCGGATCGTCACGATGGAGCTCCGATTGACAGGACCCGGCTATCGAGAGGAGAGCGCGCGGCGCGCACACGTTGCCGAGGTCCTTCAGCGCGTGTCAGCAGTGCCGGGCGTCCGCGCCGCGGCGATGACGACGAACGCGGACGCGTATATCGGGCTCGTACGCGAGGGCGAGCCGGTTCCGCGCGGCCAGGATCCTACACCGCCCAGGGGGCGCTTTACCGTGACGTCGGCGGGTCTCGCGCAGGTCATGGGTCTGCGCCTCATCCGGGGCCGATGGCTGCGCGATTCCGAGCCTTCGCGTGCGTTCGTCGTCAACGAGACACTCGCTCGCCGCCACTTCGGCGACTCGGACCCTCTCGGCGCGCGCTTTCGGGCTCCTGGTTTCCAGCCGGACTTGTGGGGCACCGTGGTCGGGGTGGTCGCCGATCGGAAGCTTCAGAAACTTGATGACCCGCCGGAGCCCGAGGTCTACGCCGACTATGCACATGGCCTGAGGTTCAGCTACTCGATTGTCGCCAGCGTGACCATCGACGTCGCGGTGGCCGCGGCCGAGGTCCGTCGCGCCGCTGCCGGCGTAAATCCGGCGGTGCTGGTCATGGAGCCCAACACGCTGGAAACGGCTCTTGCGGATTCGATTGCGCCGTATCGTTTCAACCTGTTCACTTTCGGTCTCTTTGCCGCGGTTGCGCTCCTGCTCGCGTCGGTTGGCATCTACGGCACACTGGCCTATTCCACGTCGCGGCGCACTCGCGAGATCGGCATCCGATTAGCACTCGGCGCCGCACGAGGCGAGGTCGTGACCATGGTCATTCGCCAAGGAATGACTGTGGCGCTGATCGGCACAGTTGTCGGTCTTGTCATCGGAGCCGCAGTGGCTCAGGTGATGAAGGGTCTCCTGTACGAAGTGTCACCGGGCGATCCGTACATCTTCGCCGCAGCCGCCGTCGTGTTGCTGCTGGCGGGATTTGCCGCCTCCCTCGGACCGGCCTTGAGGGCAGCGTCTGTTCAACCACTGATCGCGCTTCGCCACGAGTAACGCGGCCGGGCAAAGCCTGTGCCTCGGTAAGAGGTATGCGCACCCGCGTGTGATTTGAGGCAGACTGTGCGGAGCATAGGAGACCGCCATGCCTCGACGAACCATGACGTGCATTCTGATGGGAATCGCCCTGTCGGCCACGGCCCTCGTCAGTGGCCAGTCAACGAAATCTTGGTCGGTGCCGCGGATGCCTGATGGTCATCCCGACTTCCAGGGCGTCTGGGCCAACAATGGCATGACGCCGCTCGAGCGGCCGAAGCAGTTCGGCCTTCGTGCGACGATGACCGACGCCGAGCTCGCCGATCTGAAGACGCGCGCGCAGAAGATGATGGACGGCGGCGATGCGTTCTTTGCCGACGAACTCGTCACCGCCGCGATCGAGGGCAAGACGAAGTTCAGCTCCAGCGATACGCAGGTCGGCAACTACGATCAGACATGGTTATCGGATCGGGTGTGGGACAACCGCACGTCGCTGATCATCGATCCCCCAGACGGTCGCATGCCGCCTCCGGCGCCCGGCGCGGCCGAGCGTGCACGCGCGCAGGCCGCGGCGCAGCAGGGAAGAGGGCTGGCGGATAGCGCAAAAGACTTATCGCTGGGTACTCGCTGTGTCAGTTATGGCACCCCCAACATCCGTGCCGGCTATCAGAGCTACTTCGAGATCACTCAGGGCCTGGGCGTCGTCGCGCTGCGCAGCGAGATGATTCACGACGCTCGCATCTTCTCGATCAGCTCCGCTCCACACATCGCTTCGACGATCAAGCAGTACCACGGTGACTCGCGCGCTCGATGGGACGAGGACACGCTGGTCGTGGACACCACCAACTACGTGCCCAACGCGACCCGGGTCGGTGCCAGCGAGACGCTGCACACCATCGAGAAGTTCAGGCGCGTCGCGCCGGACACGCTCGAGTACTACGTCACCTTCGACGATCCAACCGTGTGGTCGCGTCCGTGGACGCTGATGATTCCGCTCAAGATGACCGGCGAGCGGATGTTCGAGTACGCCTGCCACGAAGGGAACTACGGTCTGCCCGCCATTCTCCGCGGTGCGCGCGAACAGGAGAGAAATTCGACGCGATAGCCTCAGCTACGTTTACGCCTGCAGCACATCCCGTTGATGCGGAACGCATCTTGAAAGAGTGGGATCGATGGCGAACACACACCAAGGCGGTCAAGGCAGGGGTTCGAAGACGGATGCGCCGCGATCCAGCGGCCAAACCTCCGGGCGCAGGTCCACTGGAGCGAGCAAGCGCGTCAATCGCCCGGGCCCGTCAGGAACCGGATCGAAGAAAGGCCAACGCGGCAGCTCGAGCCGACGACGATCGGGATCACGATCCGGTGAGGGGCAGGGATCGAAAGCAAAAATGAAGGGGTGAATCCGCGCCGCGTCACTGGAGCTGCATCAGGCGCGCTGTCGCGCACTCTCTTGCCACGTCCAGATACCTGCGAACTGCCGGTGTGCCGACGATGTACGGATTCGGACTGTCGGGCTCGCGTTTGGCGAGCTGCGTCAGATTGATCTTCGAGCCGTCCCAGTCGGTATGGTTGGAGAGGATGATGTCGGCGCCGGCCTTTTGCACGATCTCGTCAAATCGCTGAGCCGATCGCACGTACGCCTCGAGAGACGCTCGATCGGCGTTGAGACCCGTACCGCCCCACAGCGCGGCGAGATGACGCGTGCTCCCGCCGGGGATGCCGGCGGCGGCGCCAGGATTGTCGCGCACCGGTATGAGCACGGAGATCGTGCCGGGCGTGTGACCCGGGGTGATGTAGAGCGTGATCTTGGTGTCGCCGAGCGTGAGCGTCTGGCCGTCAGTCGCTACCATGTCGCGCGCGGGTTTCGTGCCGTTCAGTCGATCGATCACGTCCCAGTCGGCTGACGACATCACGACGCGTGTCTTGTAACGATCCTGCAGGAACTTGGCGCCGCCATGGTGATCGGGATGCGGATGCGTGACCACCGCGTACTTGATCATGGCGGGATCGAGGCCGAGCTTCTTCAACCCGCCGGCCACTTCGTCTTCGACGGAGTAGTCGAAGAGCGTGTCGATCAGGATGATGCCCTCGGACGTGGTGACCGCCCACGCGGAGTACTCGGTCTGGCCGACGAAGTAGAGGTTCTCGAACACCTTCACTGGCTCGGTATACCAGGCGGATTTCTCCGGCGGCCCGCCGCCGCGCCGTGGCCCGGCCCCAACGCTGCGCCCAGGGCTCGGAACAGGGCTCGGAACAGGGCTCGGAACAGGGCTCGGAACAGGGCAGAGGAAGTTGAACAGGTTCAGATAGTCGTTGCCCGCAGCCGTCTTCGCGCGTGCGACGTGGGCGTCTGGCGCCGCCTGCCCGGCAGTCTGGCCGGCGCCCAGGACGGCGCCCATCATCACGATACCGATCAGCGCACCCATCGCGTTCTTCATGAAAGGCGGCCGCAGGATTTCATGGTTGGTTCGTCGACCAGCTGATTGTGCGGATTCTCCACTCGCCGGTGTGGCGGGTGAGCACCATCAACTGCGTATTGATGTACTTCTCAGGGTTACCTTCGTCGTACTCTGCGCGCGAAATGACCCAGGCCGTGTCACGGCCATCGAACGTCACCCGCATAGGGCCCCGCTGTGCCTTGACCTGACGCTCGAAGTCGATGTCGGCTGGCAGATGGTTGGCTTCGTATTCGGCCCGGGTTTCGATCTTTCCCGACTCCACGAACACGGCGTCGGGCGCGATGAGGCGCATGGCCGCGGGTGCGTCGCCGGCGGTGATTGCTCCGTAGAAGGCATCGACGACTGCCGTGACATCACTCTCGCGGGGCGGTGCCGGCGTCGCCGCGCACGCCGGCAGCCACGACAGGAAGAGGGCCAATACGTAACGGGAGGGTCGTGAGAGTGTCATAGCAGCTGTACAAGAGTCTAGATCGGGTCCCAGTGACGAATGTAAGGATTGCGCCAATGATCGAACCGATTCGAGCGCTCGGTCGCGTCGCGATCGTCCTGATGGTCTGCGGGAGCTCCGGACGCGCAGAGGCCCAGCCATCAGCTCGGAGCCAGGCTGCGTGGCGGCCGCCGATGACGCCGTGGGGGTGAGCCCGACCTGCGAGGCATCTGCTGGACCATCTGATCAGGCACGCGGTTTCAGCGTCCCGAAAAGTTTAGCGATCATCGGTTCATGACGGACGAGGACGTCCTCCTTTGCTTCTGCCAGATTCCGCTACAATCCACCGGCGCAGAAACGATGCCTCTTCCTCCGGGCACCCGCGTAGGACTCTACGAGATCGTCGCCTTCATTGGCGCTGGTGGGATGGGTGACGTCTATCGCGCCAACGACACACGACTCAACCGCCAGGTCGCGATCAAGTTCTTGTCCGCGACGCTGGCCGATGCGGAAGGGCGCCGCCGCTTTCAGCGCGAGGCACAGGTCGCGTCCTCCCTGAGTCATCCGCACATTTTGACGGTCTACGACGCCGGCGAGCTCGACGATCGTCAGTATCTCGTGACGGAGCTCATCGACGGTGGCACGCTCAGCGACTGGGCACGAGCGAAGCCACGTTCGTACCACGACATCGCCGACCTGTTAACCGGCGTCGCCGATGGCCTGGCCGCTGCGCACGAGGCGGGCATCGTGCATCGGGACATCAAACCTGCCAATGTGTTGGTCGGCAGGAACGGCTACGCGACGCTTGTCGACTTCGGCCTCGCGAAACTGCAGGAGCAGGCGGACGATCAGAGTCCCACGGTCAGCGACGTCAACACCAGACTCGGCGTCGTGGTTGGCACGGTGCCGTACATGTCGCCGGAACAGGCCGCGGGCAAGCGCCTCGATCGGCGCAGCGACGTGTTCTCCTTCGGTGTGATGCTCTATGAGCTCATCGGCGGTCATCGTCCGTTCGAAGGACACAACGACCTGCACGTGCTGGAGTTGATTCAACACGGAGAGCCGGCCGCGCTCGGCGACACGGTGCCCGCCGATCTTCAAACGCTGATTGCGAAAGCGCTCGCCAAGGATCCGGACCGTCGTTATCAGTCGATGAACGATCTCGCAGCCGATCTCAAGCGCATTCGCCAGATGACGCCTCGCGAAACGGTCGTTCCTGTTGCGGCGCCATCACCTCGACGAAGACGAGGCCTTCTGATCGGACTCGTCGCCGGCCTCGTCGTCGCAGCTGCTGTCGTGGCCTGGCGTCTGTGGCAATTGGACTACTTCTGGACGAATCCGCTCGATGGCGTCGTCGTTCAGAAGCTGACGGACTTTGCGGGGGACGAGATCGATGCGGCGATTTCACCGGACGGCAACTTCACCGCGTTTCTCTCGGATCGAGACGGAGGCTTCGACGCCTGGCTGTCGCCCACGAGAAGCGGCCGCTTCATCAACATCACTAAGGGACGCTTTCCTGCGTTGTATCCCGGCGCCATTCGCTACCTGGGCTTCTCCGACGACAATTCGCAACTGTGGTTTCTTGAACAGGTGTCGGTACGACCGAATCGTTTGCGCACATGGCTGACGCCCGTTGTGCCGGGGGAGCATCGTCGCTTTCTGGAGACCGGGGTGAATCCGGCGTGGTCGCCCGATCGCGCACGTCTCGTCTATCACACGCCCGAGGAGGGCGACCCGGTCTTCATTGCCGATCGAAACGGGAACAACCCGCGGCAGATCCACGTCGACAAACCCGGTGTTCACAACCATCACCTGACATGGTCACCGGACGGACGTTTCATCTACTTCGTCAAGGGGATCGTCACGACCGACGAAATGGACCTGTGGCGCTTCGCCGTACCCGCAGGCGGCGCGATGGCAGTGCCCGAACGGATCAGTCATCACAATTCGCGTGTGGCGTATCCGACCTGGCTCAGTCCGACCACCGTGTTGTACTCGGCGACCGCTGACGACGGGTCATCCCAGTGGCTCTACGCCATGGACGTCCGGCACCGGATTCCGCATCGAGTCAGTACCGGAATTGCCGAACAGTATCTGTCGGCCGCCGCTACCGCCGATACGCGCCGTGTCGTTGTGACCGTTGCGATGCCGCTGGCCCGTGTGTGGAGCGTTCCGGTTTCAAGCCAGATGCAGCCGGAATCTTCGCTGCAGGATTTCATTGCGCCAAACGCTCGTGCCCTCAGCCCGCGCTTCGGTCCCGATTATGTGCTCGTGCTGTCCAGCAAGGGCGGCGCTGACGGACTCTGGAAAATGACTGGCGATGTCGCGCAGGAGTTATGGAGAGGGTCTGATGGAGGACTCGTCTCACCGCCTGCTGTCTCTCCGGATGGAACACGAATCGCGTTCGCCTATCGTAGGCAGGGTCGTTCTGTACTCGCGGTGATGAGCGCCAACGGCACCGACGTTCGAGTATTGACCGACGCGATTGACGTGCGCGGGTCTTTCTCATGGTCGCCGGATGGCCAATGGATCGTGTTTGCTGGGCCGTCGGCGACCGAAACCACACGGATCTACAAGGTCTCGGCGTCCGGCGGTTCGCTGACAACACTGACCAGGGGCATCTCCTCACGCCCGCTGTGGTCGCCGGACGGCAGGTTCATCGTGTTTTCAGAGCCGGTCCAGGGTGCCAGGATGCAGGTGAAAGGCATGACACCAGACGGAAAGCCGTATCCACTCCCGGTACTCTGGGTCAACTATCAAACGGGGAGCCCGTACCGTTTCGTACCCGGTACAAATGCCTTGATCTACCTGAAGGAAGCGGATGTTCGCAATCAGAACTTCTTCTGGGTCGACCTGGCCAGCGGACAGGAGCGTCAGATCAGCGAGTTTCGATCCGGCTTTGAGATTCGTGATTTCGATATCGCGCCCGACGGAAGCCGAATTCTCTTCGACCGGCTGCGCGCGAATTCCGACGTCGTGCTCATGGATCGCGATCGACGTGACTGACGCGCCGCCGACTAATTCTGCGTCGCGCAGTCCGATCCGCTGAGATCTTCGCGACCGGCATCGCGCCTGCGATCATGTTGATCGCATCGCATAGCCCGCTATTCTCGGGGCAACTCGCGGTCAGCCCGGCAGTGCTCATGCAAGTGATGCCAGAGACGGGCTCGTTTTAGCGACGTTCCTTTGTGTCGTCCTTTCGAAGCAGATCGTGATACAGGAGCCCGTCGGCGAAGGGCACACACTTGTGTTCGAGCAGCTGTGCCTGCTGATCGACCAGCCGGTAGAGCGGCATCTCGATTGTCCATGGACGCGTGAACGTCTGCGGGTCGTCGAGCGTGGCCTCGTATGACATGTGGTTCGGGCGGAGCAGCCTGAGCGCTCGGTGACGGTCAACTGATTGCTCGCATGGTTGCCGGCGCGATCGAGCCATGACTGTCCGTTCTGCCATTTCGTCGTGACGACCAGCACGTTGCCGTCCCACGTTCCGTCGGACTTGCCCTCCACGAATCGACCGGCAGCTCTCGATCGCTCATGTAGATGACGCGATTCGCGGCCGCGAACGGATAGACCATCAGCAGATCGCCGTCGGCCTGGAAGATCTGAAAGGGCATGTTGTGATAGGTGACGCGCGGCACGCCGAGCATGTAGCACTTCGCTTCAGGATCTGCCGCCGGCCACTTCGCGCCGTTGTCGTTGCGCTTGGCGAGCGCCTCAGGCGTGTACGGATCGTCCCGCCGCGCACGACGCTCTGTCCCGCCGTGATGGCGGCGATCGCGCCGAGCTGCCAGATGTCCTTTGCCGCCATCGTGAGCCATCGATGTCCCATTCGCCTCTATCCTACCCGCTCCGTTCTCGCGGCTTCGTCGATGTGGGCCCCTGCGCTGCGAGCTGCCTGAGGTGCTCCGGCGTCGTGCTCGTGAATCCGAAGAACGCGAGGTACACCGGAATCTGTTCGAACAGCATGTCAACCCCCGCCTGCACGAGACAGCCACGCGCCTGCGCCGCGATCAGGAAGGGCGTCATCTCGCTCGACATGACGACATCGCCAACCCACGTGCCAGGTTCGAGTCGCTCGACTTCAACTGGCAGCCCGTCATCGTCAGCCGTCCCCATCGGCGTGGCGTTGACGACCTCACCGGTCGTCTACAAGGCGCTCGAAAGGG
>DAINQP010000088.1:0-21865 GCA_036742665.1 Vicinamibacterales bacterium | reverse complement strand
GCACGTATCCCGTGCTGGTCGCGACCGATGTCGCGGCGCGTGGCCTCGATATCGATGGCATCGCCCACGTCGTCAACTATGAGGTACCGGACACGCCCGAGGCCTACGTGCATCGGGTGGGCCGGACGGGCCGATCCGAGTCAACGGGCAACGCGTTGACGCTGGTCGCACCCGAAGAGGTTCGCGCGCTTCGCGCGCTGGAGAAAGCCGTTGGCGTCCAACTTCAATAACGGCCCGATGGGCCCACCCAGCGACAATCCGGCCGAAGGCACGCCGACCACGACCGAGGGCACGCCGACTCCGTCCGCTCCGCAGTCAACCGGATTCGTTCGCTTCACCTCGTGCCGGTGGCAGCAACCTGTCGAACAAGGCGTCCCCGCCGCGTTCTGCACGCATCGCGAGGTCAAGCCGTACGCCGGCACGACCGGGTTCGATCCCGATGCGTGGTGCATCGACTGCCAGTACTACAAGCTGCGCCGCGCGCCGAAGAAGCGAAATCCGGACGAGTACCGCTACTAGCTACCGACTACCAGCTAGTCAGAGAATTCCTTAGCCAGATGCACCCATTCACCGTTGGGTGCCAGCTCCTGGTACGCCTTCCAGTGCAACCGCGCTTCCTGCGACTGGCCGTTCTTCTCGAGCGTGACCGCCAGATAGAAGTGCGCGTCCGCATAGGTCGGATTCAGCTGCAGCGCATCGCGGTAACAGACACGCGCGTCCGAGTAGCGGTTCAGGTCATGGAAGATGTTGCCCAGATTGAAATGGGCTTCGAAGACTTCGGGCTCGAGCGCGATGGCGCGCTCGTACAGCGCCTGGGCCTCGGCGATCTCGTTGCGTGAATAGTGGATGTTGGCGAGGTTGATGATCGCCGGGACGAGGTCGGGATCGATCCCCAATGCACGCCGGTATCCCGCAAGTGCCTCGTCGTGGTGAGCCGGGTCACCATCGTCGAGCGATGAGGCTTCGACGAATTGGCGCTCGGCGGAGCTCGGCCCGAGACGTGGCAGCGACGCGTCCATCAGTGCGGCCAGCGGCGGCGGCTCCGGCCGCTTCAGTTGCAGCACTTTTGCCGGCTGCGCCTCGAGACGGAAATCAAACGCCAGCTGCCCGACACGTGAGGCCAGCAGGTTGCGCATCACGGCGCGAAAGCTGGCCCCGGCCGCGAGTTCGGCGTCGGCCTGGCGGATCACCGTGACATCGGTGAATGCGTAGGACATCTCACCGTGTATGCGCTTCGCGGGGTGAATAAGACCCCACTTCTGCATGTAGCGGAGGTGATCGTCTCGCAGTTGCTTGCAGCGTTCGAGCACCTGACGCCGTGAGACAGTGGTGGTACCAGGCGTAGCCAAGCGCCACCAATATAATCTACCCGGACATCAATGCTCGTAGCTGGTGACGTCGGCGGCACAAAAACTTTGCTTGGCGTCTTCGGGCGAGGGAACCCTCGTCCGGCTCCACAGGCCGTGCACAGCTACGCGACCGCGTCGTTCGCGAGTTTTGCCGACATCCTGGATGCGTTTGCGCGCGATGTGAATCATCCGCTCACGGTCGAGGCGGTCGCGCTCGGTGTCGCCGGTCCCGTGGTGGACAATCGCGCGATGCTGACCAATGTCGGCCTGGAGATCGGCGCCATGGAAATCGGCGCGAGATTCGGCACGCGCCGCACGCGGCTGCTGAACGATCTCGAGGCCATGGCCAGCTCGATCGAAGTGCTGACCGCAGACGAGCTCACGTCGCTGCAGGATGGCGTTCCCCATCTCACCGGCTCGAGAGCCGTCATCGCTGCCGGCACTGGTCTGGGTCAGGCCTATCTGCATCGAGTCGACGGCGGCTGGCAACCGGTTCCAACAGAAGCTGGCCACGCCGACTTCGCCGCGCGGACCGATCGCGAACTTGAACTCGTCCGCATGCTGCGAGAGCGCTACGGCCGGGCCGAAGTGGAGCAGGTGATCAGTGGCCCGGGGCTGCTCAATGTGCATCGGTTCACCCATCGCGGGGGCGAGTGTCCGGTGGTCAGCGATTTGGACGCGCCCGAGGCTCCGGCGCTCGTGTCACAGGCGGCGCTCGGCGGACGATGCCAGCACTGCGCTGAAGCGCTGCGGATGTTCGTCAGCGCATATGGTGCTGAGGCAGGGAACCTCGCGTTGCGGACGATGGCGACCGGCGGTGTGTACATCGGCGGGGGTATCGCCCGCAAGATTTTGCCGGCGCTGACCAACGGCAACTTCATCGATGCGTTCCGAGCCAAGGAGCCGTTGAGCGCTCTCGTCGCGCGGATCCCGGTGTACGTGATCCTGAACGAAGAGGCCGGACTCCTCGGCGCAGCGGTGAGCGCGCAACGTTTGTAGGGGCGAGGCATGCCTCGCCCCTACGCCCGACCGTCACAACAGCTGCGCGAAGAACTCGTTCACCATGCGGCGCTCGGGATCGATCGTCTTGAGCCAGTCGCCCAGCTTCTTCCACCGATCCCCGTACGCATCCACGACCTGCTGCTTCGTCAGGAACGGGCTCTGATTGAGCAGCGGAAGGCCGCCGCGCTGATGGGCCCACTCGTTGAACGCCCTCAGGAACGTCGGCCACGCCTCGGGCTCACGATCGCTTGGCGCGTGAATCGGATCGAGCGAGATGATGTCGCCGTCCCACGTGTATGACAGCAGCGAGTTCCGATCCTTGCGGATGAAATAGGAGCCCAGCGGCATGTTGCATCGGAAGCCGGTCCGCTTGAAATAGGCGTCGGCCCATTTCACGTAGTCCTTCAGGTTCTTCACATAATCCGCGCGTGGGAACGCCCAGAAGGTGAAGGCATAGCGCGCCGACTGCGGCGTCTTGGAGTAGTTGATCGTCTTATCAGGCGCCTCGAGGGTGAATCCGCCGCCGGCACTGAGCAAACGGTAGAACGCCAGCTCGACACCGCCGCCCAGGGTCTCCTTGATTTTCCCGATACCGGCGCCGGCAAACCGATCGCGGATCCCCCGCCCGGTGTAAGCGGCCAGAAAATTCCAGCCGAACTCTCTCGCGTCGGCCAGGAATTCGTGTTTCAGCTTCTTCGCCTTGTTGCGCGACTGGATCACCACATCGTCGCCGACGGTCCACATCACGATGCTCTGGTTCTCGGAGATCGCTTTCTTGATCATCGAATCCTTCATGTCCTCGACGTCGTGGACGTCGTAGTCGAAGCTGATGATCTCGAGCGGCTTCAGCTTGAACGTCACCTCATAAACGATGCCCGCGAGGCCATAGCTCGCACGAATGTACGGGAGCAGCTCGGGATTCTTGTTCTCGGACGCCTCCATCAATTCGCCGGACGGACTCACCCACTTGATGCCAGTGACGTACGAATTGACCTGGCCGAGCTCGACACCGTCGAGACTGTCTTTTGTCTGACAGCACGCGGCGGATCCCAGCGTGATGTTGCCGATCTCGATGTTGAGCATGAACTGCAGACCCTTCTTGCGGATCGCTGCAGCGGCGTCGACCAGTTGCAGGCCGGCCTGCGCCGTGATCGTCTTCCTGGCGGTATCGATCTTCACGATCCTGGTGAAGCCGTCCATGCCCACGACAGTGCCGGTGGACGCGGCGCAGGGTGTGAGCGAATGATTGCTGCCCATCGCGCGCACAGGGCTCGGGTACTTGTGTTTGTCGCGCAGAATCTCCTGCAGTTCCTGTACGGTCTTGGGATGAGTGTGTTGCTGCGGGGTCGTAGTGATTCCGCCGTCGTAGTTCGTGATGCTCGTGCTCACGCGCGCTCCGTGCGAAGACGATTGTGATTGGGGGTCGAAGGCGAGCCTCATTGTGAATGAAGCGCGACGAAGTGCAAGCTCAGGCTTATGCAGGTGAGGGCACGTCGCTTGGACGTGCCCCTCACCGTTTCTGCGTAAGCGGCCAGTTCATGAGGACGACGTACTCACGCGACGGCCGCACGATGCAGTCGACGATGAACCGCTTGCCATCGCGCGTGTCGTAGGGATTTCCCCAAAAATTTGCCGTCATAGGCGCGGCCTGCGGCGCGCTTCCCGAACATGGACGAAAGAGCGCATGCGGGCGAGATACAGGCCCTCCGATCCGTAGTCCGGTAGTCGCTACCGCGTGAATGGTCGCGTCCTCGGACATGAAGTACAGCTCCTGACCGTCGGGACGCCAGACCGGAAAGTCGCCTCCAGCCTCGGAGAGCTGGATCTTCTCCGGCGCCGCGACGCCATTCGCGAAGGGACGCACGAAGACCTCAAACCGCCCTGTCTCGTCTGATGAATACGCCACCCATTTTCCGTCCGGCGAAAATCGCGTGGCACCGTGGCGAGACTCGGTTTCCAGCAGGCGCTTCATTGTGTGCTCGGTCATCGAGACAAGTTGCACGGCGGCGCCACCGGCCGGCGGCGGACCCCCGGCCACTACAGCCCAGCGTCCATCCGGCGACCAGTCGGTCGGCGAGCTCTCCATATCGAGCACCTGCGTTTCTTCGGCGCTCGCGTCCAGGGCGCTCTTCATGTAGAGAAGGCCTTCGGACTTTCCCCCGCGATCCGAATTGAACAGCAGCCTCGTGCCGTCGGCCGACCACACCGGGTGCCAGTCATTGGCCGCGTTGCGGGTCAAGGGCGTCGCAATGCCGCGATCCAATTCAATGATCCACACGTCGCGATTACCATTCTTTGGATCCGCACGGGTAAAAGCGATTTGTTCCCCCTTTGGCGACAGCCGCGGCTGATACAAATCACTATCCGAGGTGCCCACCGTGCCTATCTGCTCGCCGCTTCGTTCGAACCACGTCAGTTGCGCGCCGGCGGCTCCCGCCGGCCGGATCACGATGACGCGACCATCGGGGGACGCCTGAAAGAACGCGCCGATACCAGCGGAGTTGTAGTCCACGTTGCCGATGAGGGGACGCGGATCGCCCAGCGCGTTGCGATCAGGGTCAAAGGTTCGCGCTTCAAGGCTGCCGTCGCGGTAGTAGAGCAATCTGCTCGTGCCGTCGCGTCCGGTCAGGAAGATCGCTTTCGACTGCGCACTCATGACCCGCTGCGGCTCGGAAGAATCGAGCGAGCCGAGGTAGAGCGTGTTGTTGGCGGCCTCCGCGCAACGCGCTGTGAAGAGGAATCGGCGGCCATCGGGAAGAAACGTCGGACCGCGATGAGAGTTCTCACCGAGCGCCTCCTTCAAATGCGTCAACGGCGCCATCTCTCCGCCAGTGTCAGCAACGCGGAACAGCGGTTGTCGGTTGCTCGGCCGGAAGATGATGACGCCTTGCGACCCCCACGACGCTTCCTGAAATCCCTCCAGCGCCGCGATCGTTTGCGGCTGCCCCCCACTGACCGCGATTTTCTTCAGCTTCCCGTCGGCGAAGAAGGCGATCCATGCGCCGTCAGGAGACCAGATCGGCGTCTGGGCGCCGTCGGTGCCCGCGAGCATGCGGGTCTCCGAAGACTCGATGGCACGGATCCACAGCGATCTCGCGCCTTTCTCGTTGGTGCCGATAAACACAAACCGTCCGCCGTCCGGGGAGGGCGACGGCACCGAGGTGACAGCGACCTCATTCATCTGCCTGGTAAACGATAAGGTCAGCTCCACGGGCGTGGGAGTGGATGTGCTTCTCGTGGCGAGTAGATACAGTGCGACAGCAGCCGCAACCGCGAGCACGCCAAGCGCGAGACTCCCCCACAGTGTGAAGGATCTAACGCGCGGCACATCCTTCGCCGGGGCTGCTGGCGGTTCGGCGAGGATCTCTTCGATCTGGATGCGCGCATCGGCGATATCGCGCAGCCGTCGCCGCACGTCTTTCGCGAGGCAGTGCTTCAGCAACGCGCGCACCGGCACTGGTACGGCGGTGCCCACCACGTCCCACTCGGGCTCGCGCTCGAGAATCGCGGCGATCGTGTCCGATATCGTCTGCCGCGCAAACGCGGGCCGTCCGGTGACCATCTCGTAGAGCACGCACCCGAACGCCCAGATGTCCGTGCGCTTGTCCACCGGCTGACCGCGCATCTGCTCGGGGCTCATGTACGCGGGCGTGCCGACGATCAGCCCTTCGTGTGTCCCGACGGCGGTCATCGTGGCAGCGTTCGACGTCTCCGGCTCGGTCTCGTCGCCCGCCATAGCCTTGGCCAGGCCGAAGTCGAGCACCTTCACCAGTCCCGATGATGTCAGCTTGATGTTCGCCGGCTTCAGATCGCGGTGCACGATGCCGCGCTCGTGCGCGGCGTCGAGAGCGTCGGCAATTTGCCTGCCGATGGCGAGCGCTGCGGATACGGGTATCGCGCCGTGCATGATCCGATCGGCGAGCGTCTCGCCATCGACCAACTCCATCACCAGGGCATGGACGCCATCGTCGTCCTCGATGCCGTGAATGGTGGCGATGTTTGGATGATTGAGCGACGCGAGAACCAGCGCTTCACGCTCGAAGCGCGCCCGCCGGGTTCCGTCCGCGGCGAACGCCTCGGGCAGAATCTTGACGGCGACATCCCGCTGCAGCCGCGTGTCACGCGCACGATAGACCTCGCCCATGCCACCAGCGCCAACACGCTCGTGAAGTTGGTAGATACCGAGGCGCCGTCCGGTCAACTCAACACTCATAAGGACGAGGGCGGCGGAATTGTACCGTAGACCAGCGACACCGTCTTGACCTTGACGCACCGTCATACCTGACCAAGAACCCACAGCAAAGACGAATGGCCTCCAACGGCGACCGACCATTACGAACACAGGAGTTCGCGCAATTAGCCGGCGCGACGGCGCGTGCGTTAGGCACTACGACCGGCTTGGTCCTTGAAGCCCAAGAGGACGTCGGCCGGCTACCGTGCGTACTCCGCTGGCGACGTCGACAGTCGCCTTGAAGTTCCTGGGAATACCCCTGAAAAAGATCGGACTGCTCATCACTCGCACACGCAGGCAGTTGGCGCGCGCGCTGGATGCGCAGAACGGCTGCTCGAAGACAAACGACGGCTGTTCGACCAGGCCATCAGGCGAAAGCCGACCGGTTGAAATCATTATCTCCAGAGGTCCTCGCTGACCTCCGGGTGCAATGGACTGGCCTCATGGACGAGATTCGTCGAGCGATTGGCGAGGATCCCGCTGGACCGCGCGCGCAGGCGCTAACCCTCGGTGGATCGAGCTCCTGGGACGGTTGATGGGACAACCTCTCGATCCGTCGGCGATTGGTTTCGCCGCAAGCTATCCTGCGGCTGGCACGGCGGCACCGAATGAGGCTGACAGGCCAGTGTGGGATGTCATCCACCGCGCGTTCGCGCACGACGCTAGTCGCGATCGCCATTCATGCGGAAGAAAATAGAAACGCGCTTCATACCCGTGCGTTCTGTCGCACCGTGATACGGTGGCGGAACCATCTGAAAGTCGTGTGCGTCGGCTGTGTTCAGGCGCTGCGCCGCATCTGTCACACCAGGCAAGGCGAGAACCGCAACCAGCAACACGGCAGAGACGCGAAGTACGGTGAATGCCATCGGTATCGCTCCAGGTTCAGTTGCGCATTGCGTCGAGTGCGCGCACCCCGGACCGCATCGCCAACCACCAGGTGGCGACACAGATCGCAACGACGGCGGTGAAGCAGGCGACGATGATCGCCTGCCGCTCAGGCGTCAGCCTGAATCGCACCAGCCCGCTCTTCGACATCATGTACATGGATGACGGCCAGCCAAGCAGCGCAATGATGACGATGATCAGCAGCACGGCGACGATCATGAACATGACACCACCGTACGAGCCGGCCGCCTGCGTCGCGTCCGCCCCGAACCGCGGATAGCGGGCGCCAAGACCGGTGGCCAGTCCGACCAGCGCGAACGTCATGACGACCATCGCGCCCGCTGCAACAAGTTTGAGGAACGGGTCTACGCCGAGCAACTGATTGGCCGCGATGGTCAATGCCTCAGTGAACAGCAGTACCGGCACCAGCGCGGTCCAGAACTTCGACCACAGGAAGTCGTGCATCGAGATGGGCGACGTGCGGATGATCCAGAACGCCGATCCTTCGGCAGATACCGCCGGGAAGACGAAGCGCACCGCCACTGTCGCCATCACGAATCCCGCCATGCCGAGATTCACGAACGCGTAGATGTTCTTGACGAAGCCGCCGATGAACGCCATGCGCTCGAGATCGAGGACCTGGAAGTTGTAGAGATACAACAGCACCAGCGCGAGGAGCGGCAGCAACTGGACCCACTGGCTCACGTCACGCAGGAACACCTTTAGGTCCTTCACGAGCAGCTGTCGGCGTACCGTCGATAACGGCAGTGCCGATGCGATGACGTCCAGCGCGCGGAAGTGGGCGAACCGCGTCTTCGGCGCCTCTTGCGACCGGCTGTAGCCGGCGAAATGCCATCGCTCGTGCGCGCCGGCCAGCACCACGGTAAACGCCCCAGCCGTCGTCCACAGCGCGGCCTGATGCAGCCAGTCCACGCCGCCCTGGATGCCGGCAAAGAGCGCTTCACCCGCCCAGAACGACGGCAGGAGCGGCGTGATCGGCGACTGCAGCGTCGCGAAGAAGTCGGTGATATCGGGCAGCGACTCGACGCGAAGCAGCCGCTCGGGCTGAATGAAGCGCAAGAGCAGCACGATGCCGGCCGCGAAGACCAGACCCATGAGCATCAGCAGGTCGCGTGCGCGCCGCGCCGGAAACACATTGACGACGAGCAGCGTGCACGCCGAGCCAAGTGCGACGGGAATCATCGCGAACGGCACGACTGTGCTCACGGCGGTGACATAGAAGGCCCAGGGCGCACAGCGTCCGACACCGATTCCTGCCAGCACCGGCGTCATGAAGGCGATCACCATCCACGAGGCGGACCCGAGCGTCCGCATGAATCGCGCCGCGAATAGCCGTCGCGCGGCAATCGGGCTGGTCATCAGCAGCCGCAAATCGTCGGATAAGAAGAACGAGGACAGCGCGGTGACGATGCCGCTGAAGCCGAGAAAGGCGAGGAACGAGAGGAACAGCCACGAGAGACCGAGGCGCAGCAGGTAGTCGCCGAACTCCTCGTACGCGGCCAGTTGCCGCGTCAGCCAATAGGCGCCCCAGAACAGCGCACCGACGACAAGGATGCCGACGCCGCCGAACAGCAGCCCGCGCAGCGAGTCGCCGCGCTCGCGCCGCTGCATTCGGTTACGGGCGGCCCAGAGAGAGGGCAGCAACAGATACGGAAACGCGAAGGTCCGGCTGCCGCCTTCGCTCGTTCCGAGCTTCGGCGGGCCAGGAAAGCCGGCCGCTACACGTGCGCCGGACGCTCCATCAGAGGTCATCGATCTCCTGCAACGCGCTTCCCCCGGTCAATTTCAAGAACACCGCGGTGAGATGTTCGTCGGTTGTGCCTCCGGCGATCTGCTTCACTTCGTCGACCGTGCCCTGGGCGATGATGCGTCCCTTCTGGATGATGCTGACGCGGTGACACATCTCCTGCGCCACTTCGAGCGTGTGGGTGCTCATGAGGATCGCCACGCCGCGCTCGCTCATGCGGCGGAAGACGTCCTTGATCAGTCGCGCGCCACGAGGATCGAGTCCCACCATCGGCTCATCGACAGCTACCGCCTGCGGCCGGTGGAAGAACGCCGAACTCATGACCAGGCGCTGCTTCATGCCGTGCGAGAAGCTCTCAATCAGCTCGTGCTTCCACTGCGTAAGCTCAAAGAGTTCGAGCATCTCATCCACGCGAAATCCGACCTGGCTATTGGTCAAACCGTAGAGACCGGCATGAAACGTGAGGAACTCGCCGGCGGTGAGCTTGTCGTAGATGAACGGCCGATCGGGGATGAAGCCGAGCGAGCCCTTCGCGACCTCCGGCTCGTGCTCCATGTCGTGATTGTTGACGAGGATACGTCCAGAGGTTGGCTTCAGGAGTCCGGCGATCATCCGCATCGTGGTTGTTTTGCCGGCGCCATTGGGACCGAGGAAGCCGTGGATCTCCCCGGGCTCTACGTTGAGGCTGAGGTCATCAACCGCTTTGAACTTGCCGTAGGTCTTTACAAGGTTCTGCACCGCGATCATCTATTGCCCCCGGAGCATCGGCACGCCGAAGATGTCTCCGCACGCGGCGTCACGGTCGCCGCGAGCTCGCCGAGGTCCATCGCTTCAGGCGCGCGGCCAACCACCGGGCGATTGGCGCCCGGCACCAGTTCGACATCGAGCACGGTCATCTTGAGACGACCGATGAGCGGCAGCACCACCGCCTGTTTCTCGAGACCACCGCGTGTCAATCGCAGATGCGTCGCGTCGGCCGGGTACTGGTTGAGCGTGGGATCGACCGGCAGCCAGAATCCGCGATGGTCAGACCCGAGCGACGTCGAGGGGCTCTGGGCGATATAGACCTCGGGCCACGCGTGGTAATAGAAGGCCCCGTGCATGAACACGAGTCCGACCGCAATGCGCGCGGGCATGCCGATCGATCGCGCCATGGCGACAAAGAGCGTCGTGTGCTCGTTGCAATCGCCGATCTTGGTGCGGAGCACCTCGAGTGCTGACGGCAGACTCACCGTTGGCTTCTTGTCGAGCAGGCCGTTGACGTAGCGCGTCAATCGCTCGGCGCGTCCGCGGTCGTCAGTTGCGCCACGGATGGCCTGCTCCGCCTCGGCACGAATTTCCGGCGCATCGCTTTCGATGAGCGGCTCGGGCTGCAAATAGCGCTCGACGTTCACGTCGCGCGGACCTGGCTGCAGCGATCGCGAATCGACAATCTCAATCACGTTGCCATCGGCGGTCTGGCCGGCGCCATTCAGTTCCTCAGCCGGCACATCCGCGCCATCGAGGCGCAGCTTCAAACGCCGCACATCGCGTGGCTCATCGATCCGCCCCCGCATCGCCGGCACGATCGCGGCGCCCTGCAGCAGATCCGCTTGCACGCGACCGGGCACCGCGAGCCCGCGCGCGCGTTCCGGCGATTCACGAATCGTCATGAGCCCGAGCGGGCTCTCTTCGCGAACGACGTCGCCGGTATCGGTCACCCACGATGTCGTCTTCAGGCCGCGGAACTCCGTCTCAACACGGAACGCCGGGATCACCGTGTCGTTGGCGCGCACGACGCTGCGATCGCCAACCGAGACGGTCATCACTGCGCTCTGCAACGTCGCCGGGTCGAGCACGGTTCGTGTGTGCGTGCTGCCGGGGACCAGTCCACCATTGGCGAGCAGACGCGAGAGGTTCAGCGAGAGGACGGGAGCTTCGGGCAGCTCGCGCGTTTCGGTGCGCGTCGTGCCGCCAGAATCGATGGCCAGCGTCAGCCGGTATTTCTCGGCCGAGCGATCGAGCGAGCCTTTGACAGTGATTGGACCCGTGCCTGGATCGAGCGAGAACTCGAACGAACGCAGCAAGAACGCCGTGTCCACGCGCGCAGTCGTACGAATGGTCGCGGCCGTGTCCTGGCCAAGGAGCAGCATCTGCAGGCGGCCGTCTTCCTGCAGCTCGAAGCCGTCCTCCGTCCGTGTGGTCTGACTGACGGTGAAGCCGATCTTCTCGCCGCGATAATAGACGCCACGCCACACCGCCGTCGAGCCGTAACGCGCGAGGTCGGTCGCGAGATTCGCGGGCGATGCCTGCACGTACGACCGATGGACCAGCGTCATCATCGTGGCCACCCACGCCGTGAGAACGAGGAACGCGAGTGGGCGGGTAACTGTGCGAGGCAGCGGTCTGAACAGGGTCATCTACAACTCGTTTATCGGTCTTTCAACAAGATCGGGGCAGGGCCGCGACGAGCTCGCCGCAGCCGGGGGCTGGGCTGGCCTGGCCTGGGCCAGGCCCTCACAACCTCATGGCTTACCTTGACTTACGCGGATTTCGCACAGTACTGTGGGGTCAGATCCCCACCCCATGGTCATCACGCTCAACGGCGAACGCTACCAGTTGGACGAACCGATCTCAGTGGCCAGCCTCCTGGCCAGACTCGAGATCGATCCGCGTCGAGTGGCGATCGAGCACAATCTGGAGATCATCAAGCGCCACACCTTTACCGATGTCGTCATCGGTGAAGGCGACACGCTCGAAATCGTCAACTTCGTCGGAGGCGGCTAGAACGCCGTGACAGACACCCCCTTCGTGATCGCCGGCCGCACGTTTACCTCGCGGCTGATCGTCGGCACCGGCAAGTACTCGTCGCACGGGGTGATGGCGCAGGCACACGAAGCCTCAGGCGCTGACATGGTGACTGTCGCGGTCCGGCGCGTGAACATTTCCGATCGATCGAAAGAGTCGCTGCTCGACTACATCGACACGAACCGGATGTTCATCCTGCCGAACACCGCCGGCTGCTACACCGCTGACGAAGCCATCCGCACGGCGAGGCTGGGACGCGAAGCCGGGCTCTCGAACTGGGTGAAGCTCGAGGTGATCGGTGACGAGCGTACGCTCTTCCCCGACAACGAGGCGCTCATCGAGGCCACGAAAGTACTGGTGAAGGACGGCTTCATCGTGCTGCCGTATACCAACGACGATCCGATTGCCTGCCGCAAGCTCGAAGACGCCGGCGCGGCAGCGGTGATGCCGCTCGGCGCGCCGATCGGATCGGGGCTCGGCATTCAGAACGTCAACAACATCCGCATCATCCGCGAATTCGCGCGCGTGCCGTTGATCGTCGATGCCGGCGTCGGCACCGCCTCGGACGCGGCGCTGGCGATGGAACTGGGCGCCGACGGCGTGCTGATGAACACGGCCATTGCCGGTGCGGACAAGCCTGTCGCCATGGCGCAGGCGATGAAGCACGCGGTGATTGCCGGCAGACTCGCGTATCTCGCGGGTCGCATCGCGAAGAAGATGTACGCGAGCGCAAGCAGCCCGGTTGAAGGCATGGTCGGACGCTAGCCGTCGAACGCATGAGCGACATCGACGTCAGGGCTCGCAGCCAGCATCTCATCGAGCAGCTGAATACCCTCTGGCGCGTCGGTGAGTCCGAGCCCACTTCCCCTCCGTCGCTTCCGAAGCGCCTCCTCAATCTGATTCGCGCGCGACTGCTCCGTCGTCAGGAGACTTTCAACTCGGCGATGGTGCAGTACATCAACGAATCCGTCCGCCCGCTCGCGCTCGCAATCGATGATGTGCGGCGGTTCCAGGAAGCGCTGGCGGCACGTGAGCGGCGAATGGAGGCATTGATCGAGGCGATCAACACCGAGCACGCCGAGATTCGCACGTCGCTCGGCGTGCTGCAGCAGGCCACGCACAATCTGGGCAGCGTGGTGTCCGGCTTGAGCCGGACCGACGAGCTGTCGGCCTACGGAACGAACACTCCCGCGTCAAGCGTCGAGACGCTCAGCCACAAATACGTCGGCTTCGAGGATGCCTTTCGTGGCTCGAGCGAGGACATCCAGCGGCGATTGCGCGATTACATTCCGATCTTTGCCGGAGCGTCCGACGTCCTCGACATCGGTTGCGGCCGCGGCGAGTTCCTGGCGCTGCTTCGCGAAGGCGGCGTCGCCGCGCGCGGGATCGATCTCAACGACGCGATGGTCGCGGTGTGCCGCGAGAAAGGCTTCGAGGCGACGAAGGCCGACGCGCTCTCGTATCTCCGCGGCGTGCCGGCAGGGTCACTCGGCGGGTTGTTCGCGGCGCAGGTCGTCGAACATCTCGAACCCGCGTATCTCACACGGCTGCTTGAAGCGGCGTTCGATGCATTGCGGCCTGGCGCGCCGATCGTCCTCGAGACGATCAACCCCGCCTGCTGGTTCGCATTTTTCGAGAGCTACATCCGCGACATCACACACGTCCGGCCGCTGCACCCCGACACGCTGAAGTTCCTGCTCATCGCCAGCGGGTTTCAGCAGATCGAGATCCGCTACAGTGCGCCGTATCCTGACCACCAGAAACTCCAGCCGCTATCGCGGTCGGCGGCGCTCGGCGATTCAGTCGACACGCTCAACGCGAACGTCGAGAAAATGAATCGGCTGCTCTTCACGCATCTCGACTACGCCGCGATCGGAAGACGTTCATAGGAAACAGCCGTAGGGCGGGTCTTGTTCTTGAGACCCGCTGGTCTAATCAGCCGCCGGCCGCCACCCCTCGTCCACGAACGCTGGTTGATGTTTCTTCTCTAAGAGGTAGTCACCCATCACCAAAAAATCCATCTCCGTCCGCATGAAGCAGCGATACGCCTCGTCGGGCGTGCAGACGATCGGCTCGCCGCGGACGTTGAAGCTCGTGTTGACGAGCACGCCACAGCCGGTCAACCGCTTAAAAGCGTCGATGAGCGTCCAGTAGCGCGGGTTGGTGGCGCGGCTGACCGTCTGAATCCGCGCCGAGTAGTCCACGTGCGTGATCGCCGGCAGGTCCGAGCGCACGAAATAGAGCCGGTCGTACATAGGACGGTCGGCGTAGTCGGGCGGCAGCGGCTGCTGGCGATCCGTGCGCACTGGTGTGACGAGCAGCATGTACGGCGACGGGCGATCGAGCTCGAAGTACTGGGCGACATCTTCCTCGAGCACTGACGGCGCAAACGGCCGGAAGCCTTCGCGAAACTTGATCTTCAGGTTCAACCGCTTCTGCATCTCCGGGTTGCGCGGGTCGCCGAGGATGCTGCGATTGCCGAGCGCGCGCGGACCGAATTCCATGCGGCCCTGGAACCAGCCGCCGATCTCACCGGCGGCGAGCCGTGAGGCCACGTCGGCGGCCAACGCCGCGAAGCCTTCGTAGTGACGCGCGCGGGCGTTGTAGCGATCGATCGTCTGGACGATCTGCTTCGACGAGAACTCCGGCCCGAGGTACGAGCCCGACATCGCATCGCAGCCGGGATGACGCTCCAAGCGCGGCTGCGCCCGATGGATGTGCCACACCGTATACGCGGCACCAATAGCACCACCCGCATCGCCGGCCGCGGGCTGGATCCAGATGTCATCGAACATCCCGCTCTCGAGAATCCTGCCGTTGGCGACGCAATTCAGCGCGACGCCGCCGGCCATTGTCAGATGACGGCTGCCGCTCAGGTCGCGGGCCGTGCGCGCGAGTCGCAGCACGATCTCCTCGGTCACCTGCTGCGCGGCCAAGGCCAGATCCATGTGCGCCTGCGTCAGGTCGGATTCCGGCTCACGACGCGGCATCCCGAACAGCCTCTCCCACTTCGCCTCGTTGACCATGCGCAGGCCGGTGGCGAAATCGAAGTACGGCATGTTGAGCAGCATCGAGCCGTCTTTCCGGATGTCGACCAGCTGAGAAGTGATCCGTCCGACGAAGTCTTTCGTGCGCCCTGCGGCGGCGTTGCCGTAGGGGGCGAGTCCCATCAGCTTGTATTCACCGCTGTTCACCGTGAACCCGAGAAAGTAGGTGAATGCCGAATACAGCAATCCGACAGAATGGGGGAACTGCAGCTCGCTGAGAATCTCGATGTCCTTCCCACGGCCTCGTCCGATCGTCGTCGTTGCCCATTCGCCGACGCCGTCGATGGTGAGAATCGCGGACTCCTCGAATGGCGATGGATAGAAGGCGCTGGCCGCGTGCGACAGGTGATGCTCGGGATAGAACACTTGATGACGCGCGCTGCCCAGCTCGCGCAGATGCTCTGCGAGCAGCCGACGGGTGAACAGCTTCTCTTTGATCCACACCGGTATGGCCGTGGCGAAGCTGCGCAGGCCGCTCGGCGCGAAGGCGTGGTATGTCTCGAGCAACCGCTCGAATTTCAGGAACGGCTTGTCGTAGAAGGCGACGGCGGACAGCTCGTCGAACGAGATGCCCGCCTCGTCCAGGACGAAGCGACACGCGTGAAGCGGGAACGACGCGTCGTGGCGCCGGCGCGTGAAGCGCTCCTCCTGCGCCGCTGCGACGAGGTGGCCATCGACGAGCAGCGCCGCGGCACTATCGTGGTAGTAGGCGGAGATGCCGAGAATCGCCGTTCTCATGCATCAGAACAGCGTGTAGATGAAGGGCGCGATGGCCGTTCCGCCAGTCAGCACGATGACGGTGCCGAACACAAGCAGCACCAGGATCGCCGGCAGCAGCCACAGCTTCTTCCGCTGACTCAGAAACCCCCAGAGATCTCTCAGAAATTCCATGCGCTAATAGGGCTTCTCGAGGTCGCTCGCAGTGAAGGTATGGTTCCTCACCACCATCACCGACTCGTCACCGATTCGGAACGTCCGCAGCCGCAACGAGTCCTTGCCCAGCGCGCGGCGCAGCAAGCCAATGGGCGTGACGACGAGAGCAAACACGACAAACATCAGGACGCGCGAGACGACCGCGCCGAGCGCGTGTGCGAGGCCAAACCAGGCGATCGCGACCGGCCGAAACACTTGCGGCGCGATCATGTTCACGACATGGACAATGAGCGCGGCGATCACCAGCTCGCTGCGGCCCCATCTGAGCAAGGCCAACAGGAGCAGGAGCACCATTGCCATGCCCGTGTCCCGGCTCTGATCGCGCGTGATCGTCACGTCTCGCATGACACTATCATGGACCCCGATGCTGCGCCGGACCCTGGGGGTCGTCCTCGTTAACGTGATCGTGTCTTGCGTGCTGGCCGAACTGCTGGCACTGTTCCTCTTCTACAACGACACCGGGCGGCTGTTCTACACGTACCAGAAGCCCTACGAGCCAATCGCCGAGACGAAGCAGGGCCGGCTCACCGGCGACGGGCTGCATCCTTACTTCGGCCCGACGCACCGGGAGGGCTACCCGTTCGACATCCCCGAGCCGCTGCGCGAGAACGCCTCGTCCGCGGCGCGAGTGCCGACGAACAATTTCGGCTTCGCCTCGACGCACAACTATCCTTTCGCAAAGACATCGCCGAATCAGTTCGTCATCGGCCTGTTCGGCGGATCGGTCGGCGCGTGGTTCTGCCAGGTGGGCGCGCATCGGCTCATCGAAGACCTCAAGGCGAACGCATTCTTCAAGACACGCGAGATCGTCCCGTTGTGTCTGAGCCACGAGGGCTACAAGCAGCCGCAGCAGCTGCTCGTGCTCGCGTACTTTCTGTCCATCGGGCAGACGTTCGATCTCATTCTGAACATCGACGGCTTCAACGAGGTCACGCTCTCGAGCTTCAACAACCAGCGCGGTCTCGACATCTCGATGCCAAGCGCCATGCACCTCGACCCACTGGTGAACCTGGTGAACCAGACGACGCTGACGCCGGAGAAGCTGCAGTCACTAGCCGCGATCAACCAGTACAAGGAACGGATCAATTACCTGGTCGGGCGGCTCCAGCGAACCCGCATTGCCGCGATCAATTTCGTGCTCGAGCGTCTACACCGCAGCGCAACCTCGAGCTATCAGGCTGAAGTCGCGCGGTTCGCCGCACTCCCATCGAATCCGTCGAATGCGTCGCTGATTCTGGCGACACCGAGCGTCACGCCGCGAGACGACACCCGGGCTCTCGCGGACGCGGCGAAGAGCTGGTCTGAAGCCTCGACGCTGATGCAGGCCCTGCTGGCGGCGCGAGATGTGCCCTACTTCCACGTCCTGCAGCCGAACCAGTACTTCACGAGCCGCTCGTTCAGCGCGGAAGAAGCCACAATTGCGCGCTCGAATGCCTCGCCGTTCAAGCGGGGCGCCGAGAAAGGCTATCCCTTGCTGGTCAGTGAATCGGAGGGTTTGAAGGCGCGAGTGAATTTCCTGAACGCGACCGGCATCTTCGACCGCGAATCGGCGGCGGTCTACATGGACGATTGTTGCCACTACACGCTGCGCGGCAACCAACTCCTCGCCGACGCAATCGCGCGGCTGATTCTCAGCTCACAGGCCGCCTGGCATTGACAGCGTCGGGTGGGTCTTGCTTTTGCCCGATAGCCGCGCGCTGACGGGTCACCGCGACGAGAAACCACAAGCCAATGGCCGCCATCAAATGCTTGATCGTGTGCCCGCTCACGATCTGCCCTGGGGCGTAGACAGACGTGTCGCCGTACTCGAACACCTTCGCGACCAGATACAGGTGTTGGGACGCGGCTGCTGACACGCGCGGCAAGGACCGCCGTCAGCAGTCCCATGAAGCCCACGGTCATCGGCAAGCGATCCCACACCAGTCGCCAGTTGTCGGGGGCAAGATGGTAAACGGCCCACCCCGACCGACGTCAGCGCCGTCCGGCAAAGAGCGCGGCGTAGGGCCAGCGCTGCCAGTTGCCCATGCGCGACACCGCCGCGCCAGCAACGACGGCGAGGAGCCGACTGAGCCTTATTGGGACTTGGTTCGCAGGTTGCACTGCATGGCTCCTGGAGGTCGAGAGAGCCTATGCGTGGGTTACGCGTTGCCGTACCAGTGCTTGCCACCATCCCGCTCGCTGGCTGCGAACTGGCAGGCGACATCTTCAAGGCCGGAATGTGGGTCGGCGTCATCGCCGTGGTGCTGGTCATCGCGCTCGTCGGTGCGATTTCGACGAGGATTCGCGGCTGATCGCCGCGGCACGTCCGCAAGGACGTGCCCTACCGCTCACCGCGGGATCCAATGCGTCTTCGACGGCTTGCCGGAAAGCCGGGCGAGGTCCGCATCGACCATCATGGCCACGAGCTGCTCGAACCCGATCGACGGCTTCCAGCCGAGGGCCTTACGCGCCTTGGATGCGTCGCCAATCAGGTGATCGACTTCGGCCGGGCGAATGAGTGATGGATCGGTCCGCACGTATTTCTCCCAGTCGAGGCCGATGTGCCCGAAGGCCGCTTCGACGAGATTCTTCACCGAGTGGCTGACACCGGTGGCGATGACGTAGTCGTCGGCGTTGTCCTGCTGCAGCATCATCCACATCGCCAGCACGTAATCCCCCGCAAATCCCCAATCGCGGCAGGCGTCCAGATTGCCCAGCGACAGATGGTCAGCCAGCCCGAGCTTTATTCGCGCGACGCCGTCAGTGACCTTGCGCGTGACGAACTCGTGCCCGCGGCGCGGCGACTCGTGGTTGAACAGAATCCCCGACACCGCAAACATCCCGTAGCTCTCGCGGTAGTTCACCGTGATGTAGTGCCCGAACACTTTCGATACGCCGTACGGGCTGCGCGGGTAGAATGGCGTCAGCTCGGTCTGCGGCACTTCCCTGACCCTCCCGTACATTTCACTGGACGAGGCCTGGTACAGTCGGATCCCGGTATCGACCTGACGCACCGCTTCGAGCAGGCGCGTGACGCCCATCGAGTTGTAGTCGCCAGTGAGCAGCGGCTGATCCCACGACGCCGGCACGAATGACATCGCCGCCAGGTTATAGAGCTCGTGCGGCTTCACATCCTGGACGATGCGCATCAGCGACTGCTGATCGAGTAGATCGCCGGGACGCAGCGTAATGCGATCGAGCAAGTGCTCGATCCGCCACAGGTTCGGAGCGCTCGATCGGCGGATGACGCCCGTCACTTCGTAACCTTGTTCGAGCAGCAGCTCCGCGAGGTACGAGCCGTCCTGACCGGTGATACCGGTGATCACTGCGCGCCTGGGCATGTCTATGTTGGTCCTTGGTCCTTGGTTCTTCGTGCTTAGTGCTTGGTCCGGGAGGTCCCATTCTATCCGCGAGCTCGCGTCTCGAGCCATCGGCGCAGGCCGTCCTGCCACGTCGGCATCGCGAAGCCGGCCGCTGCGAGCTTTCTCGTCGAGAGCGCGCAGTAGCGCGGCCGCGGCGCACGCAGCGGCAGCTGATCGACAGTAATGGGCACGAGGCGTGCGGGCACACCGAGTATTCGTGCCGCCTCTGCGGCGACATCGTGCCAGCTGGCGTGGCCGTCATTGACGCAGTGATACACGCCCGAGCGCGCTTCGCTCATCACGAGATGCCTGGTCGCAGCCGCAACGTCCTTCGCATAACTGGGCGAGACAATGCGATCGGTGAAAACCTTGACCTCGCGTCCCTGCTGCAGGCCATCGACGATGTGATCGAGCGTTCCGCGTCGGCCAGTCCAGTGCGCCGACGATCCAAAGAGGCTTTCCACGCGCAGCACGTAGGCGCGCGGGGACACCTGGGCGAACCACTCGCCGAGCAGCTTCGACGAGGCATATACGCCCCGCGGTGATGGCCGCAGGTCCTCACCCTGCGGTTCGCGAGTGTCGCTGTGGAGGACGAAGTCGGTGCTGTAGTGGACGAGCGTCGCGCCGATTGCATCGGCCGCGCGCGCGAGGCTGCGCACCGCGAACGCATTGATGGCGAGCGCCTCGGCGGGCCGGCTCTCCGCGCCATCCACGTCGTTGAACGCGGCGCAATTGACGATCAGATTGGGGGCAATCGCGGTAACAGTCCTGGCCACGACACCAGGATCGGTCACGTCGAGCGACTGTCGCGTGTGGGCGATCACCTCGCGATCGGCAAATGCCTGGACGATGAACGCTGCGAGTTGTGCGTTTGCACCCGTGACGAGGACGCGATCGATCGCCAAGATCAATAATCGTAGTTCAGATGGAACAGATCGACACCGCAGTCATCGGAGCCGGCGTCGTGGGACTCGCGACCGCATGGTCACTGGCACGGCGCGGACGCAGCGTGTGTGTGCTCGAGCGCGAGCCGAGGCCCGGCATGGGCACGAGCACACACAACAGCCAGGTGATTCACGGTGGCATGTACTATCCGGCCGGCAGCCTGAAGGCACGGCACTGTGTGAACGGCGCGCGCATGCTGTACGAGTTCTGCGCCACCTACCACGTGCCGCATGCCCGCTGCGGAAAGCTGATCGTCGCTCACGACGATAGCGAGGTCGAGGCGCTCGAGGCGATCCGCGTGCGCGGCGAAGGCAACGGCGTCGACGGCTTGCGGATGGTAGACCAGGCGTTCATCCGCACCCGCGAGCCGCACGTCGCGGCGAAGGCGGCGCTGTTTTCGCCAAACACCGGCATCCTCGAGGCCGAGGCGCTGGTGCGTACGCTGGCGCGGCTCTGTACTGAACACGATGTCGCACTGCTGCCGGGATCGCCCCTGATCGGCGCAGATTCGGGCCCCGATGGTTTGGAGCTTCACACGCGCGCCGAGTCGATCCTGGCGAGCACGGTGGTGAACGCGGCCGGTCTCTACGCCGACGACGTATCAGCGATGTTCGATGGCCAGGCCTTCCGCATTTATCCCTGCCGCGGCGAATACGTCGAGTTGGTTCCGACTAAACGCGCGCTGGTGAACGGACTGGTGTACCCGCTACCCCACAAGCATGGCCTCGGCGTCCACCTGACGAAGACCATCGGCGGCAACGTCACGCTCGGCCCGACGGTCTGCTATCAGAACCGCAAAGACGATTACGAGGACAACCGCTTCCCGGTCGAAGCCTTTCTCGAGCCGGCGCAGGCGCTGCTTCCGGAGCTGCGACTCGAGGACTTGCGACTCGGCGGCAGCGGCATCCGGGCAAAGCTTCACCCTCCTGACCAGTCGTTCTCGGATTTTTTGATTACGAGGGACGGGAAGAACCCGCGCCTGGTTCAGGCGGCGGGGATCGAGTCGCCAGGGCTCACATCCTGCCTGTCGGTCGGCGAACACGTCGCAACGTTAGTGAACGAGATCCTCTAGTCGCTAGCTCCGCGCCTCAGCGCCTCCGCGACCCGTGGACACGCTCCTCAGCCGCCACCAGCACCGCGCGGTAAGCAGCACGCGCGCAATCGCGCGCTTCGGATTGAGCTTGCCTGGCGCGACGTGCGTCGCGTAATACAAATACGCGCTCTCGTGGAATGCCTTGATTGACGCGGCGCGCGCGGTGCGGCTGGACTGGCCAACCTGATGCACCGCCGCCGCCCCCGGCACGTAGCGGATTTCGTACCCGCGCGCACGAAGACGACGGCACAGATCGGCGTCCTCCCAGTACAAGAAGTACCGCGCGTCGAAGCCGCCGACCTCGTCGAACGCGGCGCGACGCACCAGCATGCACGCGCCGGACACCCAGTCCACCGTCGCGCTCTGACGCCCAGTGTTCACGACATTGCGACGCGACACCGCGGCCCACGGGAGCAGATGCCGGAGCGGACCGGTTCGTCCAAACAGGCCCGTCAGCATGTCGGGATCACCGCGCGCACTGCCC
>DAINQP010000087.1:0-21878 GCA_036742665.1 Vicinamibacterales bacterium | reverse complement strand
ACTCGCATGCTACCCGAGCTGGCCGAGAGACGGCCCTTTCATCTGATCAAGCACCGAGGACCAGATTACCGCGCCGGCCACTGCCAGAGTGGCCGCTCCTGATCGTCGCCGGCGACCCGTGTTTCGCCGAGCTCTTTGACCAACGATAGCGACTGACACTCGGGCGTCTGTTGCAGCGTATCGACCAGCACCGGCGCATGTGAGACGACGAGCAGTTGGGTGCGTTCGGCAGTTTGCACAATGAGGCGTCCGAGCGCTGGCAGCAGATCGGGGTGCAGGCTCGTCTCCGGCTCGTTCAACACCAGCAGCCCGGGCGGACGTGGCGTCAAGAGCGCGGCCACCCACAGCAGGTAGCGCAGAGTGCCGTCGGAGAGTTCAGCGGCCTTCAGCGGGCGAAGCAGCCCGTGCTGCCGCATCTCGACGTCGAACCAGCCCTTGTCCACAGTGACCGAGACTTGTGAGCCGGGAAACGCGTCGGCGATCGCGGCGTCGAGCACATCGGCGTCGCCGATCTGACGAATCGTCTGCAAGGCCGCGGCGAGATCGGCGCCATCGTGGCTGAGCACTGGCGTATGTGTGCCCACCTGCGGCAATCGCGCCGGCGCTGCAGCATCGGTTCGCACGTGATCGTAAAACCGCCACGCCCGCATCGTCTCGCGGAGCATGAGCATCTCGGGTGTGCTCCGCGGATCGGCGCAGTGCGTCATCATGCTGTCGAACGAAGCCAGTTGATGCGTCACGACCGTCCACTCGCGGCCGTCCTGACGGCTCTTGACCATGCCGCCGCGGCGATCGACGAGCAGCGACGATGGGCGCAGCGTAGGAGCCGCCCACAGACACTCGCGTTTGATTTCAGGGTCGTGAGCGAACGCGTTGGTCGGGCCTGGCACTGCAGCGAGGCCGAGATCGATCGCGTAGCCGAAGTCGTCGGCGCCAAAGCCCAGACGCAGGCTGACGACTTTCTGTCGGGGCGTGCCTTGGACCGGCTGTTCACCGCGGCGGACCGCGCGTGAGATCGATTCAGGTCCTGCCCACAGCGTTGACTGCAGCCCGCCCTCGCGTGCCAGAGACGGAATGACGCGTCCTTGTGCTGTGTCGGCGAGAAGACGCAGCGCGCGATAGAGGTTGGACTTGCCGCTCCCGTTCGGGCCGGTGACGAGGTTCAATCCCTTGAGCGGGATCACGAAGTCGCGGAGAGAGCGGTAGCCCGCGATAGCCAGGGTGTGAAGCACGAGACGTAGTGTCCGGCTTCCTTGGCCACCGTAGCACCTAAGCGCGAAGGTGGCAGCCGGACGTGAGCCACAGTCTACAGCCCGAAACGGCGGACGAGTGCCTCCAGTTCGCGCCGCAGGAACGGCAGCGACGGTGCGATGAATAGATGGTCTTGCATGCGGGACGGGTCGTAGTCGGTGTTGATGACGATGTCGGTCACGAAGGGCTCGCGCGTCACGTCCGATGAAAACAGCGAGTAGGGGATCTCGCCGGTGGATGACAGGATGCCGCTGCCGAACACCTTTGTGTCGCCGTGTTCCTCGATCAAGCCGAACTCGATGCTGAACCAGCTGAATCGCTTCAGCGCCAGCACGTGCTCGCCGTGCGTGGCCGTTGACGCGGCCTTGCCAATCAACGTGAGCACCTCGGCATAGTCATGGTTCATCAACGGCGGTACGTGGCCGAGACAGTCGTGAATCATGTCCGGCTCGGGAGTGAACTCCGGATGCGAGCCGTGGCGAATGAACTGAGTCACTGGAAATCCCCGCTGGCCGATGTACTCGTAAAAGATGCGATAGGGCAGCGCACCCTCGGCCGGAACGAGATGCATGTTCGTTTCGCGCTCGACACGCCGGCTCAGATGACGCAGTTGGGGAATCTCGCGCTGAGTGATCGCCAGCTCGCGCTTCGCATTCAAATACGTTTGGCTGGCGTGCTTGATATGCAGCTCGTCGAGCTTGGGGCTGACATCGCGCCAGATGCGCGTTTCCTCCGCGGTGTATTCGATGATCGGCGGGCCCAGCCGTTCGAGACGATGACGCCGGCAAAGCGCGAACAGCTCTCGGCGCCTGGCAATGTACTCCTCATCGCCGAGACCCGGATGCCCCGGCTCGAGCTCGAGCGCGGTCGCCTCCATCGGTGTCACCATCGATTGGGGGTCGATCGGGACGCCGTATTCGGTCAGCATGGGCTCTTCTCTCATCGGTCGCCTCGCGTTGCCTGTCGTCCTCGCCTTGCCTTCCCTGCCGGGTTGCAAATAGCGGACCGTAGCACGGCCGTTCAGTGGCGTCGATTCGCCGATGATCGGCCGCATGCCTACTCAGACTTCCGGCTCCAGCCCGTCCAACAGTGCTTCTCCGAAGAGCATATCGGCGGTTTGGACGACCCCGCGCACGACTGTCAACCGCAGGGGCAACGCCGCCGACGGAAGCATCCGCCTCCATAACGACAATAGTCCCTGCGTGGCATGTTGTCCGGGACTCTTGTCCAGGAGCCAGCAGAGGATGACTCCGATCCGCACGCGACCTCTGTCGCGAGTGGCTTATTCGACGAGGAGGAGGCGCGTACACGCCCATACGAGCGCAGCGGTCGCAGCCGTCGACGCCAGAAGGCGCCACTTCAGGCTGACATCAGCGAGCCGCGCGCCCGTGAGCACGACGGCTGGGACGATCGTGGTTTCTACCCAGATCCAGCTCACTGGATCGAGGCGCCCGGTCACGGCGCCGCGTTTGATCAACGTGAAGAATCCGAAGATCGCCCAGAACATGACGAGCAGAAAGATCCGCCAGTGATCAGGGTTGGCCTTCCGTAGAGTTGTGACGAGTACCGCGCCGAGAAGCAGCACGCCCAGCCCGACATTCACCGACCAGTACTCCTGAGTCTCGTCCTTCAGCTCATGTCCCGTGAGACCGACCGCAAGCGCCTTCACCGTCGGGCGCAGATAGAACATCGAGGGGTATGGCGACAGACCGAGCCCGCCGATGCGACGCAAGTGCGTGGCGTACGTGGCTTGTAGGACGGGGCGATCGTTGTAGGTGACGGTGGTCTCGGGTTTCGCTCGCAGGTTCCACACGACGTCGGGACTGATGACCACCACATACGCCGCGCACGCGAGATAGATCTGCGGCTTGAGGAGCCATCGCCGATGCTTGCTGACGAGCAGCGTGAGAGCGAACACCGGCAGCAGCAGCGCGGTGCTTTCCTTGCAGTAGAACGCCACACCGACAGAGGCGCCAGCCAGATACAGATAGCGCGGACGCTCGGTGACGAGAAAGCGGCTGAAGGCGTACACCGCGCAGGTGACGAATAGCAGGTTGGGCACGTGCGCGGTCGCGCGTGACGACACGTTCAGGTAGTACTCGTTGAACGCCATTAGCGCCGCTGCCCACCGCGCCGGTGCCGGTCCGTACCATTGGCGCGTCATGGCGTAGATCATCGCGATGGTCAGCAGCCCGAGCAGGATATGCATCGCGCGGTATCCCAGCCGCGATGTGCCGAACACGGTGCTGCTGGCCTTGACGACATACGCCGGCAGCGCTGGATGATTCTCCCCGCGCAGCGGCAGGTGCAGATGGCCTGGGTCAAACGAGATTGTTTTGGAGAGCGGAATCGCTGTGTTGATCTCGTCGTGAATGTATTCGCGCGTAACGCCGAGCCGAACGCGCACCGCCAGGGCGACGAGCAGGACCAGGATCAGAACAGGGTCAATACGTCGGCCGGCGAGACTCATTCAGCCTGCACCGCGCCGCGCCGCCAGCGTCGCGCGTCCTCGACAACCGACGCCAGGTACGGCCGCATGAACGGAAGGCCAATCAGCGGCGGAATGAAATTGCGAGTCGAGATCAGCACGCCCATCGCGGCCGCCGACTCCGCCGCCATGTACGGTGCGAGCAGCACGACCAGCGCCACGTCGCGTGTGCCGAGGCCGGCCACAGTGAGCGGCAGTTGACCCGCCATCAGCGCAATCGCCGACAGGCTCGCGCACACCGTGAACGGCACGTGCAGCGAGAGCGCGACTGTGAACAGCCAGATCTGGAACAGGTGCGCCAGCCAGAGCAGTAGCGAGAAGGGCACGATCCACTGCCGGCGGCTGCGCAGCACCTCGAGCAAGTCGGGCCATCCCACTGCTAGCTGCCGCAGCTTGCGGAATGTGCCGTCCGGAATCAGGCGCATCATCAGCGCGCGCCAGACACCAGCGGCCCATTCCGATGAAATGAGAATGCCGCATAACGTGCCGAGCCCGCCGAGCAGCAACCAGAACGCGGTTGGAAGACTGGTGACTTCGGGGCGGCCGACGAACCAGCCGAGGAGGCACCAGAAGATCAGACCGAACATGTCGCAGAGCCGCTCATAGACGATGATCGCAAGCGCGACGCCGGTGGTGGTGTGGCCGCGGTTGGCCACGAAGTAGCTCTTGATCAGATCGCCGGCCTTGGCCGGGACGAACACGTTGAGCGCGCTCGAGACCAGTGTCAGCTTGAGGGCCTCGCCAATGCCCGGCAGGGCGCCGGCCGGCGCTACCCAGAAGAAGCGAATCGCCCGCAGCGCCGTGATCGGCAGAATCAGGCCGATGGAAATCACGAGCCACAGACGATCTGCGGTGAGTAACGCCTCGCCGACCTGCCGCAGGTTCAGCGTGCGGTAGAGGAGGTAGATCAGCCCGCCGCTGACCACCAGGCTGAGAAGCGCGCCGCGCTTGCGCCCCCGAATGCGTGTTGGTGTCTGCGGGGCGGCGGCCTCAGCACTCATGTTGCTTCCAACGATGCCGTGGCGAGCAGCTCCTGAATGGCGCGCCGCACGTCGTTCTCGATCGCACCAGGCGGAAGGAGATATGACGCGTCGTACTCCTTGAAGCGCGTGATCCAGCAGTCCGAGAAGAACGGGGCGACCTCGTCTGCGCGCACATCGCGAATCGAATCGACCGGCGGGAACACGACACCGTGCTCGATGAATCCATACAAATCCGCGCGGCTCCTCGGGTACAGTCCAAGGCCTTTGACGGCAACCGTGGGAATGCCAAGCTTGAGCAGCGGCAAATGCACGTTGCTGTTCTCAGCCGCGATCACCCAATCGCATTGACGCGCGACCTCGTGGAATGGCGCTGACCCGGGACACTCAGTGATACCGGATCGATCGGCGATGCGATGACCGAGGTGCGGCGATTCGAGCATGCTTGGATGCCACCTGATGACGATCTGGCGAGCATGGAAATGCGCTCGGCAGTCGTCAACGATTGCGGCTAGCGTCGTCCATGAGAATGCCTTCGGCGGAAAGATGCCGATGACGGGATTCGGACGCTCGATGCGACGCGCGTCCAGTCGTGCCGATTCGCCCTCCATGCCGGCGAGGAGGACGGCACCTGTAATCGGTCCCTTGAGCCGCCTCGCCTCCACAGCCTGTTGTCCTTCGAGAATGGAGAGCGTGAAGTCCAGTGGCGGTGAGAAGGGTGTCGGATAGGCGTGTGCGACGAAGACCTGCGCGATGCCACGCGAACGGGCGGCAGCGATGAATCCGACTTCCTCGGGGTTCGAGTCGCCCGACACGAGCACCGCTCCCGGCCGCCGCGCCGTGAGCATCATCATGGAGCGCGTGTACCACGCGACCGCTTCGATGGCCCGGCAGGACTCGAGGAAGCCGTAGCGGCGATCGCACGCACGCACCAGGCGGAGCGCCCGTCGCATCGCGCGGGGCGCGAACAGCAGCGCGAGGCCGCCTACTCCAGCCAGACGTACCAACGTCTTCAAACCTGTGCGAACCGATGCGCAGTCCTCGTTGCCAATCCACGACGCCACCCGTACGACCTGGCGTCGTGCGTTGGCGTGCCGGGCGACCGCAAGCACACGTGCCGTGCGGTTGCGCGCCGGCGCGATGCTCAACAATGCCGCCATCCCATAGCATCCGACCAGCAGGGCTGATGCCCACGTGCCGGCCACCGACCCGTGAAGGTCGTGTGCGACGCGTACGGGCCATCGGGCGTGCATGAGCGTGGCGAACAGCACCTGGCGAGCGGGATCCGAATCGGCCCGGACGACGGTCCGAACCGCTCGAAGGAGGGAAATGATCACTGCAACGGGCCTACCCCAGGGCGGCGACCGCATCGTATCGCGAACCCGTCTGGCAGGTCGAGGTCCGGTCGCCTGTGCTCAACGTCGCGCCGTGGGCTATCGTCTAACACGCGAGCAGGAGCACACATGGACAGCTTTCTTCAGGATCTCCGCGTCGCCGCACGGTCGCTGGCGCGGGTCCCTGGGTTCACCGCCATCACCTTAATCACGCTCGCGCTTGGCATCGGCGCCAATACCGCGATCTTCTCGATCGTGAGCGGCGTCATCCTCCGGCCGCTGGCATATCCCAGGCCCGAGCAGCTGATGTATCTGACGACGCAGTTTCCGGCGTTAGGCTTCGAGCAGTTCTGGGTCTCGCCGCCGGAGTACATGGAGTTCCGGGAATTCAACCAATCGTTCGCGGCGGTCGGCGCATTTCGAACCGCCGAGTCCAATCTCACCGCAGGGGATCGCCCGCTCCGTGTGCGCACGGCTCTTGTCGATGAGCATTTGTTCTCCGCACTCGGCGTGCCTGCGGCCGAGGGGCGGCTGTTTTCAAAAGGAGAGACGGAGGTCAGTGGTCCCCCGCCTGCTCCCGGACAGCCGGCGCCGCAGACCCAGCCGATCGTCGTGCTCTCGCACGAGTTCTGGCAGAGCGCGTTCGGTGGCCGTTCGATGGTCGGCCAATCAATCGAGATCAATGGCCGGCGTCGTGAGGTCATCGGCATTCTCCCGCCGGGAACGGATCTCATGGACACGCGGACGGAGATCTGGCTCCCCCTTGGACTCAATCCGGCCAACCGTCAGAATCGCGGCAGTCACAACCTCTATCTCGTTGGCAGGCTGAAGGACGGCGTGACCCAGGCGTCAGCGCAGACCGAGCTGAACAACCTGATCGCGAACTGGCGAGAGCGGGTCGGGCTCCCAACTGGACAAGGGCCTGGCACTCACGCGTTTGTGCCGATCAAAGGCAGGAACGGCCACATCCTGCAGATGAAACCGCTGCAAGAGGAGATTCTCGGCGGCGCGGGACGTGCGATCTGGATGCTGCAGGCGGCGGTGGGCTTTGTCCTGCTCATCGCGTGCGCCAACCTCGCGAATCTTCTGCTGGCGCGCGCCGAGACTCGTCATCGTGAGTTCGCTGTGCGCACCGCCATCGGTGCGACGCGCTGGCGCCTGTTGCGCCAGTTCATGACCGAGGGTGTGCTGCTCTCGCTCATCGGCGGAGTGCTTGGTGTGCTACTGGCCCGTGTCGGCATCCGCGCGCTGCTTTCCGCCTACCCGGCCAGTCTCCCCCGCACCAGCGAGGTCATCGTCGATGTGCCCGTGCTGCTCTTTACGCTCGGTGTTGCGCTCGTCACCGGCGTACTCGTCGGCCTCGCGCCCTTGATGCACACGCGCGCGAGTGGCCTGCTCACGGCGCTGAAGGAAGGCGGCGCGAAAGGTGCAACCAATGCCGCGCGTCATCACGTGCGCCGCGGTCTGGTCATGGCGGAAGTGGCGTTGGCCGTCATGCTCGTGATCGGTGCGGGACTGCTTCTGCGCACGGTCTACAACCTGACGAAGGTGGACGCCGGCTTCGAGCGATCGCGCCTCGTGACGTTCTCGATGACCTTGCCTCAGTTGACGACAACATCGTCCGCTCGGCTACAGACGTACCAACGCCTGCTCGACAAGCTACGCGCACTGCCTGGCGTACAGGCGGCGACCGCGATGACGGGCCTTCCGCCAAATCGCCCACTCAATGCGAACGATACCGACATCGATGGCTATACGGCTCCTCCCGAAGGCCCGTACGAGAACGTGGACTACTACCAGGCCGTCATGTCGAACTACTTCGAGACGATGGGTATTCCGATCGTGCAGGGTCGCGGCTTCGAACGGACTGATGCCGCATCGAGCGGACGTGTCGCGATTGTGAACGAAACGCTGGTGAACACGTTCTGGAGAGGCAAGAACCCGATCGGCCAGCGGCTTCGCCCCTGCTGTGGCGATCAGATCCCCTGGTTCACCGTCGTCGGAGTGGCCAAGGACGTCAAGCAGGGAGGTATCGATCGGAAGACCGGCACCGAGTTCTATCAATTCCTCGATCAGTTCGCCCAGGGGCCCGGCGGTCCCGAGACGATGAACGTCGTCTTACGGACGACGCTGCCGCCGGGTGCGCTTGCCCAGACGATCGAAGGGGCAGTGCGCGAGGTCGATCGCACCGTGCCCGTGGTCAGGTTCCAGGGGATGGAAGATGTGTTTGCCGAATCGATTCGTCGTCCCCGTCTCCTGGCCCAGTTGATTGGCGCGTTCGCCGGACTCGCGCTCCTGCTCGCGGCGGTTGGTACCTACGGCGTGTTGTCCTACATGGTGGCCGAGCGCCGTCGCGAGATCGGTATTCGGCTCGCGCTCGGCGCCGACCATTCACAGGTGATGGGGCAGGTCATGAAGCACGGCCTGGTCCTCACCGCCGTTGGTGTGGTCGTTGGTCTGGCAGGTGCGTTCGGTCTCAACCGGCTGATCGCCTCGCTCCTGTTCGGCGTGCAGCCGACCGACGCGACGACCATGGTGGGCGTGGTCGCAACGATCACGATGGTCGCGGCGGTGGCCTGCTGGGTGCCCGCCTGGCGCGCATCGCGTCTCGATCCGAACGTGGTGCTGCGGGAAGATTGAGAGTCCGGCTAAAGCCGGACACTACATCGGTGACAAGGCTAGAATGGCCTTGCCATGTCACCTGACCACGCCCCTGACGACTTCGATTGGGTCGCCGCGCAGGCGAAGTGTTCGACCCAGTCGATGTTCGAGCAACTTCGCGCTCGAATCCGCGCGGACGTTCAACACCGCAACGGTGTTTTCGATCGGGATGATCACTGGCGCTTTGAATTCCATGACGATGGAGACGAGTTCGAGGTCACCAGGCTGGTGTCGTCAGGCATCGGCAGCCAGGGGTCTGGCTCCACGCCACGCGTGACCGCCTCGGTGCGGTTCGTGCGTAACGGCCGCCGTATTCACGCGCAGGGCGAGGACGTCGATGTTGAGTTCGTCGCCGTGGTGACGCTCGACGTCACAGGCCACTGTCGGTTCGCGGTGGGCGAAGCCGTCTACGCCGATTGGGAGATCAGGAGAATGGCGCTCGAGCAGCTGTTCTTCGAGGAATCGGACGATGACGAGTGACGCGTCGAAAACGGTCGTCACAGTGTTGCTCGTGCAGGTCATCGTCCTCGCCGGCCTCTGGTTCCTTCAACAGGCCTTCCTCTAGGCGTAATGCATCCGGTTGACTGGGTGGTCGTCGTCGCGTTTACGACGTGGATTGTCTACGACGGCCTGAAACGCACCAAGGACAGTCACGAGATCGAGGGCTACTTCCTCGCCAAGCGAAGCATTCCGTGGTGGGCGGCGGGGATCTCGGTGATGGCCACGCAGCTCAGCGCCATCACCATGATCGGCACTACCGGTCAGGCCTATGCGGACGGGATGCGATTCATCCAGTTCTACTTCGGCCTGCCGCTGGCGATGATCATCCTGTCATGGACGCTGGTCCCGTTTTTCTACAACTCGCGCGTCTACACCGCATACGAGTATCTCGAAACGCGCTTTGATGCGAAGACGCGCAGCGTCACCAGCTTCCTCTTCCTGCTGTCGCGCGGCCTGTCGGTGGGCGCAGTGGTCTCAGCCCCCGCGGTCGTGCTGTCACTCGTGCTGGGATGGAACCTCACGGCCACTTCTCTGGCGATCACGATGCCGGCCGTTCTCTACACGATGTTTGGCGGTGTCCAGGCAGTCACATGGACCGACGTGAAGACGATGTCGCTCATCGTCGGCGGCCTGATCGTGATCATCGTCACGGCCATCATTGGATTGCCCGACGGCGTGAGCCTGGGTGACAGTCTGGCTGTCGCCGCTGCGACTGGCCGTCTGCGCAGCTTTGATTTCTCGTGGGACATCACCAACCAGTACACGTTCTGGTCGGGAACGATCGCGGCGCTGTTCCTGTTCTGTTCCTACTTTGGCGCCGACCAGAGCCAGGTGCAGCGTTATCTCACAGCGCGATCGCTCGGCGAGGCACGCCGGTCGCTGCTGATGAGCGCCTACTGGAAAATTCCGCTGCAGGTGATCGTGCTGCTCGTCGGCGTGCTGGTATTTGCGTTTTACACCTTCAATCCGGGGCCGCTGATCTTCAGCTCCGAAGCCGAGTCGCGGTTGCGCAAGGGACCAGAAGCCGAGGCGTACCGGGCGCTCGAAGCGGAATACGAGATCGCGTTCCAGGCACGCCGAACGGCTGCGATTGAGCTTGCCGACGCCCGCGACGGCGCCGATTCGACGCGCGTCAGTGCGGCGCAATCTGCCATGCGCACCCGCGAATCGGACCTGGAGGCAGTTCGGACCAAGGCGACCAGCCTCGTTCGCGACGCCGAGCACGACCAGTCGTTCACCGATGTGAACTACATCATTCCGACGTTCATCTTGACGCGATTGCCGATCGGGCTGATCGGCCTGCTGATCGTCGGAATCCTGATGGCCGCCACCGATACCATCGCGGCCGAATTGAACTCGTTGTCCACCGCCACTGTGATCGACTTCTACAAGCGGTGGGCTCGTCCTGAGGCCACTGATGCCCACTATCTAAGCGTCTCCAAGATCGCCACGGGGTTGTGGGGACTCTTTGCCTGCGCGATCGCGGTATGGGCAGCCGAACTCGGATCGTTGATCGAAGTGGTGAACCGATTTGGGTCGTTTTTTTATGGATCGATTCTCGGTGTCTTCATCCTCGCCGCCGGGGTGCCGTGGGCGACGGCGAACGGTGCGTTCATCGGCCTGATCGCCGGCATGACGGCAGTCGCGTGGGCAGCCGCGTTCACGAACGTGGCCTTCCTGTGGCACAACGTCATCGGCGTGGTCGCCGCTGTTGCGGTTGGGCTGGCCGTGAGTCTTGTCGATCCAGCGCGACAGAGCCGCACGGGCGCTCAACGGTAGCGCCATACACCCGCGTCGGCTCATTTCCTGCATTTCGGTCGACATGGTCGTTCACCGCCGAGCTGTACTCGTCGTGTCTGCGGGCGGTCTCATCGCGCTCGCGACGATTCTGCTGTTGATGCGGGTGCTGGCGCCTGCTCGCACCGAAAGTCTCGGTCTGCCATCCGGTCTCACGGCGCCACAAGTCCGCGCCGGCCAAGGCGAACCGCTCACCGACGATGAACGCACGGTGTCCACACGTGAACGCGGCGAGGCGATTGCGCGTGCACAGATGTGGCGGGCACCGACGACGCCCGTCGGACGCGCTATTCTCGGCGCCGACCGTCGTGCGCCGTCGATGATCGACTGCCGATTTCATTTCAGCGATCTCGGCGGCACCACGCCGAAGTTCGACTGCGTGCTTCCATCCGGGAAAGAGCTGCGTGTGAAGTACGGCCCCGGATCGGAGGTTCCCGCGGAGGTCGCGGCGACGCGGCTGCTCAGCGCGCTCGGCTTCGGTGCAGACACGGTGACGCTCGTCGAACGCCTGCGTTGTTACGGATGTCCGAATGAGCCGTTCGTGACCACCAAGGTTGTGGGCGCGACGCGCACGCAACCTCTGTACGAACGTGTCGTCGACGACGATAGCTACGAGGAGTTCGAGTGGGCGGGCATCGAGCAGAAGTTTGCGGCCAGGCCCATCGAGAGCGAGTCGCAGAAGGGTTGGGCATTCTTCGAACTCGACTCGGTGGATCCGTCAAAGGGCGGCGCGCCACGTGCCCACGTGGACGCGCTGCGACTCCTCGCGGTGTTTCTCGCGCACTGGGACAACAAGGCTGACAATCAACGCCTCGTGTGTCTGTCAGAGAGCTGGCCGGAGGGCACCCATTGTCCGGAACCATTTCTGCTGCTGCAGGACCTCGGCTCGACGTTTGGTCCCAATCGCGTGGATCTCGACGCCTGGATGTCGTCGAAGATCTGGCAGGACCGCAAGGCCTGCATGCTGTCGATGGAGGAGCTCCCATACGGCGGCGGGACGTTTGGTCCGACGCGCGTCTCGGAACGAGGGCGCCGATTTCTCGCAAAATTGCTCGAACAACTCGGCGACGCTCAGCTCACCGATCTCTTCACTGGCGCGCGGTTCGACAAGCCACGCAACCCGTTGAAAGGGTCGGCGCCGATCGCGGACTGGGTCCGTGCCTTCAAGGCACGCGTGCAGACCATCAGCGAAGGATCGCCGTGTCCTGACGCTTAGGCGTCTCAGGCCGCGCGTCACGCGCGTCCTTGTACAACGTGCCCGCATCGACCGTCTCGCCGGTGCGTGAGATTGCCTGAAAGTGCAGCGCGTCCTTTTCGATCTCAATCAGCATGAAGTGGTAGTCGGTATCGAAGCTCCGGGCGACGTAGGATGCCGGCGTCGCGTCCCCACGCCGGAGTGAGCCGGCTCCGCCGCTGACAAAGTACTGAATGCCTGACTGCAGCTCGGTCCGCTGATAGATGTGCTCATGCCCGGAGAACACGGCATCGACGCCATGCCTGACGAGCAGCGGCTCGAGGATCAATCGAAACCCGCGCGCCCAGACGCGATAACGGCCAGACGTGTAGAGCGGATGATGAAAGAAGCACACCTTCCACTCGGCATCGGACTTATCGAGGCGCTCGTCGATCCAGCGGAGTTGCGTGCGATCGAGATTCGTTGAATCGAGTGCGAAGAACTCGACGTGGGTCGCGATCTTCGTCAGGAGATCCTCAGGCGGCGAGAAGCTGTAGTAGCGTTCGCCGTCCATGTTGAAGAGCGGATAGATGATCTCCTGGGGATCGTCGTGATTGCCGAGCGACGCGTAGAACTTGACGCCCTGATCGAGCAGGCGCCGATAGGGTTCTTCGAATTTCCGACGATAGTCGTCGCGCGTGGCCAGCCCCTCGTAGAGGTTGTCGCCGAGCATCAACACGAATGCGAAAGGAAAGTCTTCGCGATACGCCGTCATTTGCGCGGCAATCTCGTGCTGCGGCGGCGTGCCGCGACCGCTGTCGCCGATCACGGCAAACTTCACCGACGTTGCGCGATTGGGCAACGTCAACGAGCCGTGGCTGACGGTGCGGACGTCAAGGGTACGGACGGCCGGCTCAGTGCGCGACGTCGAAGACGTTGAGTGACACGCGCCGCTGCCCGCAAGCAGTAAGCTGAAGAGTGCCAGGGGCATCAACCGGGACATGGGGCCGTCGAAGTGCAATCGGCACGCCACTCGCTTTACGAGGGCGTCTGGACGTATCCTTCGTCACGGAGCATTCATCATGAGCTGGCGTTTGCCTCGGGGTCGGCACCTTGGTGCCGCGGTTCCCGTGTGTGTCGCGGTATTTGCGTTGACGATGGCGGTCGGCCGTTCGGATGTGGCCGGACAGGGACGGGCTGGTGGACCACAGGTGCCGCAGACGGGACGCGGGCTCGCGCCTGTCGATATCACCGGCACATGGGTGTCGATCGTCACTGAAGACTGGCGCTGGCGCATGGTCACGCCGCCAAAGGGCGACGTCGCCAGCATCCCGGTCAGTGCTGAAGGACGGAAGACCGCGGCGGCATGGAACCTCGACGCCGATAATGCCGGCGGCAACGAGTGCAAAGCCTACGGCGTCGGCGGCATCATGCGGCAGCCGGGACGAATCCGGATCTCGTGGCAGGATGATCAGACGCTCAAGATCGAATTCGACGCCGGCACGCAGACGCGCCTGCTGCACTTCGATCGCGCAAGCCAGCCGCCAGCCGAACGCACGCTGCAAGGCCATTCGCTCGCGGTGTGGGAAGGACCGGGCGTCGGCAGAGGAACGGCGCCAACCGGGGATGGGCGCCCCGATCCTCGCGTGACCGGCGGCGGGCTGCTCGCCCGTGAGCTCCCCGGCGGCGGCGGCGGTGGTCTGCGCGGGGGTCCGCCACCGCGGCAACTGGCGCAGATCAATCGCGGCGGCGACCTGAAGGTCGTCACGACCAACTTCCGCGAGGGCTATTTGCGGAAGAACGGCGTTCCCTACAGCGAGCAGGCAAGCATCACCGAGTATGTGCACCTGCTGCCGACGCATCCCAACGGCGACAACTGGTTGCACGTGGTGACGATCATCGAAGATCCACGGTATCTGACGCAGCCGTTCTATACGAGCACGTCGTTCCGGAAAGAGGCGAACGACGCCAACTTCAAGGCGACGCCATGCTCGACCGCGGCACCATTGCCGGTCAAAGCCGCGACGAAGTAACGACGCCCTGAACGGCGGTGATGGCGGCGCCGGCGAGCTCGCCGCCGAACTCGGCATCGCTCGCGAAGGCGCGCCGCGGAATCTCTTTCGCGTCAATCGCGATTGGAATCGCGGTCCCGTCAAATGGATCCGGCCAGATCAACACCTGCGAGCCGGATAGACGCACACTCCACCGATCGAATGGCTGCACGTCCGTCCAGCCGTTGCAGAACGTCAGAGAGATCAGGTCGCCGAGTCCGAGGAACCAGTAGTCGGCCAGAAGTTCCGGCAGCAGGAGCCCGCTCGTCTCCACCATCTCGCGCCGCATCGTCTCCATCTCGATGAAGAACCGTGTCCACGCAGGATCGCTGCGATACCGATGAAAGATCACGATCGCATGCTGTGCGACGAGGGCCGCCGTCCAGGGGTCGTAGGCGAGACGCGCGATGCCGCGCGGCCAAACGCCCTGTCGGATATCGATCGGGGTGGAGACGAAGTCGAAGGGGATCCCGGTGGCCGGATCAATCAGCGGAGCAGCGTCGGGTTCCGCCCAACCATTGTCGTGCTCGGCCACCGCGAGAAGGATCGAGGAGCGTCGCGGATGTTCGGTAAGCGCGACGCTGTGCTGCATGATCTCGCCGGCAAGCGCGGCGTGATCGGGTTGCGTAATCAGCTGGAGTGCGTCACCGGTCTGGCGAACGATCACGGGAGGCCGGCTGACAGTACGATACCAATCGAGCGCTGAATCGGATTGTAGAACCTGCCGTAGTCGGGCGCGGTGATATTGGCCTGCACGTCGCGCTCGTCTCCTGTGGCGAACAGGTTGTAGATCCGCACACCGGACGTGAACCGATATTTCTTGAATTTGAAAGGCCGGGTGAGCGAGAAGTCCAGGGTGGAGACGCGCGGCAGACGGCCGGTCTCGTTGCGCGGCCCGACGAAGTCCTGGAACTCGTTGACCGCCGACCAGGGGAAGCCGGTGCGAAACTCATAGATCGGCGAGAAAACCCATGTGCCGGGCAGACCGAGCGAGCCGCGCACGATCCAGCGATGCGGCACGTCGGTCGAGCTCAGCGAGTTCTCGTTGGCCCTGATGATCGGATCGCGGAAATTGCCGAAAAAGTCGTCGTAGGCATTCAGGTCGCGCGTGCTGTGCGAGTGAACATACGACACCGTCACGTCGCGGCGCTCGTTCGCAAGATACCGTCCGGTAGTCTCGATCTCCCAGTATTTCGACTCACCCGATGACGAGAGCGCCAGCGCACCGCGCACCGGGTCTGGATTCAGGATGTAGGCGTGCGAACCGGTGCGGTGCACGTACGCGGCCTTGAAGAATACCTTGCGGCCGAATCGCTGATCCCACGCTACGGTCTGGACGATGCTCTCCGGACTGCGCAACTCCCCGTCGATCACGTGTGCATACGTAATCGGGGCGCTAAGTGCCGTCCCCGTGACGGCGAAGCGCTGGACCGTCGCCACTTCGTACTGCGTGAAGGCGCCAACGGTCAGCGGTGAGCGTTCGACGAACTTCCCGAGCCCGCCTCGCACGATCGCCCGTCCCTCGGGCAGCACGCTGAACGCCACGCCCGCGCGCGGTGAGAAGTTCATTTTGTCGGTGATCGCCTCACGGTCCGTACGCAAACCGAGCTCGACGCTGAAGCGGTCGTTCACGCGCCAGCGGTCCTGGACGAATACCGCCAGCTCTGTACCTGCAACGTCCTGTTCCGGAACGATTCCGCGGTAGGTCGTGCGCTCGGCAAGCGATCCATCCAGGCGCACGATGTCGAGACCACTGCTGGTGCTGAAGCCGTCGAAGCTGGATCGCTGTACGTCGACGCCCGTCTTGAACACGTGCTGCCCATAGCGCCAGCGGTCCTGTGCGAAGGTGAGCGCGCTGACCACCTGCAGACTGCGGACGTTGCGCTCCTGGCTGTTGAAGAACGTACCGCTCTGTCCCTGCGGCGCATAAACCATGACGCGATCGGGCGGCGAGTCGAGCTTCTGATCGACTTCGAAGGTGCGGACCGCGACTGTCGATTCGAGCACCATCCGGTCGTTCAGGATCAGCCGATCGACGGCGCCCGCGGAAAAGCCCTCCTGGGTGAACTTCGGAGTCGCCTCGGGAGGACGGAATGTCGAAAGCGTGGCGTTGTTGATCCGGCGCGGAAAGTAGATCACGCCGCCGGTCAGCGCATGTCGCGACGAGAGGACGGCATCGAGACGCGTATAGGAGTCGAAGCTGGTGAGCCCGAGGAGTGGCTCACCCGGCAGACTCCTCACCGGCGTCCGCGCATAGCGGAACTGGAGGTACTGCCCGAACAGCAGGCGATCCTTCTTGAGCGGTCCCGACCAGGCGAGGCGGGGCTCGAAGCGATCGATGAAACCGCGGCCGAGGTTCGGCATCAGGTTACCGGGCTTGAACAGCCACTCGTCGCTGCCGCGTTTGGTTCTGACCTGCGTGACGCTCGTGGAAAAGCGGCCGTATTCCGCGGCGAATGGATTCGACAGGACCTCCACCGATTCGACCGCGCCGCTGGGCAGCTCGAGATCGAAATCGCCCGTCGACGGGTCGTTCAAGCTCGCGCTGCTCACCTGCAGGGCACCCGTGGTCGGCGCGCCGCCTTTCACGCGCAGCCGTCCGTCGGGACCGCGCACGATGGACGGCAACAGGGTCAGCAGCGACTGAAAGTCGTCGCCCGCCAGTGGCTGAATGTCCATCTTCGAGCCGGTCAGCAGATCGCTGACCGCGACGGGCTGCAGGCTCTCGGTGGGCGAGTTGGCCGGCAGAACGACCTCTACGCTCTCGCGTACGAAGGTGAGGCGCATCTCGATCAGGACCTGCTCGGTCGCGCCGCTGCGCACGTCGAACGACGGCGACTCGGCGTCGGCAAATCCTTCGCGCGATGCTCTTACCAGATAACGTCCTGAGGCGACACCGGGGAACGTCACCTGTCCGATCGCGTCCGCCCTCGTCCGCGCGATGATCACGTTTGCCGTGAGGTCGCGAAGCTCCACTTGAACGTCGGGAATTCGCAAACCTTCGACGGAGATGACGACGGCCACTTGCCCCGGACCTTGCGGTGCGGGTGTCTGCGCGTGGGCCATGGCAGACAGACATAAGACGAACGAGGCGATAACAATGCGCAATGCAGTGGGGTCCAGTGTGATGAAGGCAGTCAGCATACCCTGACGAGGAGTCCCAGGCCGAAGAGATTAAATCTCATTAACGTTCGCGATGTAGCGTCCCACGTCGAACTTGCGCACCGTGCTCGCGTACGACATCGAGCGCACGGTGCCATAGACCGGTCGCGGTGGCCACGGCCGGTCGTGCTTTCCTCCGATCGCCCACGCGATGTTGGCGTAGCCGTTTGGGTCGCGGCCATCGAGCAGGTATCGATCGTTCAATCGCACGGCGATGTCGAACGCCTCGTCGGCCGACGCGGTCCATTCGAGGATCTTCTTGGCCCAATACATCCGCATATAGCCGTGCATCCATCCCGCCGACACCATCTGCCGTTGCGCCGCGTTCCACAATGGATCGTGGGTCTCACCGGCATCGAGCCTGGCTTCCGCGTACAGATAGGGCCGCCGGTCGCGGCTGTGGATGGCGAGCGTGTGCCTCGCCCAGCGCTCGCAGCCGGCAAGCCGATCGTATTTGTCGTTGAACGTCACGAAATTCACCGCCAGCTCCCTGCGCACGATCAGTTGCTCGAGAAAGGCGGCAACAGCGCCCGGTTCGGCCCCCGAGTCCCGCACAGTGACACCCACTTCCCGAGGTCCGATGTGGCCGAAGTGTAGATACGGCGACAGCTGGCTCGTGCCCGGCAACTCGGGATGATTCCGATCGCGGTCGTATCCATCGAGGTGCTTGCGCACGAAGGCGCGCAGGTGTTGCCGCGCTTCGCCGGTGCCGCCGCGCATCGTCGTGATCGCGCCCACTGACGTATCGATCGGCAGCCGATCGAGCAGCCCGAGCGACGGCTCGAGCGACATCAGCCTGCGAGGCGCGCGCCAGCGAATCGTGGCTGCGGGATCCGTCGATATAGTAAAGAACTCATCGAGATGCTCCAGCAGCCGCGGCCGGATCGTCCGTGCCGCATAGTGCTCCTTGTGCTGGAGCTTGACGGGAACGACGACGTCTGCGTCCACGGTCCACAGCGGCACGCGCAGATCGTCACCGACCTTCTCGCGCCAGCCTTCCGTCTGCCGCAGCGGGTTCTCGTCGCCGACGACAATTGCCGGGCGCACGTCGTTGGCGAACGGTAACAGCCGATGATCGGGATATCGCCGCAGGACGAAACCGACACGGCGCCGACGCAAACCGGCGGCGATATCGGCCAGACCATCCACGAGAAAGCGGTAGTGCCGGCTGTTTGCGCGCTCGATGAAAGGATTCAGCCCGAAGAACGTCACGACCGGGAGTCGCAGCTCGTTGCCGAGCCGTACGGCGACGTCGAGCGCCGGGTTGTCCACGGCTCGTTGTGCGCGCTGCATCCAGTAGACGACGCAGCGTCCGTCCGGGTCGGGCTCGCCCTTGGTGCGAACCGTGACGCGCGGGTCGCCACGCAATGTCAAACGCATCTGAGAGATAAGACTCCATCACAGAGAGAGTGACGTGGTCACACGTGAGCAGACCCGGCTCTACTGGTGGGGTGCCGCGACAGGACGCGGCCCCGCGCAATGGTCCACATGCGCGGAGGTTCGCGAACCCGGGCGGTCAGGCGCTCTTCTCGCCAAGCGGCACGACCTGCACCGCTGCGTCGCGAACCTCCTCGAGAAACCTGTTCAGTGTGGATCCTTTCCACAGGATCTCGAAACGGGTTCTCGCGCTCTGCCCAAAGATGACATGCGTGATCCCTTCGCGCTTGGCGAAGGCGATCAAGCCGTCGGCTGGGCGGTCGGCTTTCACACGAACGACCGTCGCGCCAAGACTCTCGGCGAGTGAGATGTTCCGCTGCAGCGCGTCGCGATCGGTGGGTGTGATTCGGCCAGGCGCTTCACGCGGCGTCTCGACGTAGACCGCATACCAGCGCGCCCCGAGGCGGCCGGCGATGCGCGCGCCCGTGCGAAGGACGCGTTCGGCGTCCGCATTCGAGCTCATGCTCACCATCACGCACTCAGGAATGAGCGCCGGCTCGAGGCCCTCACGCTGGTGGTGCGACGCGGCCTTCTCGACCATCGCCTCATGCTAGCGTGCGAGAGGTCGGTCATCGTGCCACTTTACGAACTCTTTATGACTTTCGCAGCTTACGAATTCTTTACGGACTGTTGAGCGCTTTCTTACGCGTGCCACCTCGATGATGGCGGTGTGGCTGAAGAGTCCTTTCTCGGGCAAGTGAAGCGCGTGATCGTCGGCGCACCCATTCCCTCGCGGCTCGCGCATCACGAACGCTTCTCGCGTATCACTGGTCTTGCAGTGCTCTCGTCCGATCCGTTGTCGTCAGTGGCGTATGCGACTGAAGAGATCCTGCGCGTGCTGATGCTCAGTGGTGCGGCAGCGATGAGCCTCGTCACGCCGATCGGCGCCGTGATCGCCACGATGCTCGCGATCGTGGTGTTCTCGTATCGACAAACCATCTACGCCTACCCGAACGGCGGCGGCGCGTACATCGTTGCGAAAGAGAACCTAGGACGTACGCCGGCGCTCGTCGCGGCGGCTTCGCTGCTGATCGACTACGTCTTGACCGTGTCGGTGAGTATCGCCGCCGGAGTGGCTGCGATGACCTCTGCGCTGCCACAGTGGCGACTCGATCCTGTAGTGGTGGGTCTTGTCTTCGTCGCGATCCTGATGCTGGGCAACCTGCGAGGGATTCGCGAATCGGGCCGGTTGTTCGCGGGGCCGACCTACGTGTTCATCTTCAGCATCGCGGTAATGATTGCGGTCGGCGCATGGCGATACGCCTCAGGCACCCTGTCCCCCGTATCCGACAGCGCGCATTCGCTGCCGCCAGGTACGTCGATGCTCCCGCTGTTCATGCTGCTAACGGCGTTCTCCAACGGGTGCACCGCACTCACCGGGGTCGAGGCCGTCTCGAACGGTGTGCCTGCATTCCGCGCCCCCGAAAGCAAACACGCCGCGCAGACGCTCGTGGCCATGGCCGTCATATCGATCACGATGTTCGTGGGCATCACGCTGATCGCCCATGCCTATGGCGTCGTGCCAAGCGATTCTGAGACCGTCGTGTCGCAGATTGCTCGTGCCACGTTTGGTGGGCGCGGCTGGCCCTACTACCTCGTGCAAGCCTCAACGATGGCGATCCTGGTATTGGCCGCGAATACGGCATACGCGGACTTTCCGAGGTTGTCGTCGATCCTGGCGCGTGATCGCTTCCTGCCGCGCCAATTCATGAACCAGGGAGACCGGCTCGCGTTCTCGAACGGCATCCTGATCCTGAGCGTGCTCGCCTCGGTGCTGCTGGTTGTGTTCGGCGGCGATACGCACACGTTGATCCCGCTGTACATGATCGGCGTCTTCGTCTCCTTCACCATCTCGCAGGCCGGTATGGTGCTGCATTGGCGAACGCTCCGCACGCCGGGCTGGCGCACCAGCGCCGCAATCAACGGATTCGGTGCCGTCGTCACCGGAATCGTGCTCGTGATCGTCGCCACGACGAAGGCCGCCGAGGGCGCATGGCTCACAATCGTGATGATTCCGGTGCTGGTGACGATCTTCGCGATCACCAAGCGTCATTACGATCGCGTGGCGGTGGAGCTGTCGTTGAATGGCTGGGAGCCCGACACGCAGGGCAGCCACGTCGTGATCGTACCGATCGGCGGGATTCAACGGGCCGTCGTCAAGGCGCTTCGATACGCACGGACCCTCGCAAGCGATGTTCGCGCCGTCTACGTGGAAATCGATCCAACGGCCACCGAATCCGTGCGGCAGATGTGGCCGAAGTGGGGGCAGCAGGTCGACCTCGTCATACTCGAGTCGCCGTTTCGATCGCTGCTGGAGCCGCTGCTCGAATACATCGAAGAGGTCCAGCGCAAGAATCCCGACAGCGTTGTCACTGTGATCCTTCCCGAGTTCGTGCCGCATCGGCTGTGGCACCACCTGATGCACAATCAGCATGCGCTCCTCATCAAAGGCGCGCTCCTCTTCAGGCGCAACATCGTCGTCACGAGCGTGCCGTATCACATCGGGCGGCAGGGCGAGGCTGCGTGCGCGTGTGCCAGGCTCTCCGCCGGTGCGACGCTGACAGCTACGGCAGGTCTGCGAACCGATACCCCACCCAGGGCTCGGTGAGGATGTACTTGGGTGACGAGGGATTCGGCTCGATCTTCTTCCGCAGCGAGCCGACCAGCACGCGCAGATGCTCCGGTTGGTCCGTCGCGTGCGGCCCCCAGATGGCCCTGAGTATGGCGCGGTGCGTGAGCACGCGGCCGGGGTGTTGGGCCAGGTAGGTCAGCAGCTCGAATTCCTTTGGCGTGAGCCTCACCTCGTCGCCGTCTCTGAGGACTCGGAAGCGCTCGCGATCGATCACCAGTCCACCGCGCACGATTGGACCGGCGGTGCCGGATGCGCTGTCGGATCGCCGCAATGCGGCGCGGATGCGAGCGAGGAGTTCTTCGGCGCCAAACGGTTTGGTCACGTAGTCATCCGCACCGGCATCGAGCGCCGCCACCTTGTCCGCTTCGGCGCCACGCGCCGACAGCACGATGATCGGTGCGCTCGAGGTC
>DAINQP010000086.1:0-21903 GCA_036742665.1 Vicinamibacterales bacterium | reverse complement strand
CCAGGCGACAAAAGACGCGGGCTCGATCGCCGGCCTCGACGTGCTGCGCATCATCAACGAGCCGACCGCGGCGTCGCTCGCCTACGGCCTCGACAAGAAAAGCGACGAACAGGTCGCCGTGTATGACCTCGGCGGCGGCACGTTCGACATATCGATTCTTGAATTGGGCGATGGCGTGTTCGAGGTGAAGGCCACCAATGGCGATACCCATCTTGGCGGCGATAACTTCGACCAGCGCATCGTTGACTGGATTGCCGACGAGTTCAAACGCGAGAACGGTATCGACCTTCGCAACGACCGAATGGCGGTTCAGCGACTGCGGGAGGCCGCAGAGAAGGCCAAGATCGAACTGAGCTCGACCCTGCAGACCGATATCAATCTTCCCTTCATCACCGCCGACGCGACTGGACCCAAACATCTCGTCATGGCGTTGACACGCGCCAAGCTCGAATCGCTCGTTGCCGACCTCATCGAACGGACGATCGGTCCATGCCAGAACGCGATGACGGACGCCGGTGTAAGCGCGGATGACATTGACGAGGTCGTACTGGTCGGTGGTCAGACACGCATGCCAAAGGTTCAGGAGCAGGTCGCACAGCTGTTCGGCAAGGAACCGCACAAGGGTGTGAACCCGGACGAGGTCGTTGCGGTGGGCGCGGCGATTCAGGCGGCAGTCCTGACCGGCGACGTCAAGGGCGTCGTCCTGCTCGACGTGACGCCGTTGTCGGTGGGCGTCGAGACGCTGGGTGGAGCAGCCACGCCGCTTGTCACGCGCAACACGACCATTCCCGCCCTGAAGAGTGAGATCTTCAGCACCGCCGCCGACAATCAAGACTCAGTCGAAATCCACGTCGTGCAGGGTGAGCGTCCACTGGCACGCGACAACCGGACTCTCGGCCGGTTCCATTTAACCGGCATCGCGCCGGCTCCGCGTGGTGTGCCGCAGATCGAAGTGGCGTTCGACATCGACGCCAACGGCATCCTGACGGTGTCCGCGAAAGATCGGGCGACCAACAAGCAGCAGCAGATCGTCATCACCGCGTCCTCTGGCCTGTCGAAACAGGAAGTGGATCGCATGGTGAAAGAAGCCGAGTCGCACGCGGCCGACGATGCGCGGCGTCGCGAAGAGATCGATCTGCGCAATCAGGTTGACTCGCTCGCCTATCAGACCGAACGCGAACTCACTGAGCGCGGGGCGCAGTTGACGGACGAGGAACGACGTACCGTTCAGCTGCAGCTCGAAGAGGCACGCGAGGCGCTGAGGGGCGACCACCAGGACCGTTTGACGCGGGCCCGTGATGGATTGACGCACGCTGCAGGCACGCTGGGCAAGGCCGCGTCGCGACAGGCTACCGGCGGAACCTCGTCGCAGCAACAGGGTTCGTCCACGTCGCCAGGTGTCGTGGATGCCGAACTCGTGGACGCCGATAAGGACTGAGGACGGCTAGACCTCGAGCGGCGCAGAGCTGTCGCCGATGGTGTCCACCTTGGCGCCCATCTTGTGCAGCATCGCGAGCAGCAGGTTCGACATCGGCGTATGCGGCGTGTGGCGCAGGTGACGGTTGCCGGTGAGCTGTCCTGACGCGCCGCCGGCGAGTACGACGGGCAGCGGGTCGAAATTGTGCTCGTTGCCGTCGCTCAAGCTGCTGCCGTAGAGAATCATCGCGTGATCGAGCAGGTTGCCATCGCCATCGGGCGTCGCCTGCAGCCGTTCGAGGAAATAGCCCAGCATCTTGATGTGATACCGGTTGATCACCGCGAACTGGTCCATGTTCTTGCGTTCGTTCGAGTGATGCGAGGCATTGTGGAAGCCGTCGCGGACGCCGGTCGCCGTATAGACCGCGTTGCTGTTCTCGCGGGCGAGCATCAGCGTCGAGATGCGGGTGATCTCGGACTTGTAAGCCAGCACCTGCAGGTCGAACATCAACTTGAGATGCGACTCGAAGTCTGCCGGGATGCCGACTGGCGCATCGGGTAGATCCAGATTGCGCGAGAGCGTGGCATCGACCTGCTTCACGCGCCGTTCGATCTCGCGCACTTCGTCGAGGTACTCACGAAGCCGGCGGCGATCGCTGGCCGGCAGATCTTTTTCCAGCGTCGGCACCTGATCGCGAATCGAGTCGAGCAGGCTGCGCGCCTGGTTGCGCCGCTCCTGGCGCTGCGCGTCGGTGCTGCCGTCGCCGAACAGCCGCTCGAAGACGATCTGCGGGTTGTTCTCCATCGGCATCGGCAACGTCGCCGACTTCCACGACAGCGTGTTGCGATACGCGCAGGTGAAGCCGGCATCGCCGCATGACAGGTTGAGCGGCTCCAGCGCCATCTCGATCGACGGCAACGGCGTGTCCTGGCCAACGTGCTGCGCCGCGATCTGATCGACGGTCGCGCCGACAAAGGCCTCGTTCTTCTTCACAGGATGCGCGCCGCTGAGGAACACCGCCGCCGCGCGCACGTGATTCTCAGCTCCGCCTGTGTCTTCGCCGCTCCACGGTGCGACGGGCGCGTGGGCGAGATCGCTGATCACGTTCACGCGATCGCGGAACGGCTCGAGCGGCTGCAGGATCTCGGAGAACTGAAAACCTTTCCCCACTTGGGCCGGCGTCCACTTGTCCATCGTTGCGCCATGCGGGATGTAGATGCAGCCCATGCGCGTCTTCGGAGTGGCTGCGGACTGCGCCAGCGCGGTGGCCGCGGGTACCATCGAATCGAGCAGCGGCAGTGCCAGCGTCACGCCTGCGCCGCGAAGGAATGTTCGCCGGGAGAGGTGCTTCTTGCTGATGAACATTACTCCGCCTTCTTCATTTGAAACGGGACGCTCTTCACGATCCCCGTGATGAGCGAGGAGAAGCGGTAATTCTGACGAGCCGCGTCGCGAACGATGCCGCGCACGGCGGGCATGTCGAAGTAGTCGACTCGCCGGCCCAACGCGTAGGTTAGCAGCTTTTCGGCGGCGGTCGAGGCAACGGCGCCGCGCCGGTCGAGCAGCGCTTTGCGCAGGCTGGCCGGGCCGTCGAGCGTCGTGCCATCGGCGAGTGTTCCCGTCGCGTTCACCGGAACGCCCTCGTCCTCAGCGCGATACTCGCCGATGAGATCGAAGTTCTCCAGCGAGAAGCCGACGGGATCCATGACCGCGTGGCACGCGGCGCAGGTTGGGCTGGCGCGATGCTGCTCGAGCCGCTGGCGGACAGATGTCGGGGCCGCGCCCGGAGCGGTGGCGAGATTGGTTTCAACGCCGGGCGGTGGCTGCGGCACCGGTGCGCCGAGCAGATTCTCGAGGATCCACTTGCCGCGCTTTACCGCTGACGTGCGATTGCCAGCCGACGTCACCGTCAGCAGGCTGCCGTGTCCCAGCAATCCGCGCCGCGCCCCCTCGTCTAATGCGACACGCCGGAAACGACTGCCGCGAACGTTCGGGATGCCATAGTGACGGGCGAGACGCTCGTCAACAAACGTGTAGTCGGCGTCGATGAGGTCGAGGATGCTGCGATCCTCTCGAACGATCGTCTCGAACAGCAGTTCGGTTTCCCGACGGAAGGCGTAGCGAAGGTTGCCGTCGAACTCCCTGGTGACGGGTGCAATGTCGTCGAGCTGACGAAGCATCAGCCACTGACCGGCGAGATTGTTCACCAACGCGCGTGACCGGTCGTCGGCGAGCATGCGGCGCGTCTGCTGCTCGATGACGGCGGGATTGTCCAGCCGGCCGGACGCGGCCACGCGAATCAGTTCGTCATCGGGGATGCTGCTCCACAGGAAGAACGACAGCCGAGAGGCGAGCTCGAGATCGCTGAGGCGGTAGACGGCACCGGCGCGCACCATCGTAGGCGTGCGTTCGAACCGGTAGATGAACTGTGGGTCGACGAGCAGGCGCGCCAGCGCGTACTGGACGCCGGTCTCGAAGCCGCGCAGCGTGCGGCCCGACTCGAAGAACTCCATCAGCATCGAGATTGTCGCGTCTTTTTCGTTCACCGGTCGACGGAGCGCACGCGTCGCGAGCCTGGCGAGAATGCTGCGCGCGCATGGCTCTTCAGGTACGCCGGGGCCGGGAGTACAGATGAAGATCTTGCGGCGGCTCGGCGTGTCCCCGGGGCCAGTTGGATTCAGCGGCCCGTTGATCACCAGGTTCGTCACGCCGGCACTTGCCGCGTGTTCGGAGAACAGATCGTCCACCCCGCGCGCGTTTGACTTGCGGACGACCGCGACCCCAATCGTTTGTGGTCCCGCGGGAATCTTCAGCCGCAGCGGACCGCGTGTAGTGCGGTCGAGCACACGGACACGCTCGCCGTTGATCGAGACCTCGACCGAATCGTCGGTGCCGACCGGAGTGAGGCCGAACAGCCCGCCGCCGGCGCGCCCGATTCTGAATTCATATTCAGCGTCGAGTGGAAAGACGTGTTGCACCAGCAGGCCGCCGCGCGTGCCAAGCGGCAGTCCTTCGCGGTGCTCGGCCTGCGACAATCCACGCGGCGCGACGTAGGTCGTGATATCGGCGCTGATCGTCGGATCGCCAACGGCAAGGCGACTGATCTTCGCCGCCGCGGTGACGTAGGCCTGCATCAACGACGGCGACACGCTGAGTACGCTCGCCTGGTTGTCGAATCCCTCGCTGGAATCGTCGCCTGGCAGCAGCGCTGCGGCGTCAATGGGAAGATCGAGGAGATCACGTACGGCGTTGCCGTACTCAGTCCGATTGAGTCGATGGAGTGTGGGAGCGCCAGGGTTGGGTGCGGCGGCTGCGGCACGGTCGAGCGTGGTCTCGACGGCGGCTGCGAGGCTGTCCAGCGTCGCGCGATCGGGACGCGGCGCGCCGGTCGGCGGCATCATGCCGGTGCGGACCTTGCGAATCACCTTCTCCCACGTGTGCGCGTCGCTCGCGGCAGTGGCCAGAGGCACCCCGTCGAGCACGAGGCCACCCGTTTTCAAGCGCGGGTTGTGGCAGGTCACGCAGTACCGATCGATGGTGTTCTGGGCACCCGCCGAGGGTTGTGAGGCGGGACCGGTGGACGTCGAATTCTGTGTCTCGACCCTGGTCAATCCAACGAAGACCAGGAGCGCGGCCGCGGCGAAGATCGTCCCCTTCATTTCTTCTGTGACTCGGCAATCAATCGATCGACCAGCGCGATTGTCGCCGGCTTGCGCTCGGCGCCAACCGCGGCGAGGAACACGCCTTCAGCCCAACGCTGCGGCGTGCGGCCTTCCTTGTCTTTGATGTCGAGGCGCGCGCCGCGCTGTACGAGAAACTCGATGATGTCGTTCGATCCGCGATTCACGGCGCCGAGGAGCGCGGTCAGTCCCATCGAGTTGGTGGCGTTCACATCGGCGCCGAGCTCGACGCACAGCTTCACGGCGTCGAGGCGTGCCTGCACGGACTCGGTATAGGTCTGCGCCACGACCCAGTTGACGCCCGCAGCCGCCATCAGCGGTGTCGTGCCCGCCAGCGTCGGCAGGTTGGGGTCAGCGCCGTGCTCGACGAGCAGCCGCATCGTCGCCGTATCGGCCGACAGGGCGGCGCGGAGGAACGGCGTCTGGCCGGTGAAGTCTACCCACGAGACTTCATTCAGTGAGTAGAGCCAGCGCCGGACTGGCGCCAGCTCACGGGTGCGCGCGTTCACGTTCGCGCCCCCGGCGATGAGCTCCTTGATCATGACCAGAATCGGCGCGCGATCGACGTCATTGTCGGTCGGGCTGTCCTGATCGTTGTTGTTCATGTCGAGGTTGCGGTATTCGACCGCCGCCCACAATGGTGTCCGGCCCCAGAAGTCGTCGGCGTTGACGTTGGCGCGTTTCGACAGCAATAGCCGCGCGACCTCGAGATTGTTGTTGAGCAGCGACATGAGCAGCGGCCGGATGTTGTTCCCGTCGCCCAGCTCGAGGTCTGCGCCCGCATCGATCAGCCGCCGGGCCGCGGACACATTGCCGTCGCGCGATGCGTAGAGCAGCGGTGTCATGCCGCCCTTGACCTCAGCGCGTCGGCCGCGATCCGGCACGCCGCCGCGGTTGATGCCGACGCCTTCCGATCCGCAGCCAGTACCTTTGCAGGGCGGCACGAACGCGGGCGTCGGCGCCTTCCGTGTTTGCGCATTTGGCGACGCACCGGCCTCGAGCAGGATCTGCACGGCCGCATCCTGATTTTCCCGGACCGCGATCATCAGCGCCGTTTGTCCGAACTCAGGTTCACGAGCGTCGACGAGAGCGCCGCGTTCGAGGAGGACGCGCAGTGCGGCCGGCGCACCGGTCCGCGCCGCCGTCATCAAGGCGGTCTCCCCGCCGGGGTCGACGGCATTCGGATCGACGCCGGCCTCGAGCAAGCGACGGATCAAGTCGGCATTGCCGTTGACCGCCGCCAGATAGAGCGGTGTCACACCGTAGCGATCGACGGCAGCCGCTTTCGCGCCGGCACGCAGCAGGGCGTCCGCGATGTCCAGCCGATCGGCATGCACCGCGGCGTGCAGCGCGGTCATGCCGTCGATGCGTGGCGCGTTGACGTCAACCTTCTTCACGATGAGCGCGCGCACCGCCGTGATGTCGCCGCGCGCAGACGCATCGACGAGCGGCGCTGCCGGTTCGGCTGCGCTCGCCGGTGCTGGCAGCAGTGCGGCGACGAGCCCTGCCGCGGCAAGGGCCGGGCGCGCGCGCAATCGCAAAAACATTAGCGTATTCTATCGCCAAGGCGCGGTCCGACCCCGCGCGATTTGATGCCTGTCTTCGATAACATTCGTGCAGAACCATGCGACGCGGGTCCGTACGGCAGGCTCATCGCCGGCCGCAGATCTCCCCGGAATTCGAGGACTACCGCGACGAGCGCTGGTGCCGCGAGGGCACCCGCACCGTATGCACCGTGCTCGAGGCTGAGCGCTTCGTCGAGCGGGTCGGCTTCGCGGCATGCATGACTGATTCGCGGCGGCCTGGCCCGTCGTTGTACGTCGCCGTGTGCGGCCGTCGTGATGCGGTGCTGCCTCGCAATGTGCAGAAGGACCCGGAGTCCTCCGTGACCTGGAACTTGAAGGACCAGCTCGTCCGCCGGGGCAAGGTCTATTACGCCAAACTCTCGCGCGGCAAGGCGATGTTCGTTGCGCCGCGCATGGTGCCGCATTTCCATGCGATATGGGGCATGCGTCGATCGGAAGAGACGAAGCGATTGAGCCGGAACGCCCGCGCCGTCCTCAAGGTCCTCCGCAGGGAATGGGAGATGGCCACGTCGGACTTGCGCGTCGAGTCGCGCGTCGCCGATCGCGTGGCGTTCACACGCGCGATCGACGAACTACAGGCCGCGATGATAGTCGTCCCGAGCGAAGTCGCCTACGTGCCGAAATTCACCTACATCTGGACGTTGGGCGTCGGCAGGTTTCCTGACGCCTTGATGCAGCGCGTAAATCGTCAGACCGCTCTGCGGGAGATTGCGCGCTGCTTTCTTGCCGGCGCGGGCATGACGATCCCCGGCGAGTTGGCGCGAGTGACTGGCCTCTCGCGCCCGGATGCGGGGCTCGGCAACCGCGCCCTCGTCGCTGAAGGGTTCGCGACGACGCCCGCGCGGGGGACGTATCAGCTGGCGGCAACGATAGCGAACGGAGAACTCTTTTGAAGAATAGCCTCCGTTGCTCCATTTCTCCGTGTGGAGCCGTTACCTCCGCAATCTCCGTTGTCTGCGAAAATCGCTCGGGCTCACACCGAACTCCGTCCGGAACGCACGAGTGAAGTTCGACACGTCACCGAATCCGCAGTCAAACGCGATGTCGAGGACAGTGCCCGACTCGCGGACCAACCGTAGTGCCGCATCACGGAGACGCGCGCGCAGCACGTACTGATGTGGCGTCGCGCCGGTGAGGTGAGTGAACGTGCGCAGGAAATGATAGGGACTGAGGCGAGCCGCGCGTGCCAGCCGCGCCAGAGTCCACATCGCCGCCGGGTGGCGATCGACCGTTCGCACGACTTGCGTGACGCGCGCTTCGCCATTCAGCGGTGCCCCGCGCGAATCAGACGGCAAGCCCCCCGATACCCTCAGCGTGCTCGTCGCAACAATGACGCTGAACTCGTCCCACGCTGTGTCGGTGGGCGAGGTGACGCCGAGCGCAGTGGCTGTGACCAGCGGAGACACGCTGCGCACCGGCGGGACGCGCGGTAGTGCGAAATGAGGCCGGCCGCGAACACCGGCGTCAGCCGAGAGTCGCTCGAAGTACTCGGGCCCGTACCAGAAGCACACGCATCGATCGCCTTCGCCATGGGCGTGGCCACACTCGAAGCACTGACCGCTGTTGCCAAGCATCAGCGAGCCCGGTGTCATCAACGCGCGCCCGATGGGAGACCGGTACTGAAAGCTGCCCGCCAGCACGACGGCGATGGCATAGCGTGAATGCTGTTCTTCGAAGGACCGATCGTCGGGCCCGGCCGTACAAATCACATCGGCCACCGTCCACCCATCGCCGGCGGCGATGATGAGCGGTGACGGACACCCCGGCGTGCCGTGCTGCCGGCGTCGAGCTAACGCGTGGTCGAGTTCAAGGAGCAATTTTTGCCAAGACGTTGCTGGTTAGTCATTGGTAGTTAGTGGTTAGTAGTTAACTATGAACGTTGAACGACAACCATTAATCCCACCAATCACCGGAGTAGAAATGGCCACTTACTACATCGGCACCTACGACATCGTTGACCCGAATGAGTTCCAGAAGTATCCGCCTGTGGTGATGTCGCTGCTTCCCAAGTATGGCGGGGAGGTGCTGGCCTCGGATACCTCAGCGCTGCTGGTTGAAGGCACTGCTCGCACGATGAATGCCATCATCCGGTTCCCCTCGAAAGAAGCCGCGCTCGGGCTCTACAACGATCCGGCGTATCAGGAGGCCAAGCGCATACGTCAGGCGTCCACGAAGAACATCAGTATGGTCCTGGTGGACGAGTTCGCCGCGCGCTGAACATCTGTCGATCTGCGTTGGTCTCGTTCGTCGTGTGATTGAGGGCGGCAAGGATTCCGCCCTCGAGGAGGCTGACGTGCGATTCATATCGATGGTGAAGGCCGCGGAAGGCAGTCCGCCCAGTCCGGAGTTGATGGGCGCGATCGGGAAGCTGGCGCAGGAACTGGGTCAGTCCGGGGTGCTGATGGAGATGGGCGGGCTTCTCCCGAGCGCCAAGGGCGCGCGAATGCGACTGTCGCGGGGTGGCATCAGCGTGACAGATGGTCCATTCACGGAATCCAAAGAACTGGTCGGCGGCTACGCCATCTTCAACGTCACCTCGAAAGCCGAAGCGATAGAACTCGGGCGCCAATTCCTGCAGGTCCACGCCGACGTCCTTGGTCCCGACTACGCCATGGAGCTCGAGATCCGCGAACTGTTCGATCCGCCCGCGGCCGGTCGCAGCGCAATGTCGGGGAAAGGAGCATGAACATGACTGACCCACTGCGTGTTCCCGAACGAGCGAGTCGATGGAAGGTGCGTGCCGGCATCGCACTGAGCACGATTGCGGTATTGTTCCTGCTGTTCGACAGTACGGGCAAGCTATTGAAGGTCGCGCCAGTTGTCGTCGGTACCGAGCTGCTCGGATATCCCGAAAGCGTGATTCGTACGCTGGGCGTTATCCTCTTGCTCTGCGTGGTGACCTACGTCATCCCGCGATTCTCGATTCTGGGTGCCGTCCTATTGACAGGGTACTTAGGTGGCGCCATCGCCACGCACGTGCGCGTCGGCAGTCCGCTGCTGACACACGTGTTGTTCCCGATCTATCTGGGCGTCTTTATCTGGGGTGGATTGCTCCTGCGTGACCGGCGGCTACCTGGGCTGCTGGTTTCGCGCGGTAGGACTGTCTAGGTGTCCGCAGCGCGTCTCAGCTAACGGGATTCGGCGGTGCGAGCCGCACGAGCGCCGGCGCCGGCATGCGCGCGCCTTTAGACGCAGGCACGTCGCCAAATGTACGATGCGCCTCCCAGTCGTTGCGCGCCCCGCGAATCTCCTCCGGCGTGCGCGCGACGAAGTTCCACCACATACGCCCCGACGTCATGATGTTCACGCCGCCGGGACGAAGCAGCGCCTCCTGCTCGAGGCTATCGTCGTGCACGATCTCGCCGTCGAGCAGCCACGTGACGGTCTGCAAACCAATATGGGGATGTGGTGCGACGTCCATGCCGCCACCCTGCGCAAACGTCGCCGGCCCGAAACGATCGAGGAAGCACCACGGCCCAATCAGACGCTTGCCCCTGACCGGCAGCGCGCGGAGGACCGTGAGTTCTCCCAGCGCGACCTCTCGCGCAGGATACGCGTCGAACTCTTGATGTGCGGAGGCGATTGCCTCGCACGCTTCGGCGGCCACAGTGGATTCGCTCACGCGCGGTTCCTGTGACGTCGTGTATACCGCACGATCAACACACCGGCGACCAGACCCAGGAGCCCGCCTGGCGTGAAACCGGCCTGCGCCATTCCGATTGAATAGTCGATGGTCAGCTCTCGTTGATCGAACGTGCGCCGCTGGCCGCTCACCGAGACACGCGTGCTCGCGGGCACAAGCGCGTTCGCAAGGTATACGCTGCGTCCGGCATGGTGACCGTTACTGAAGAACAGCTGATGCGGCCCGTTGGCGAACAGTAAACGACTGGCTCCCACCTGCACACGGATCGTTCCCTCACCGCTGCGAAGTTCAGCGATCGTTGGGAACGACGCGTCGTTCAGGCGGAGTGCCAGCCGTGCTCCGTCGATCGTGACGACCACGTCGCGGACGATAGACGCCGCGTAGTCGGTCTGCTCGTCTGACGTCACCAATCCGTTTCGGTCACGGTCGATCGCGGCCACGATCGAATCCGCGACATCCGCGCCTGGCGTCAACGCGAGATCCACCGCAACGCCATCGTCACGCAAGTCTATCCGCGCCGCCTGCAGGATCTCGTCCACACGATGTGCAGACACGCTGGCGACAGCCGCGGACGCGATCGCGAGCGACAACGCCCCGAGGATGCTGTTACTTGCGCGCAAAGGCCGCTCCGTAGTCATTGGTCGGATCGCGGTAGATCGTGTGTATGTGATCGACGTCGCGCTGCGGTGCGTATTCGATGACGAGCGCCGGACCCTGGATGCGGAAGTAGGCGACGCTGCCCGGCGTTGTTGGTCCGCTCCACGCGAAGTAGGTCTCCCGCAGGTTGGCTCGAATGTCGGCTAATCGCGGCGCTGCGAATGCCTCGTTGGCGATACCCGCCCATTCGCGGACGATCTCCATCACCGTCGCCTGCTGCGACGACGACAGCGTAGAGACGCGAAGACCTTCGGGCTGAATCGTGCGGCCATCCTGACCAGGACCGAGCACGAGATCGGAGACCGCATAGGGCAGAATCGCCTGTTTCCGCTGCTCCGGGCTCAGGCTCGCGATCAACGCGAACGCGCGATCGTTCTCCTGGCCCAGCGGCCGAATCGTCCGGCCCTCGACTGTGTAGGTGGCGGGCTGCGCGCCGGTAAGGGTTGGAGCCAGCGTCGCACGCGAGCCGCCAAACGTCATGTTGATCGCGAGATGATGCCCTCCGAACTGCAGCATCCACCGCTCGGTTGTGGACGGCGCGCCGACGAACGCCAGGTAGTACTCATCCGATCCGAACGCCGGGCCACGCCCACCGCCACGCGGCCCACCCCGCCCCCCGCCGCCGAGGAGCATATCGTCGCCGCGCATGATTTCAGTGACCTTGCGATAGCCCGAGGCGCTAAAGGCTGTTTCGAGTAGCGTCATGAGCGCCGTACGTTGCGCGGTCGTCAGGTCACCGAGTCGCACGCCTTCGCGTTTGAAGACCCCCGACGGCAGGTTCGACCATCGTGCCTTCTGTTCACCGTTGAGCGGGAACTGAAGTTTCGCGCGCCCGGCGTCGTCCAGCGCGGCCAGCAGTTTCTGAGCGGAGGCCACAATCCGGCTGCTGACGTCGGTGGCAGCGGCTGATGTGGATGGTGACGAGGCGCCACGCTGAGCGGGGACGCCGACCGCGACAGCCACGAACACTCCGAACACCACGGCACCGAATCCAGCAGCGACACGCATGTGACGACCTCCCCACGGTCAACTGTACGACGTTGGCGTCGTGGCCGGCACTCAGCCGCCGGAATGTCACAGCGGTAAGCCAACGGGGTCTAATGGGGGAATGTCGAAGCGAATCCTGATTGTCGGCGTCGCGGCCGTGACCGCAACCATCGCCGCCCAGACGAACGATTCGACCGATGCAGCACTCATGGCCAAAGCGCGCGCCATCCACGAGCGGGTGCTGACCATCGATACGCACATCGATTTCGAGCCCGCCCACTTTACAGCCGCCTGCAACTACACCCGTCGTCTTGTGACGCAGGCCAACCTGCCGAAGATGCGTGAGGGTCACCTCGACGTCGCCTTCTTCGTCGTCCAGGTGCCGCAGGGGCCGCTCACGCCGGCCGGTTATGCGGACGCCTATGGGCAGGCGCTGGCGAAGTTTGACGCGATTCATCGGATCACGGAGCAGATTGCCCCGAAAGAGATCCAGCTGGCGCTGACATCAGCCGATGTGTCCCGCATTGCACAAGCCGGGCGCGAGGTCGCCGTGATCGGGATCGAGAACGGGTATCCGATCGGAACCGACCTATCGCGGGTGCGCGACTTCTACCAGCGTGGCGCACGGTATATCGGCCTCGCGCACACGGGACACAACCAGCTTGCGGACTCTCACTCCGGTGAGACGACGAAGGACGCGCCGAACGACGGGATCAGTATGTTTGGGCGAGACGTGATTGCGGAGATGAACCGACTCGGCATGATGGTGGATCTCTCTCATCTGTCCCGGGCGGCGTCGATGCAGGCGATTGCGATCTCGAAGGCGCCGGTGATCGCGTCACATTCCGCCGTGCGCGCGCTGGTCGATCACAACCGCAATCTGGATGATGAGCAATTGCTGGCATTGAAGAAGAACGGCGGCGTCGTACAGATCGTCGGCTACGCTGGTTATTTGAAAGCCGGTGCGCGCAGCGGACGTGTTCCGATCCGCAACGCCGTTGCGGCCGGAACTGTGGCACCCTGCCCGGTCGAACCGCCTTCCGCGAAACCGCTATCGATCGAGGGACGGCCCGGTGTGAAGGAATTAGTCGATCACATCGACTACGCCGTCAAACTGATTGGCGTCGATCACGTCGGCATCTCTTCTGACTTCGACGGCGGAGGCGGCATCGAGGGATGGGACAGCGCCGCCGACACCCTGAATGTCACGATCGAACTGGTACGGCGCGGCTATCGCGAGGACGACATCGCAAAGCTCTGGGGCCGGAACCTGCTTCGTGTCTGGGCAGACGTCGAGACGCTCGCGTCTGTTCGTGTCACGCGATGACAGCACGCGCGGCCCATGCCCGGGCGGTTAGCGCGAAGGCGTGATCCGGACCGTCGCCAATCAGACGATGTCGCAGCGCTCGCCGCAGTGCGTCGCGATCCAACTCCGGCAGCGTCGCGACGTACTGCCCCGCGGGCCCTTGCTTCTCCAGAAACGGATTCCAGTAATCGTCGAATGATGCGAACTCGGTCGTGATCGTCAGTGCGTCTTCGGTGACGTCCTGCAGATGGTGATTGCGCCAGAGCGCCGCCAATTCGCCTGAGCGGCACAGGCGCATGTGACGCTCGTCCTTCTCTGCGTCCTTCGGATGAAGGCCGACGACGGTGTCCCAGAACCGTCGCAGCATCTCCATCCCGTCGCCGTAGTCCCATACCGCGGCGGCGACGATCCCGCCATGTCGTGTGACACGCATCATTTCCGTCGCGGTCTTCTGCGGATCGGGAACGAAGTTGATGGAGAGCAGCGACAGCGTGCGATCGAACGCGCGGTTGCGAAAGGGCATTCGCTGCCCGTCGCCGACGATGAACTGGGTGCGGGTGTGATCGTGTCTGGACTGTGCGAAGGCGGCATAGGCAGCGGCCGGGTCGAGCCCGACGCTTCGCGCCGTTGACGTCGAGGTGACCACCGCAGCGACCGAGCCCGTGCCGGCGCCGACGTCGAGCAGCATGTCGCCGTCACGAATGTCGGCGAATCGCACCAGCAGTCTCGCGAGCTCGCGGCTCCAGCGGCCCATGAACCGCTCGTAGGCGGCAGGTCCCGAGAACAGGTCGTCCGTGCTCACACGTGCGATTGATCGGAGAAGGGGAAGTGAACTCGAAAAAACCGGATGGAGGAAGAACGCCTTCCCATTAATAGTATCCGCCCGACGCGTTCGTGGTTCAAGACTGTTTGTTGCGCGCCAAGGCCGCTATCATCGCCGGTCCATGCCGAAACACATTCGGCGTTCTCGTTCCTCAGGCCGGTTGCTCGAGCGCATTCTGAACACCCCGCAACTCGCACGGGTCGTCCCAGAACTGCCGCCCGAGGTACTCCACCGGCTGATACAGCATTGCGGACTCGAGGATTGTGGTGAGTTGCTGGCATTGACGACGCCCGGCCAGCTGACGCGCGTCTTCGATCTCGACCTGTGGCGTGCCGCCGCGCCAGGGCGCGACGAGCAGTTCGATGCCGATCGATTCGGCACCTGGCTCGAGGTCATGGTGGACGCGGGCCTCTCCAGCGCAGCGGCTACGCTTGCCGCGATCGACGGAAGTCTCCTTGCGGCGGCGCTGGTCCAACACGTCCGCGTGTTCGATTACGCGGCCGTGGCGCCATTCATCACGATCGATGGCGACGTCGCGCCCGGCGCGGAATTTGCGGAAGGCGTTCGTACCGAGATCGGCGGCTACGTGGTGACGGCCAGACGGGTCGAGTGGTGGGATGCCATCACGGCGGTCTTGAACGCGTTGGCCGATGAGCACGGCGTCGTATTCGACCGCGTGATGCGTGGCTGCTGCCGTCTGTCCAGCTCTCGTCCGGAGATCGACGGGCTGGACGATCTCCTGACCGCGAACGAACAGGCCATGTTCGATGTCGCCCGCGATCGTGAGGTACGCGGCGACGCGCAGGGATACGCCACGCCGGCGCAGGCGCGCACCTTTCTGCAGATATCGCGGCGGCTCGATCGGCGGCAGGCCTCTGTGCCTCCTCGCGATCCGGTCACCGCCGCGTACTTCAGAAATGTGGAGGCTCAGATGACGACCGCGACAGACGTCGAGTCGCCGTCGCTGCCGCTGGATGACCTGCCGGCACGTGAACAGTCGCCGGGAGCGATCACCGCCATTGTCGAACTCCTGCAGGATGCCGGCGTGATCCCGGGTCCCACGCGCGCGCTGCTCGGGGCGACCCAGCGCCCAACCACACCGCGTCTTGCGCGGATACGCGCCCAGTTGGCGTTCGTGCGCGATCGCGACAGCAATGCATACACGATCAGACAGGCCGAACTCGCGTATCTGGCGAACACGATCGCTGCCGGTGCGACGATTCAGTCACGGGTCGTGTCTGCCGAAGAAGCGTCGGAAGCAGTCATGGCCGTGTGCAATCTCGGACTCGAGAACTGGCCGGATCGCTGGGTGGCGAGCATGGCCGCGCGCGACGAGCTGCTGATTGATCACGATCTGGTCACCGTGTTCCAGGTCGGATGGACCGTGCTTCATGAGGATGTCTGCATGTTTGCGGCAGACGCACTGGTCAGCGTGTTGCGGTCGCTGCAGTGCATTGACAGTGATATCGAAACCGGCATCGAGGCACTCCGCAGAACCTTGCTCCGGCATTCGCGGAGCGGAGTCCCATGGAAAGCGCGTCCCGCCCTCGACGTGCTCACCGCGCTCGACACGCCTGCATGGGCGGCACTGATCAGCCTCATCGATCAAGTGCCGACACTGCATGCAGCGCTGGGTGCAACGCTGACCGGAGCGACGCGCCCGATTGAGACATCGGCGTTCGAATTCATCTCGGAGAACGCGCAGATCCACCAAGTGCGCGAGTTCATGCGGCTCCTGCCTGACAGGTTGCGCTGATCATCCAGCAGGCGGCGGTGAATCGCACCTGATCGCCGTGCATATAGGGGTCATAGGCACTGCGTATGGATTCCCCGATTCGTGCGCGAGTGTCCTCATCCGCATCCTGCAGAATCAGGCCGACAGGACCGAGCCGCGTCACGTAACGGAACAAGTCCTGCTCGGGAAGCGCGCAGGCAACATCGAGCGGCCGTATATCGATTCCGATCCAGCCGCTCTCGTGCAGCACGGCGTGAACCCCATCGCGGTCCGCCAATGCAAATTGGCCGGGGCCATCCGAGCGGCGTGGGGGCATATTGGGCAGCAGTGGTGCGGCCGCGCGTTCGGCCGTGGTCATGAATGGATTCTCCGCGGCGCTCCGCCAGGCGATGAGCCGAAGCTGCGCGCCCTCGCGTGCAGCACGCCGCAGGTTCGAAAAGGCCTGCACCGGATCGCTGAAGAACATCACGCCGAACCGCGACATGATCATGTCCACGCTCGCCGGCTCGAAGGTGTGAACCTGCGCGTCGGCGAGAACGAACTCTGCCGGTACGCGCTCCTGCGCCGCGCGAGCGCGAGCGCGCGTGATCATCGGCTCGGAGACGTCAACGCCGAGGCAGCGGCCAGTGCTGTCGAGCGCTCGTGCGACGGCGATCGTGGTGCTGCCGGTGCCGCAGCCGACGTCGAGCACCGAGCGCGCCGATGCGGCTCGGGCGGCCTCGACGAGCAGAGTCTCGAATGGGCTGAACAGGCCATCGAGCACGTGCTGCGCATCCACCCAGGCGCGTCCTGCCGCGCCGTTCCACAGCGCTCTCTGCTCGCTGCTGTCTTGTGTGGTGTTCATGGTGCGATCTTCTCCTGGTGCCGCCGCGCCTCACAGGTATCCGACAGTTCCGGCACACGTACTGCTCTCCTGAAAGGCAGTCATGTGGGAACACTCGTTTTCACTGAGCGACTCGAGTGTGTCTCTCGATCCGCCACGACATGCCGTGGCGGACGAGCTTCGATGGCGATGGCACAGCACCGCCTCAGCAAGGCAGGTGGGACGTGATTCGTGTGACAACAGCGGTAGTGATGATGATGTGGATGGCAGCAATAGGCGCGCGGCTCATTGCCCAGGACCTGCGGATCGACCCGAATGACGCCGCCGCCATCAGAGTCAGCGTCGAGACGCTGGCCCAGCACGTTGGGCAGTTCGCCGGCCTGCGCGTGCGGGTCGCCGACGCCATTGTCGAGCGTGTGGTCAGCCCTCGGGCGTTCGTCCTGATCGGCCAACGCGACGTTACTAACCTTAGTCTCAGCCGCGACCGAGTTGGCGTCATCATCGAGTCTGGGACAGTGACCGTCGTGCAGTCCATGCCGATCGTGGTCATCGGCGCGGCGGGGACTAAGGTTAGTAACGTCGCGTTGGCCGATCAGACGCCGGGGAACGTCAATCTGCTGCACGGCAGCGTGCCAGCGCCGGCGCCGGCACCAACACCGCCGCCGATTCGGTGAGCCGTATCACGGCGTGCCGACGACCGTAGACGAGCTGCTGGTCGTCGCCGGCGCTGAGGACACGTACGCGGCACTCTCATCGGTGTCGTGCAGAACGTCGCCCGGGACGCTCGCCGTCACGCGAGTGCCCGCACCGGGCCGGGAATCGATCTGGAGCGATCCGCCGATCGCGTCGAGTCGTTCGATCATGCTGACGAGGCCGACGCCATTGCCCCAGGCCGTGTCGACGTCGAAGCCGACGCCATTGTCGATGATCGTCAATGTCAATTTGTCGCGCCCATTCCGCAAGTCCACCGACACATCCCGCGCCTGGCTGTACTTGATCGCGTTCTGGAGCGCTTCCTGAACGACTCGGAACAGACACAGCATCACGTCGGATGGAAGCATCGACGGGATGGCGTCGTGCGTGAACACGATCACGATGCCGGCGCGCGACAACTCGGCGCACAGCTGATCCAGCGCCGACACGAGTCCAATCATGCGCAGCCTGGTCGGATGCAGCCGGTGCGAGAGTTCATGCAGGCTCTTGGAGATGTCCTGCGCGACGATGAGCGCCTCGGCGGCAGGGGTGTCGTCGCGATCGCGGCGACCCATCTGATCGAGCTCGATCGTCAGAAGCAGCATCCGCTGACAGATGTCGTCGTGCAGCTCGCCGGCGATTCGCGAGCGCTCGGTTTCCTGTGCTCTCAACAGCCGGGCCCCGAGTTGGCGATTTCGCTCGTAGCTCCTGCTCAGCTCCCGCTGGTGGACGCGCAATTCCGCTTCCGTTCGCTGTCGCCGTTTTCGCTGAATCAGCAGGGTGGTGATGAGCGCTGTCTGCGTCAACAGGATCGCAAGTGCACCGAGGATATAGCTTCGGTACTTGTCCCAGATCGAAGGATCGCGAAATCTGACCAGCGTCCCCTTGGGAATGCGTGCTTCGTCGATGCTCCAGCGGCGAAGTTGTCGCCAGTCCAACTCGTTCCGATTCAGATTCAGAGCAGCGACCGGAATACTGTCGGGCGCTTCGCCGGCGAGCACGCGCAACGCAAGTTGACCGACGCGCGAAATCGCATCGCTTTGACTGTAAAGGCTGCCGCCGACGATCCCATGGTCGATTGCGGAATCGACCCAGCAGTAGGTTGGCGCGTTGGCCGCCGCGGCAACCCGATCGACGTATTCGAGTGGATGAAATTTGTTTCCCGCGCCATCCTCAGTGACCAGCACATGATAGACAGCAGAATGCGGCGGAAGCTTTGAGAGCCCATCTTCCAGCTGTTTAGTCGGCAGCCCTGAGAGAAGAGTGACATTCAATCGTAAGTCGATGGGCGGCAGTTGCCGACGGATCTCATTTTCGTACTCCTTATCAGCAGCACCCGCGCCCGTGACGATGAACACGTTTCGAATGTCCGGCTGCAGCCGACGAATGAGCTCCAGTGTCGCCGCATAGTTGCGCTCGTGACGCACTCCGGTCGAGTTGGAAGGGCGCCGTATTCCCGCCGTGTTCGTCAGGAACACGACCGGTACGTCGCCAAACAGCGAACGGCCGAAGTCATTGACGAACTCGACCGCGACGTTCTGCATCGCGATGACGAGGTCGAATCGCACGCCTTGGTACTTCACCTGCAGGAAGTCACGGAACCCTTCCCTGTATGCGCGGTCAGGAAACCTCGTGATGTCGATGAATTCGGAGTAGTAGTCGAGGTTTCGTGCGAGGCCGGCATCCAGCACCCGTGGCAGCTCGTTTTCGCCGACGGCGGCAAACTGCGCGTCACGTCGTGTGGAATACAGAACGAGAACCTGCTTGTGGTCAAGCTGCGCGTGGGCGGTGCTCGCGAGCATCAGCTCCGCGACCGTAATGATGGCGACCACCATCCAGTGCATGTCCGGTCCCTACCAGTCGAGCACGGCCGTGAGCTTCCACAGGCGCGGAGTCAGGACTGTCAGCGGCTGCAGCCATGGGCCGTTCGGCACGAAGATGTTGTTATAAGTCAAAACCGCGCTCGAATTCAGCAGGTTATAGATGTCAATGCCGACGGCCGTTCGGTAACGGCCGGATCCGAAGAGTTTCGCTAACCGAACATCAACTTGGGTGATGCGATCGCCGTATATCGACCCGGGTGCGACCAGATTCACGGTGACGCTCTCGGCGTTTCCAGACAGATTTCTTCCCAGCGATGGCGCCACCACGTTATTAGGCGCCGCATAGTTGGCGGCCAGCATCGGACCGGGCTTGCTCTGGAATGTCGCCGACATTTCGATATCGAGTTTCGGAACGGTGTACGAGGAGAATCCCCGCGCCTGCGTCAGCACGCCGAATGCCACGTGACAGTACGGACTGACCGGCGTCACGGCAGAATTCATCAGCCCGGCGCCGAACGCCGTAGTGCCTGTCGTCGTCGTGGCAAGCTCGGGAAGCCGCCGGCGCACGGCGCAGTTGTCAGCGACGGTCTGGCCAGTGCTGGTGCCTGCGACAAACGTCAAGCGCTCACCGACCCGAGCGTTGACGCTGACGTCAAGTGCGTTGAAATACTGCCACCAGTCTCCGTACCGCGCTGAATCGGTGATGAGGTTGTTGACGTGCCCGGCCTTGGCAGGGACCACGTCGTAGAGGCCGTCCACGACGTACCCGCCGCCCGCAGGCAGGCGTGAGTCCACCGGAGCGACGATGCTGAATTGGGTGAGATCGGGCGAGTCCACCGACAAGTTGTCAGCGACAGTGAAGCCGCTGAACGAGCGACGGCTGTAGGTGACGTCGACCGACGATCGCCGTCCGATTTGCTGCTGAACCGACACAGCGAGATTCCGGTCTGACGGACGAACGCCCCATCCCGAGAGGACGCTCGGATCGAAGGCATTGGTGAGGACGTCCGTCCCGAAGCGCACGTTCGACAGCACACCGCAGAGATCGCCACCACTGCCTCGAAGATCCTGAGCATCCGGGCTTAGCAGATTGCAATCCGGCACGAAATTGCCGTTGGTGTCGGTCCATGCGCGTGTCACGCCCGCTGGACCAAACACGGGGGTTGTTTGAGGCATTCGCGCCGTGGGATTGGTGCTGGCGTAGATGCCTGATACACCGACGCCCTCGAGATACTTGCCAAGACTCATCTTGAGGGCTGTCGTGCCGCGTCCCGTCAGATCGTAGGCAATCCCGAATCGTGGGGAGAGGTCAGTGTAACCATCGATGCCGCGCGTCTTCGGCACCGTGATCGACGTTGGGAGAAATCGCGAGGGGCCTTCGCGTTGTGTCGGAAACCAGCTTCCAGCGCGATCGACGCGTACCGCGCCCTGCAACGTGAGCCGGCCACGGGTCCATTGTTCCTGCACGAACACCGCATCCCACCCGGCGCGCGCGTCGTTGACCCACGGTGATATCGACTGCGTGAGCTGGTTCGGTACACCGTTGTTCACTCGATACGTGAGCGACTGATTGTTCGTCATCCACGTGCGGTCGTCGGTCATCAGCGCATGTTGATAGCCCGCCTTCATCGTATGCGTGCCGGTCACATACGACATCGAAACCTTCCACACGTACGAGCCGGCGTAGGCATCGCTGAAGTCCTGCGATCGATAAACCAATCCCGGAATGTTGCCGTTCGCGGCGCAGCCGTTTGCGCATTGTTCGACGACCCGAACGAGGTCGCGTGTCGGATTGGGTTCGCGCTCCAAATTGCCAACGCCGAAAAAGATGCCACCGTACCCCGCCTCGAGAAGCAGCCGATCAGTCGGTGGCGATGACCACGCAACCTGGCTGACATCCAAACGACGACCGAGTACGCCAACGGCCTCCGGTGACACCTGCGGAGGCTCTGACACGCCGGGTGTGGCGCCCGTACACGCCCGGCAGAGCGCCTGCGCATCCCACAGGCCGCTGACTTTGTTGCGCGGCGTCAGTTGCCACGTGAGCCGTCCGCTGATGCCTTCGAACGTCCTGTCGGAATACGCAGGACGCGTGATGTCTGCCGCATACAGCCATTGGCGTGCATCACCGGCGTGGCGGTTGTAATAGACAGTGGTGCTCTTCCTGGTATTGCCGCCCGTGTGCGCGCTAAGGACGTACCACAGGCGGTCGGTTACGATCGCCCCGCCGAGTGTGCCTGAGAAGTCATAGAGCTTCGTGTACGGAGCACCGGCGATGACACCCTGTTCGATCAGGGTCCGACTGACGTCGGATTGAAACCGCTCGCCGGTTCCCCCGGCGAAGAGCGATCCCCGCATCGTATTGCCGCCGGCTCTCGGCACGATGTTCACCACCAGCCCGCCGGTTTCCGACTCGCCGAGTCCGCCCGACATCGTGAAAGTCACTTCCTGGGCCTGGCTAACGTCCACGTCGTAGATGGTGGCCGAATTGCCGCTCGGCGGACTTCCGATGGTCAATCCGTCCAACTGGAGCCGACCTTCATTCTGACGGCCGCCGTGGAACGGAAAGGCGGTCGCCGCCGGGCCGGTGACGAGATCGTTTCCGGTCGTGACGACGCCGGGCACGAGGGTCAGCAACGCGTTGTAACTACGTGCCGTGGGCAGCGAGCGGATGACATCACCCGAATGCGTAATCGCACGCTTCGCGCTCTGGACGTCGATCATGGGCAC
>DAINQP010000085.1:0-22011 GCA_036742665.1 Vicinamibacterales bacterium | reverse complement strand
CGATCGCCGGGTCTGAAGACCCGGCGCCACGGGAAATAAATGCCTGAATGGCGCGGAAGTTCGCCTGCAGTGCCGCGAGGTCAACGTGCGCAACGGTGCTTCTGATCATTGATGATTCAATGATCTTTGATTGTTGAATGGTCGGGAATGTTGATTCGCGATTGGTGATTCACAAATCGGGGCTGGCTCTCAATCAGCAACCCACAATCGATAATCGTCGACCAATCACCAAGCACTAATCACCAATCACAAATGCTTTACGCGCCCTGAGCCAGATTTGCGAATCTGGTCTGCTCTCTGAGGAACGCGAGACGCACGATACCGGTCGGCCCGTTGCGCTGCTTGGCGAGGATCAACTCCGCTGTGCCCGCGTCGGGACTGTTCGGATCCTTGTTGTAGACGTCGTCGCGGTAGATCAACACGACGACGTCGGCGTCTTGCTCGAGAGCGCCCGATTCGCGCAGGTCGGAGAGCTGCGGGCGATGGTCGGATCGCGCTTCTGGCGCGCGGCTCAACTGCGACAGGACGACGATCGGGACGTTGAGTTCTTTGGCCAGGCCTTTGAGCGATCGCGAGATCGACGCCAGTTCCAGCGTGCGGTTCTCGAACCGACCACGTCCGCTCATCAACTGGATGTAGTCCACGATGAGCAGGCTCAGTCCATGCTCGGCCTGCAACCGCCGCGACTTGGCGCGCATCTCGAGCACACCGATTCCGGCGCTATCGTCGATGAACAGCTTCATCGCGCTGAGCGTTTCGAGCGCATGCGAAATGCGGCCGTAGTCCTTGCCGCCGATCGCGCCGCTCAGCAGACGATGGCCGTCCACCTGCGCTTCCGCGGTGAGCAGGCGCAGGAACAGCGACTCCTTCGACATTTCCAGGCTGAAGAAACCGACCGCGTGGTCGGGCTGCGTGGCGACGTATTGGGCGATGTTGAGCACAAGGCTCGTCTTCCCCATCGACGGCCGGGCGGCGACGATGATCAGGTCGCCTCCCTGCAGGCCGCGGGTCATCGAATCGATGTCGGCGAATCCGGTCGGCACACCGGTGATCAGCCGCTTCTGCTCGAACAGTTGCTCGATCTTGGGAAAGCTTTCCTTCACCAGATCGCGCATCGGCACGAAGCCGGCCTTCAGGCGATCGTCGGCGACGGCGAAGATCGCCGACTCCGCTTCGTCGAGCACGATGTCGGATTCCTGATCGGCCTCGTAGGCGTTGGTCAGGATCTTGTTGGCAGCGTAGATCAGATTGCGGAGGGTGCTCTTCTCCTTGACGATCTTCGCGTAGTACTCGACGTTGGTGGCGCGCGGGACGCCGTCGGCCAGCGAGGCGATGTAGGCCGGGCCGCCGACGTCTTCGAGCTGCCCGGACTTACCGAGCTCCTCTTTGAGCGTGATGAAGTCGATCGCATCGTGGCGCTCATTGAGCGCCACCATCTTGTCGAAGATGCGGCGGTGGGCGTCGCGATAGAAATCGTTGCTGTCGATGACCTGCGCGGCGAGATTGAACGCGTCGTTGTGTACCAGAATCGCGCCGAGGACTGATCGTTCGGCTTCGAGATTGTGCGGAAGCGTACGCTCCGCGGTAGCGACGGCAGTCTCGGGCATCGGGGAGGCGTAACCGTACTACGGTCTGTGGCCTTTGGGCCAGCGACCAACGGGAGGTGTGAAGGGGTGACGGAGGCGTCGCCCCTTCAAAGGTCAGAGACTTGCGAGCGTTTGATTGATCTTGTCGTAGTTCGGCTCGTTGCGTGCGTCTTCCAGCACTTCGCGATGACGCACGACGCCGCCCTTGTCGATCACGAACACCGATCGCTTGGCGATGTTCTTGAGCCCGATCATGTCGGGATTGACCACGCCGTACTTGGCGATCACCTCTTTATTGAAGTCGCTGAGCAGCGGGAAGTTCAACTTGTTCTCGTCGCCCCACGCCTTCAGCGCGAAGAACGTGTCCACGCTGACACCAAGCACCTTCGCCTTCACGTTGGTCAACGAGCTGGCGGAATCGCGGAACCTGCACATCTCCTTCTGGCACGTGCCGCTGAAAGCCGCCGGGAAGAACGCCAGGACGACCGGACCGGACTTGAGTTGGTCGCTCAACGTCACCGGTTCGCGATCCTGATTGGGCAGCGTGAAATCGGGCGCCTTGGCGCCTACCTCTACGGACATCGACGCGTCTCCTTGCCTGGACCGCGATGCGGTCGGTCGTGAAACCAGCACGGGGCTCAGCGGGAATGCCAGGCGAGCCCCTTTGATGGTTTTCAAACCACTGATTGTAGTATGGGTCCGCCATGAGCTCATCGCCGATGACGGCGACCGCAACCGGCGCAGCCGTTCCGTGGTACCGCACCGTCACGCGCGAGCAGTGGCGAGTACTGCTGGCCGCGAAGTTCGGCTGGATGCTCGACGCCATGGACTTCATGCTCTACACCATGGCCGTCGGACAGCTCCGAGCGTATTTCGGATTTGGCGACGACACGGCGGGCATGCTCGGCACGGCGACGCTGGTCATGTCCGGCGTCGGCGGCGCGATCTTCGGCTACGTCGCCGACCGGTTCGGACGAACGCGAGCGCTGATGGGCACGATCCTCATCTTCTCGCTCGCCTCGCTCGGCGCGGCCACCTCGCAAACAGTCATGCAGCTGCTCATCTGGCGCTCGATCCTCGGCATCGGCATGGGCGGTGAATGGGCTTCGGGCGCCGTCCTCGTCAGCGAGACGTGGCCGGCCCACCTGCGCAACAAGGCGATCAGCATCATGCAGTCCGGCTGGGCGCTCGGCTACATGATGGCCTCGATCTCTGCGGCGCTGATTCTCGGCGCACCGTCGCTCGGCCCCGACGCGTGGCGCTGGCTCTTCGTCGTCGGCGTGGCGCCGGCATTGTTCACGCTGTGGATCCGCCGTTACGTGCACGAACCAGAGACGTGGACGAAGAAGCCGAAGGCCGCGGACGGACGTAGTCCGTTCGCGATCGTCTTCGGCCCTACCCTGCTCGCACGTACGCTGCTGATCATCGCGCTCGGCTCGGCCGTGCAGTTCGCCAACTGGGGACTCTTCTTCTGGCTGCCGGCGTTCCTGGCCAGGCCCGTCGCGCAAGGCGGCGCTGGCATGGGCGTCGTCGGATCGCTGCCCTGGATCATCCCGGTGCAACTTGGCGCGTACGCCGGCTATCTGACGTTCGGCTTCATTGCCGACTGGATGGGGCGACGCCAGGCGTTCGTCCTGTATATGATCGCGGCCGCGATTCTGGTGCCGATCTACGGTCAGATGGCGCGCAGTCCGCTTATCCTGCTCGCGCTCGGGCCGCTGATTGGCTACTTCGGCTACGGCTACTTCAGCATGTTCGGCGGCTTCGTCGCCGAGTTGTATCCGGCCAGCGTGCGCGCGACGGGACAAGGCACGAGCTACAACATCGGACGGATGGCCGGCGCGATCGCCCCGTACACGATCGGATTGATCGCGACATTGCCCGGAATCGGCATCGGGCTCGCGCTCAGCGTCACGTCGGCATTCTTCCTGCTCGCCGCGGCGCTGGTGTTCACGCTTCCCAATCGCAGCGGCCAGGCTCTCGACGACTAACGGAGACAGGCATGACTCAAGCCACGGTTCGCACCTCTACCGCTTCGGCGACGGCCACTACGACCTGGCAGATGTGGGTGCCCTGCGTGGGCATGGCGCTCTGCTCCTGGCTCTCCTTCGTGGATCGGCAGGTGCTGAACATCCTGTCGCCAACGATCATCAAGGACACCGGACTCACGGCGCAGGATTTCACAACCGCCACGTCTTTCTTCTTCCTGACTTACACACTCGGCAATCCGGTATGGGGGTCGGTGCTCGACCGCGTGGGCCTGCGCGTCGGTATGCTGCTCGCCGTCGGGGTGTGGACCGCTGCGAGCATGTCGCACGCGTTGATGGCGAGCTTCGCGGGATTCGCGCTCGCCCGTGCCGTGCTCGGGATCGGAGAGGGCGGCACCTTCCCCGGGGGATTGCGCACGGCAGTCGAAACACTGCCACCGAGCCTGCGCGCGCGCGGGATCGCGTTGTCGTTCAGTGGCGGCACGATCGGCGCGGTCATGATGCCGCTGCTGCTTGGACCGCTGGCGATCACGTATGGCTGGAAGACCGCGTTCATCGCGACCGGCGTGCTCGGCGCGGCGTGGCTGCTCATCTGGGCCGCGATCGCACGTCCGCCGTTCCTCCCGAAGAGCGCGCACATGACGTCGAAGATGGCGTGGCCGAACCTTCGTGAACGTCGGGTTTGGGCGCTGATGTTCAGTTATGCGCTCCCCGCGATCTCACCGGGCCCGGTGCTCACGATCTTGGCGATCTACCTGGTGCAGCGGCTGCATCTCACCCAGGCCGACGTGAACAACGTCGTCTGGATTCCGCCTCTCACGTGGGGCATCGGCTATTTCTTCTGGGGATGGGCGGCGGACACATTCGCGGCGAACAACCCGCGGCCGATCGGCATGTTCGCGCTGCTCACGGTGGTTTCACTTACGCTGGGCCTGACGACGATGACGACGTCGGTGCCGCTGGCGATCGCGTTGATCTCGCTGTCGACGTTCATCGGCGGAGGATTCCAGATGGTGGCGCTGAAGGTCGGCTCCTACGCGTTTCCGCGAGAACAATCGGCGCTGATGTCGGGCATCGCGTCGGGCTCGTGGTCGCTCGTGAACTTCATCCTGCTGAACGCGATCGGCGCGGGCGTCACGATCGCCGGAGTCAAAATTCTTCCGGGGGCCAATTTGATCAGCGGTGGCCGTTGGGCGGAGATCTTCTGGGTCATCGCGCTGCTGCCGGCGGTCGGCATCGCGGTGTGGCTGGCGCTGAGCCGAAATCAGACGACCGTGGCCAAGGCCTGATTGATACGTCAGGTCAAAGGGCACCGTTGACTTTTGCCCTTTGACCTTACGAGATCCCGCCCAGGCAGAGATACTTGATCTCGAGGTACTCGTCGATGCCGTACTTCGAGCCTTCGCGGCCAAGTCCCGATTCCTTTACGCCACCGAACGGCGCGACCTCGGTGGAGATCAAACCGGTGTTGACACCGACCATGCCCGATTCGAGCGCCTCTGCCACACGCCACACGCGGCCGATGTCGCGGCCGTAGAAGTACGCGGCCAAACCGAACTCGGTATCGTTGGCCATCGCGATGGCTTCTTCCTCGGTCTTGAACCGGAACAGCGGCGCCACCGGGCCGAACGTCTCTTCGCGCGCGACCATCATTGACGAGGTGACATCGACCAGCACGGTCGGCTGGAAGAACCGGCCGCCGCGCTCGTGACGCTGACCGCCGACGACGACCTTCGCGCCCTTCGTCGTCGCATCCTGGATGTGCTCTTCGACCTTGAGTACGGCCTTATCGTCGATGAGCGGTCCCTGCGTCGCGCCCGGCTCGAGCCCATTCATCGGCGACAACCTGCTCACCGCCGCGGAGAGCTTCTGCGCGAACGCGTCGTAGACGCTGTCCTGCACGTAGATGCGGTTGACGCACACGCAGGTCTGTCCGGTGTTCCGATACTTCGAGGCCATCGCCCCCTCGACCGCCGCATCGATATCGGCATCGTCGAAGACGATGAACGGCGCATTGCCGCCGAGCTCGAGCGAGACCTTCTTGACCGTGCGCGAGCATTGTTCCATCAGGAGCTTGCCGACCTCGGTCGAACCAGTGAAGGAAACCTTCTTCACGATCGGATTCGAGGTCATCTCGGCCCCGATCTCCGACGCCGATCCCGTGATCACATTGAGCACGCCCTTCGGTGCCCCGGCGCGTTCGGCGAGCTCGGCGAGTGCGAGCGCCGAGAACGGCGTCTGCGACGCGGGCTTCAGGACGACGGTGCAGCCGGAGGCAAGCGCCGGACCAGCCTTGCGCGTGATCATCGCCAGCGGGAAGTTCCACGGCGTGATGCAGGCGACGACGCCAATCGGCTGCTTGATGACAACGATGCGCTTGTCGGCCTGGTGGCCGGGAATGGTGTCGCCGTAGACGCGCTTGGCCTCCTCAGCGAACCACTCGAGAAACGACGCCGCATACAGCACTTCGCCCTGTGACTCGGTGAGCGGCTTGCCCTGCTCGATCGTCATCAGGCGCGCCAGGTCCTCCTGGTTGTCGAGCATGAGCTCGTACCAGCGGCGAACGATCGCGGCGCGTTCCTTCGCGGTCTTCTTACGCCAGGCCGGCAACGCCTTGTCCGCGGCCTCGATGGCGGTCCGCGTTTCAGCAGCGCCGCACTTCGGCACGGTGCCGACGATCTCGCCGGTCGCCGGGTTATCCACGTTGATGGTGGCGCCGGACTTGGCGTTCACCCATGTGCCATCGATGTAGTTGGACTGCTGGAACAGCTTCGAATCTTTGAGGGAGACGCCGGTGGGAACTGCAGATGTTGTTGCCATGACGGAACCTCTGGCCCGTCCAAAAGGACGGGCCCTACTAACCACTAACCACCGACCACTAACCGGCTAGCGAGCCCACTTGTTGACTTCGTTCAACGAGAGAACGACATCATTCAGGAACGCCGCGGCACGTGCGCCATCGACGACGCGATGGTCGGACGACAACGTCAGATTGACAGTGGGACGCACGCCGATCAGACCGTCCCTGGCTACTACGCGATCGGCAATCGCTCCGACGGCGAGAATTCCGGCCTGCGGCGGCACGATGATTGCGGTGAACGCGTCCACGTTGAACATCCCGAGATTGCTGATCGTGAACGTCGCACCGGTGATGTCGGCCGGCTGCAGGCGATTGGCGCGCGCGCGCTCAGCCAGTTCCTTCCGCTGCTTCGCAATGTCGCCGAGACCGATGCGATCTGTGTCCTTGATCACCGCCGTGACGACTGCGTTCTCGACCGCCATCGCGAGCGCGACATTCACGTGACTGTTCAACGCGATCTTGTCGTTGGCCCAGCTGCCGTTGAGGCGCGGATGAATATGCAGCGCACGGGCGACCGCGGCGACGATGAAATCGGTGTGCGTGACCTTCACGCCGTGTGACTTTTCGACGATCGGAATCCACCGCTCACGCGTGGCATTGAGCGCCGTCGCATCCACTTCGCGCGTGACGAAGAAGTGCGGCACCGTCGTCCAGCTCTGGGTGGTCCGCTCGGCCATGATGCGACCGATGGAGCTCACGGCTTCGGGTGGCCCCGACGAAGCCGCGACAGGGCCCGACGGAGCCGCCGAAGGCGACGACGTCGGTCTCGCCGAAGTCGCGGGAGGCCCAGCGGGCGCGGCGGAGGCGGACGCCTTCATGATGTCTTCAGCAAGGATTTCACCACCCGGCCCCGACCCTCGGAGCCTGGCGATGTCCACACCGTGCTCGCGCGCAAGACGACGCGCCTTCGGCGAAATCTTTGCGCCGGCCGCAGAAACAGGCTCAAGTGCGGCGGGAGCGGCCACCGCCGCGGCTGCTGCGGGCGCCGAATCCATCTTGCGGCCGGTCTGCGCCGAAGCGACGTTGGCCGGCGGCTGCTCGCCGGGTTTCAGCAGCCACGCGATGGTCTGGCCCACGGGGACCACATCGCCTTCTTTCGCCGTGACGCCGCCAAGAATCCCGTCACCCTGCGCTTCGATCTCGACCACGGCCTTGTCGGTCTCGACCTCGAGCAGCATCTCGCCCTTCTTCACCTGCTCGCCGGCCTTCTTCTTCCACGACACGAGCTTGCCGGTTTCCTGCGCCATCTCCAGCGCAGGCATCACCACGCTAATGGCCATTAGGTCGTCGCTCCGACTTTTTCTTTCTCGCGCTTGGGCGCTTCCGCTTTCGCGGCCGCAGCAACCATCTTCGCGACTTCCGGATTGGGTGGTGCCTCGGTCTCTCGGACGGTGGGCAGCGTCCCGCCAACGGTGACAAACGGCGCACCGGCAACCAGCAGCTGCTCCGCAGGGAACCGCGTGATCACTTCGTGTCCCGTTGCCGTGACGACGATCTCTTCTTCAATGCGCGCGGCGCTGGTGCCGTCCTTGGTCGGCCAGAACGTTTCGAGCGCGAACACCATGCCCGGCTTGATCTGGTGCGGATGATCGAGCGAAACGAGCCGGCTGATCATCGGCTTCTCCCAGATGGCCAGACCGATGCCATGCCCCATCTGCAGCGCGAACGCGGCCTCCTCGTCAGGGAAGCCGAACTCCGTCGCCTTCGGCCACACCGAGGCGACTTCCGCAGTAGAACGGCCGGGACGGATCAACTCGATCGACGCGTCAAGGTAATCCCGGCATCGCTTGTAGGCATCGACGAGCTGGTGCGACGCCGAGCTGATCGCGAAGCAGCGGTAATAGCAGGTGCGATACCCCATGTAGGAATGGAGGATGTCGTAGAACACCGGGTCGCCTGGGCGCATCATGCGATCCGAGAAGACGTGCGGATGCGGGCTGGCGCGCTCCGCCGAGATCGCGTTCACACCCTCGACGTACTCGGAGCCGGCCTCATAGAGCACCTTGGCGACGAGCGCCACGGCGTCGTTCTCGCGCATCCCGGGCTTCATCGCGCGATAGAGCTCGTAGTAGGCGGCGTCGACCATGGCCGCCGAATGCGTGAGCAGCGAGATCTCGTCCACCGTCTTGATCTCGCGGGCGTCAGACATCAATTGCTGGCCATCGACGATGTTCAGACCTTCCTTCTGCAGTGCAAACAGGATCGGCGGCTCGACGACGTCCACGCCGACCGGCTCGTTGTGAAGATTGCGCTTCTCGAGCTCGACCTTGATCTTCCGCGCGACTTCCTCGGCGCGTCCCATCTCCGGCGACATCGCACCGCGCATCAGCGGGATGCCGGCGCGCGAGCGCTCACCGAGCCAGTCGCAGTTCAGCTGGTGATGCTTCGCCGCGGATCCGAAGTCCCACAGAATGGGCTCGTCGCCCTGCGGCAGCAGCGTGAAACGGCTGATCTTGTCCTGCGCCCATGTACCGATGTGCGTGGCGGTGATGTAGCGGACATTGTTCATGTCGAAGCAGAGAACAGAGCCCAGCTCCGACTTGGCCAGCATGTCCTTGATACGCGCCAGCCGCTCCCGGCGCAGGCGATCGAAATCGATGCGTCGTTCCCAATCCACCGCCATCGTGCCGTAGGTCTTGATTGCCACTTGCAGCTCCTTGTCAGCTGGTAGGCGGTAGCCGGTCGATGAACTGGCTACGATCTACCAGCTACCGACTATCAGCTTCCGACTATCGATTGCACATTTGCCGCGCGAGCTCGAATACCTGCTGGTCGCTGGGCACGGTCGCATCCTCGAGTGGCGGCGAGAACGGAATCGGCACGTGCATCGCGCCCATCCGCCGCACTGGACCATCGAGGTCATAGAACGCCTGCTCTTGCACAGTCGCCGCGATCTCGCCGGTCACGCCGTAGCGGCTATAGCCCTCGTCGAGGACGATGCAGCGTGACGTTTTCTTGACCGACTCGACCAGCGTCTTCTCGTCGAGCGGCCATGTCGTGCGCGGGTCCACGACCTCGGCGCTCACGCCAATCTCCTCGAGCATCGACGCCGTGCGCAACGCCGTCTGCACCATGCTGCTGAGCGCGATGAGCGTGATGTCCGAGCCTTCGCGCTTCACGTCGGCCACGCCAAGCGGAATCACGTAGTCCTCGTCGGGGACTGGCCCCTTCACTTTCTTGTAGCTGATCTTGTGCTCGAAGATGACCACCGGGTTGTCATCGCGTATGGCCGCCTTGAAGAGACCCTTCGCGTCATACGGCGTCGATGGCACGACGACCTTGAGACCTGGGATGTGGCTCGGCCACGCGTGCAGCGACTGCGAGTGCTGCGCCGCCGACCGTCTCGTCGCGCCCATCGTCGCGCGAATGACCAGCGGCACCTTCCACTTGCCGCCGGACATGTAGTGGATCTTCGCGGCCTGATTGGCGACCTGGTCCATGATGATCATCAGGAAGTCGCCGAACATGATGTCCACGATCGGCCGCATGCCGGTCATGGCCGCGCCGACGCCGATGCCGGTGAACCCGGCTTCCGAGATCGGGGTGTCGATGATCCTGTCCTTGCCGAACTCGTCGACAAGACCGGTCAGCACCTTGAACGTCGTGCCAGCCTCGGCGACGTCCTCACCCATCAGGACGACGCAGGGGTCGCGGCGCATTTCCTCGGCGATCGCTTCCTTGATCGCGTCGCCGAAGGTCAGCTCGCGTGTTGCGGTTGCTGTTTCAGGCATAGATGTCCTGGTCCACCTTGCTGGGATCCGGATACGACGCGTCCACGGCGAACTCCACCGCCGCGTCCATGTCCACGATCAAGTCTTCCTGAATCTTGTCGAGCGTCGCGCGATCGGCGATGCCGTTCTTCATCAACCACTCGCCGTGCAGCGTGATCGGATCGCGCTGCGTGACCCACTCCTGCTCCTCGGCCTTCGGCCGGTAGTAGGCGCGGGCGATGTCGCCGACGTGATGGCCGTGATAGCGGTAGGTCTTGAACTGCAAGAACGCTGGACCCTCGCCCTTGCGCGCCCGCTCGATGAACTTCGACGCGACACTGTAGACGTCGCGCACGTTCTGGCCGTCAACGGTGTCCGTGGCCATGCCGAACGCCTGCGCACGGGCGACGACGTCTCCGGCCGTTGATTCGGAGAAGTGCGTGTACTCGTTATAGCCGTTGTTCTCGCAGGCAAAGATGACCGGCAGCTTCCAGAGCTGTGCGAGGTTCAGCTCCTCATACAGCAGCCCCTGACCGAGCGCGCCCTCGCCGAAGAAGCAGACCGCGACGCGGCCGTTCTTCAGATACTTCGACGAGTATGCCGCGCCCGTCGCGATGCCGGCGCTGCCGCCGACGATCGCGTTTGCGCCGAGATTGCCAGTGGCCGGGTCGGCGATGTGCATCGAGCCGCCCTTGCCCTTGCAGTAGCCGATCTCCTTACCGAGCAGCTCGGCAAACATCAGCTTGGGATCCGCGCCCTTGGCCAGGCAGTGGCCATGACCGCGGTGCGTGCTGGTGATGTAGTCGTCGTTGTTCAGCGCTTCGCACACGCCGACGGCAATCGCCTCTTCACCAATGTAGAGATGGGCGAGGCCCGGCATCAGCGCGCGCGTATAGAGATCGTTGACGCGCTCTTCGAACAGGCGGATCGCCACCATCTGACGATAGAGCGTGAGCAGTTTGTCCTTGCTGATCTCGAGGCCGGCTCCCTGTTCCTGTAGGGCGGGTCCTTTTGGACCCGCCGTTCCGATCGTGCTCATGCGGGTACTCCTGACATCTTGGCCAGCACCTGGAAAATTGCCGCGAAATCCTTCTCGGCGAGCCCCATGCCGCGCGCGGCCGTGAGGAATTCGTTGGCGACAGATGTCGTCGGCAGCGGCACCGCGAGCCGACGCCCCATCTCGAGCGCCAGCGAGGTGTCCTTCTGCATCATCTTCATGTCGAACCACGCCTCGTCCGGCATGTTCAGCACCATCGGACCGCGGTACTGCACCATCGGTGAGGCGATGACGCTGTTGGTCAGCACCTCGACGGCCGTCTTGCGCGGGATGCCGGACTTCTCGGCCAGCAGCACGGCTTCCGAGAACGCCAGCATCTGCACGACGAGACTCAGGTTCGTGGCGATCTTCATCGACACCGCGAGACCGTTGTCGCCGACGTGCGTCGCCTTCATCCCGATGTCGAGCAGCAGCGGCTTGACCTTCTCGAAAGTGTCGAGCGTGCCGCCGACCATCATCGTGAGCTTGCCCTGCTCGAGCGTGATGACGCTGCCCGACACCGGCGAGTCCACCATGTCGGCACCCCTGGCGCGGACCTTCTCGGCAAGCGCGCGGCTCGCGGCCGGGCTCACCGTGCTCATGTCGATCAGTGTCTTGCCGGGGCCGAGGCCGGCGACCATGCCGTCCGATCCGTAGGCGATCGACTCCAGCGCTGCTGAATCAGTGACCATGCTGAAGACGACGTCGGAGGACTCGGCGACGCCGCGGGGCGTGTCCGCCCACTTCATGCCTTTATCGAGTAGCCACTGCGCTTTGGACTTGGTGCGGTTGGTGCCGGTGACGGTGTGGCCCTTGGCCATCAGGCGATCGGCCATCCGTCCGCCCATGACACCGAGGCCCACGTATCCGAGGTTTGCCATAATGCGGTCGCGCGCTCACTGTTGCCGGGCCGCTATTACGGCCCTAAGTGTTGTAGAGGCCGTCTTTAGGCGGCCTTTCTCTTAGACCAGAACAGCCTGTAAGTATCCCTTGGAAGCAAAGGCAGACGCAAGATGCCGCAGACACAGGAAATGGCCGCTCGCTCGACGCTTGCTTCACTCGGACTGCGACTGTCGGACTGGTTCGAGCGCTGGTTCCCCGACGCCTTCGCGCTGGCGCTGACGGCAGTCGCGATCGTGTTCGCGGCCAGCGTTGCGATGGGCAGTTCTGTGACGCAAACCGCACAGTGGTTCGGCGGCGGCTTCTGGGATCTGGTCGCCTTCACCATGCAGATGTCGATGATCATCGTCACCGGTTACGCCGTCGCGACGGCGCCGCCAGTCTACGCGGTGGTCAAGAAGATCGCCGAGATCCCCACCAACGGCCGCAACGCCGCGGTCTTCGTCGGCCTCTTCTCGATGCTGGCGTCGCTCATCTCGTGGAGCTTCAGCCTGATTTTCAGCGGCCTGCTCGCGCGTGAGGTCGCGCGGCGTGTCAAGGGATCAGATTACCGCGCGATTGGCGCTGCGGCGTATCTCGGCGTCGGCAGCGTCTGGGCGCTTGGCCTGTCGTCCTCGGCGGCGCTGATCATGGCGGCACCGGCATCGCTGCCAGACGCGATTGAAAAGATCAGCGGCGTCATCCCGCTCGGTCAGACCCTCGGACTCTGGCAAAGCATGGCGATCGCCGCTGCTCTGATCCTCGTGTCGATGGTGATCTGTTACTACTCGGCGCCATCTGATGCTGACGCACGGGACATGACGCAGATGGGCGTCACGTATCAGCCGGCGACGCAGAACGTCGGCAAGGCGGAGACGCCCGGCGAGTGGCTCGAATACAGCCCGGTCCTCACGATCGTCATCTGCACGCTCGGTTTCCTGTATCTGATTCGAGAAGTGGCGACGGTGGGCCCGTCGGTGATCCTCGAGCTGAATCACTACGTGTTCCTGTTTCTGATCGTCGGACTGCTGCTGCACTGGCGACCGCGATCGTTCGTGCAGGCCATTGCCGCTGCGGTCGCACCGGTCGGCGGTGTGCTGATTCAATATCCGCTCTACGCCGGCATCGTGCGGATGATGACCGAGTCGGGCATCGCGACGCAGATGGCGCACTTCTTCGTCACGATCTCGAGTCAGCACACCTATCCGGTCATGATCGGGATCTACTCGGCCTTCCTCGGCCTGTTCATCCCCTCGGCCGGCGGCAAATGGTTGATTGAAGCGCCGTACATGCTCGATGCCGCCAAGACATTGCAGGTGCATCTCGGATGGGTGGTGCAGACCTACAACGCCACCGAGGCGCTCGCGAATCTGATTCACCCGTTCTGGATGCTGCCACTTGTGGGCATCCTCGGTCTCAAAGCGCGCGACATCGTCGGCTACTCGATGCTGCAGTTCGTCGTGCACGTGCCTCTCGTGTTGTTCCTCGTATGGGTGTTGAACTACACACTCACGTACACGCCTCCGGTACTTCCCTGAGGCGCGGAGGCTAAACCCTCGGCTTTACTCTCTACGCTCGCGCTTACTCACGGCTGAGTGTGTTCTGGCGCTGTGGTTGCAATAACTAGCCACAGCAGACCTTTTGAGGAGGAAGAACACATGAAGCGATTCATCACGTCGTTCGCATTCGCTCTGGGGTGTACGGCTCTGGTCGTCAACGCCCAGGAGACGAGGACGAAGACGGAGGTCAAGAGCTCAGGCGGCGATCCGCAGGTCGTCACATATACCGGATGTGTGCAGGCCGGTACGCAGGCGAAGACCTATGTGCTCGATAAAGTCGTGCCCGTGACGAAGACCACCACGACCGAGACGCCAACCTCGAGCACGACCACGCAGAGCACGAGCTATGTGTTGGTCCCTGGTGGTGAGACCGTGACGGTTCAGGAGCACGTCGGCCACAAGGTCGAGGTGACTGGCATGCTGGTCCCTGGCGGCGATACGAGCACCAAGACGACCACGCAGACTGAGCGCGAGGATGCCCCCGACAGCAAGACCAGGACGCGCACGGAAACCAAGAACGCGATGCCCGAGTTCAAAGTGACGTCGATCAAGAACATCGGCAGCTGCTAACGGGTCTCTGAGACGCTGCACGCTCATGCGGCTCTCCATCACAGGCGTCATCATCGGACTGGCAGTGGTCCTCGTCATGGTCACGGCCAGTCCGCTCTCGGCGTACTCGGTCCTTTCTCACGAAGCCACCATCGACGTCACCTGGGACACACTGCTCGCGCCATTACTCAAGCAACGTTTTCCCCGTGCCACGCCTGAGGATCTGCTTCGCGCGCGCGCGTTTGCGTATGGCGGTTCGGTGATTCAGGATCTCGGCTACTACCCGTTCGGCAACAAATTCTTCAGCAACCTGGTGCACTACGTCCGCTCGGGCGACTTCGTCGAAGCGCTGCTGCGCGATGCGCGCGACATCGACGAGTTCGCATTTGCCCTCGGCGCGCTCGCCCACTACGCCAATGACACGAGCGGTCACCCCGAAGCGATCAACGTCACCGTGCCGATTGTGTATCCCAAGCTCCAGCAGAAATACGGCGACGTGGTGACCTACGCGCAGGCGCCTCGCCAGCATGTCGTCGTCGAGTTCTCGTTCGACATCGTGCACGCGGTCGGTGGTGCGTTTCTGCCGGATACCTACAAGCGGTTCATCGGCTTCCGCGTCGCCACGCCGCTGCTCGAGCGGGCGGTTCGCGAGACGTACGGCCTGGAGATGCGCGACCTGTTTGGCGACCTGGATCGCTCGATCTCGACGTACCGCTACGCGGTGAGCCAGATCATTCCTACGCTCACGGAAGCTGCGTGGCGCGACAAGCATGACGAGATCGCCAAGCTGACGCCGGCGATCGATCGTGGCGCGTTTGTGTTTGCGTATCCACGAACCGCGTTCGAGCAGGACTACGGCCGCGAGTATCAGCGCCCCGGACTGTTCGCGCGGTTCCTGGGCGTGCTCTATCGGATTCTGCCCAAAGTCGGGCCACTCAAGCCGCTGGCATTCAAGGCGCCGACACCGGAAGCCGCCGAGCTTTTCGCCAAGAGCTTTCGTGACGCGACGGCGAAGTTCCGTACTGAGGTCAATGATCTGAAGGATCGGAAGTTCGAGATCCCCAATGCCAACTTCGATACCGGCCGAGCGAGTCGCTTTGGCGATTACTCCCTGGCTGACGACACCTACGGTGAGCTCCTCGAGCGGCTCTCGGATCAGAAGTTCCAGGGCACGCCTGCGGCGTTGACGCGCAACGTGGTGACCTTCTACGGCGATGGTCCTGGACCAGCGGTGCAGGACAAGAAGGTGCGGAAGCGATGGGCCAAGGTTGAGCGCACTCTCCAGGACCTGCGTGACGCGTCAAACCGAAGAGCGGGGTTGAGCTATCGCTTTAGCAATCTGAGATTCCCGTCTCCATCGAAATCGATCGTCTTCGCGGCGAAGGCGCGCTGAACCACCGCATCCCATTCCGACGCAAACAGTCCGCGCAGCTGCTCGGGCAGTGAGAGGATGGCCAGGTCGCGCGCCTGAGAGTACTTGGCGACGCGCCGTGCGAGCGCTTTCCTCGAGATCGGATCCCACGAGGCCTCATCATTCGAGACCCGCGCCAGCGCTATGCAGTTGTCCTGATGATGACCGACGTAGACCGGCTCGAAACCAGCGCACTGCAGCGCGCGGACCAGAGATGCCGCGTCGAACGTCTGCAGATGAAATGCGTTCAGCGTGTTGAACATCGACTTGCCACTTTCGAGGAAGTCACTCTCGTCGGGCTCGTTATACAGATAGAGATGACCGCCGGGTGCGAGGCGCTGCCGAATGGTCGCGAGCGTCTGCTGCGGATGGACGGCATGCGTGAGCAGATGATTCGCGACGACGAGATCGAAGTCACCGGAATACGGAATCGAGAACGCGTCGTAATCAAGCAGATGTTCGGCACAGCTGCCGTACACCTCACGCACAAGGAGCTGCTGTGCCTCGAACAACGGCAGCGCGAACGTCTCCCCACCGTAGAGCCGCCGGAGCGCTCCGCCTATCGCACCAAATCGCGGACGGATTTCGAGCACACGCGGGCGTTCGAGTGTCAGCAGCGAGCCGAGAATCTCAATATGTGCGGCAACGGCGAGGCGATCGCGCAGCAACTGCGGCAGATACTGCCGGTTCTTCTGACGCGGAACCTCGCTGGCAAACATCGGCTGCGCCGCGCGCGTACGCAGCCGCTCACGCTCCTCATCACTGAGCCGGCGTGAGCCCAACACCTTCGTCCCGCGCTGTTCATCGACGGGCACGCGGCCGATGGTCTCCTCGAAGTGTTCGACCAGAAAACGAAACCGTTCACCCACCGGGCGACGCCGGGCGAAGACGACGCCGCAACGGTGGCAGAGGGCGTAGTCAGCGCGGATGGCCCGCGCGTCAGGGGCGGTCTCGCTGAGCAGAAACCGATTGAATTCGCACACGGGCGTGAACGTCCGGTGCCCGCACACGCTGCACGCCGGCAATTCGGCGATGCTGTCAGTGGGAATCGCCTCGCCGGTCTGCGGTTGTGAGGGCGGCTCCAGCTCGTGCGCGTGTTGCGCGACGCGTGCACCGAGTCGTCTCGGTCCTTGGTCCTTGGTCCGTAGTGCCCGGTCCTCGAAACGCGTGGCCAGCAGCCGCGCTTCGGCCTGACTCTTGGCCATCGCGGCATCCACGCGCTTTTCGAGCCGCTCGATCTTGCCCATCAGTCGCTGATGCTGCGCATCCGCGCGCTCTTCGAATGACTGCAGCAACGCCCGCATGACCCGCTCCGTACTTCGGCGAAGCACGTTCTTCATGCGGATGGGAGCAGGCCTGTGCGTATGGACGAGTTCACAGGGCAATCCTACCGCGAGACTCAATCGGGCCAATCCAACAGGCCTGGCGGGTTGACACCGGCTCCAGCGATCGACGGTTTTCCACCGGCAACACCTCACGCGCGTATGGGTTTATCACCCCTCGGCATGCGCGAAGAAGAACTCGCCGCTCGCGTCGAAGTCCACGCCGAGTCGCACAGGAAAAGATTTGAGGGGTAGGGGCGACGAATGCGCCGCCCCCAACGGTGCGGTATTACGCGGTGGCCGTCGCTCTGCCGCCTTCTTTGACGACGCGCACTTTCAGCGGCACGGTGACCTCTCGATGCAGCTTGAGTGGCACCGTGTGCTCGCCGATCGCCTTGATCGGCTCGGGCAGAATCAGCTTGCGCCGATCGATCTCGAAGCCCTGCGCTTTGAGATAATCGGCGATGTCCACTGCGGTCACCGAGCCATAGAGCTGCTCGGTGTCACCGACGCGCCGTTCGATCGCGATATCGATGCTGCCCAGACGCGCGGCAATCCCTTCGGCCTGTGACTTCTCAGCAGCCTCATGTGCCTCGACGATCTTCCGTTCGCGCTCGACGTGCCGCTTGTTTCCCTCGGTGGCCAGCAGCGCCAGCTTGCGCGGGAGCAGGTAATTGCGCGCGTAGCCGTCGGCGACCTTGACGATCTCGCCGCGCTTGCCGACGTTGTCGACGTGCGTTCTGAGAATGACTTCCATGGCTTACTCCGTCGTGTACGGGATCAACGCCAGCTGGCGCGCCCGCATGATCGCCGTCCGCAGCTTCCGCTGGTGCAGCGCGCAGGTCCCCGAGATCCGTCGCGGCAGCACTTTGGCGCGCTCGGGCACGAACGGCATCAGGAGCCTCACGTCCTTGTAATTGATGTCGTCGATCTTGTCCGAGCAGAACTTGCAGACCTTGCGACGCCGGAACATCGGCCGGCGCTGCCCGTCCTTCCCCTGCTGGGCCGTGGCGCTGCTGGACTTGCCGCGGCCTCCGAATCCTTTCCTGCCGTTCATCGCAGCTCCTCCCCGCCGATATCGAAGCGATCGTCACGATCGTCATCCGGTTCACCGCGCTGACCTTCGCCGGGCTGACGATCCGCCGGCAAGCCGCGCGCCACGCGACGACGGCGCGAGGTCTCATTGCGCAGATTGCGCGTTCGCTCGACGACCGCCTGCTCCTCGTCCACGCGAACGACGAGATGGCGAATAATCAGATCGCTGACCTTGAGACGACGGTCGATCTCTTTCATCAACTCGCCGTCGCCGTTGATCACTTCAAGGACGTAGGTGCCTTCCTTGTGGCGGCCGATTTCGTAGGCGAGCTTGCGGCGGCCCCAGTTGTCGGTCTTTTCCAGTTGACCGTGCATGCGTTGCACGATCGACTCGACCTGCGTGTGCACGTCGGTCACCTGTTCGTCGGTCGCGTCTGGTGACACGACGTACACGAGTTCGTACTTCCTGCTCATACCGTCTCCTTCTGGACTACGGCCCTTCGACTCGGCGCTGCGCGCGCTCGCTCAGGGCAAGGAGTCAATCAACATCGGACGCATCAGCGTCCGCGGATGCCGCAGCACCCGGGTTGTAGACGTTCATCACTTTCGAGATGCCTTCCGCGGCAAACATCTCGGCGGCATCCGCCGCCCGCGCAATGAGCGTGTCGAGCTCGGCCTGTTCGCTTCGCTCGAACCGTGCGAGCACGTGATCGACCAGATCGCGCCGGCCGTCTCCGCGCCCGACTCCCAGCCGAAGCCGGGAGAATTCCGTGGTCCCCAGCCGCTCGATAATCGACTTGAGACCGTTGTGCCCGCCCGCCGATCCGCGGGCGCGTGCACGTAACTTTCCGAACGGCAGTGCGGCTTCATCGACCACCACGAACAGATCGTCGGGAGTGACGTTGAAGTAGCGCACCAGGCCGCCGACCGCGTCGCCGCTGTTGTTCATGTACGTCAGCGGCTTGGCCACCATCACCGGCTCGTCGGCGAACCGTTTGCCGATCAACGTCTCGGGGATTTGCGACGGGCCCGAGGCCCAGTCGATGCCGTGGCGCCGCGCAATCTCGTCGACGACCATGAACCCGACGTTGTGGCGCGTGTCCCGATACTCGCGCCCCGGGTTGCCAAGACCGACGATCAGCTTCATGACCGGGCGGGTCTACAGACCCGCTTCTACTTCTTTTCCTTGGCGGCTTCCTCTTTCTCGTCCGTCTTGCCCTTCTTGATGACTTCGGGCTCCGCCGCAGTGCCTGCTGCTGCCGCCGCCGTTTCAGGCGTCGCCGCCGCCGCCTCCTCTTCCACCTTCGGCATCACGATGTGCACGAGCATGGTGTCGCCTTCGCTGATCGCCTTCCACTTCGGATCGGTCGGCAGGTCGCGCACGCGGATGGATTCGTGGAGCATCAACTCGCTGACGTCAACCGTGATGTTCTCCGGGATGTCGGTCGGCAGGCACTCCACTTCAATGTCGCGCGTGACGAAGTCGAGCAGGCCGCCCTGCTGTTTCACGCCCTTCGACTCGCCCTTCACGATCACCGGCACGGTGACGACGATGGCCTTGTCCATGGCCAGCTGGTAGAAGTCAGCGTGCAGCAGGTGATGGGTGATCGGATCGAGCTGATACTCGCGCACCATGACGCGCGCCTCGAGGCCATCCAGCTTGAGATTGATCAGCGTGTTCGCTCCTGTGTCGGAATGCAGGATGCGCAGCATCGCCTTCGGATCCACGGCGACGGCGACGCCTTCCGGCGCCTTACCCTCCTTGCCGGGACCGTAGAAGATCGCGGGAATCTTGCCGCTGGCGCGGAGCCGATTCGCTTCGTTCTTGCCCCGCCCTTCTCTCTTTACCGCTTCAAGCGTCGCATCCATAACTGATTCCTGATTCCTGATTCCTACACAAACAACGAAGACACCGATGTTTCTTCGTGAATATTCCGTATGGCCTGTCCGAGCAGCCGCGCCACCGACAGCACCATGATCTTGCGGCATTGCTGTGCCGACGCGTCCAGCGCGATCGTGTTGGTCACGATGAGCTGATCGATCGGCGAATCCTCGATGCGGGCAATCGCCGACCCCGACAGCACTCCGTGCACGGCACACGCGAACACCCGCTCGGCGCCCGCCTGCTTGAGGCCCAGCGCGGCTTTCTGGATCGTGCCCGCCGTATCGATGATGTCGTCCTGCAGAATGCAGGTGCGGCCGTCGACATCGCCGATCACGTTCATCACTTCGGCCGTACCTTCTTCGTTGCGCCGCTTGTCCACGATGGCGAGCTCGGCGCCGAGCCGCTTGGCGTAGGCACGCGCCCGTTCCGCACCGCCAGCATCGGGTGACACAATCGTGAGGTTCGGCACGTTCAGCCGCGAGCAGTACTCGATGATCACCGGCGCCGCGAACAGGTGATCGACCGGAATATCAAAGAACCCCTGAATCTGCGCCTTGTGCAGATCCATCGTCAGCACTCGGTTCGTGCCGGCGGCACTCAGCAGGTTGGCGACCAGCTTGGCCGAGATCGGCACACGCGGCTTGTCTTTCCGGTCCTGGCGCGCGTAGCCGTAGTACGGAATCACGGCGGTTATGCGCGCCGCCGACGAGCGGCGGAACGCATCGATCATCACCAGCAACTCCATCAGATGCTGGTCTACCGGGTTCGACGTCGGTTGCACGATGAAGACATCCGCACCGCGGATGTTCTCGTCGATCTGGAACGAGACCTCACTGTCCGGGAACCGCCGCAGGCTGCACTTGCCCAGCGGAATCCCGAGACAGTCGGCAATCTCCTTTGCCAACTGCGGGTGGGCGCTTCCGGTAAACACCTTCAGGTCGCCAAACCCGGTCGACAACAGACCTTCACCGCTGAGGGGTCGCTTCATCGTCTGACGCTATGAGCCCTTTGAGCTGGTTGGGGCGGGAGGATTCGAACCTCCGAATACGGGATCCAAAGTCCCGCGCCTTACCGCTTGGCCACGCCCCATTGCGTAGGAGCCGCTCGCCTACGGTGGCGCAAACCCTTAGTGTAGTCGAGACTTGGCGTTTCCGGCAAGGCTGAGTGCTTTGGGCGCGCTGCGTTTGGTGTACTCACCACGGCCGAGCGACTCCGTCATCAGTACACGCCAGGCCGCGCCCGAGAGCTTCTCCACCGCCGCCTGCGCCTCGGATCGCTGCTGGAACAGGCCGAATACCGTCGATCCGCTCCCCGACATGGCGGCCGCGAGGGCGCCTGCACGTTTGAGGGCGGTCTTCATGTGATCGATCTCGGGGTGATGGCGGGCAATCGGGGCTTCGAGGTCATTGATCATTTGCGCGGCGCGCGACGGCCATGGCCCCGGGACGTGCTGGGCCTCGCGGACGCGTGACCCGCGGTCCTGGCCCCGCTCGGCGTCGTACCAGCCATAGGCATCGGGGGTCGAGACGCCGAAGCCGGGCACGAGCAGGACGATCCAGTGCCGAGGCAGATCGGCGAGCGGATAGATCTCGTCGCCACGGCCGAGCCCGAGTGCCGTGCCGCCGGCCAGAAAGAACACCACATCGGCGCCGAGTGTGGACGCAACGTCCACGAGCTGGTTCGGACGAACCGGCACACGCCAGGCGTGCGTCAGGCCGAGGAGCGTGGCCGCGGCGTCCGTGCTGCCACCGCCAAGACCGCCCTGCAGCGGGATGCGCTTCTGGATCCGCACGAGCACGTCGCGGACCGGGCCATCACGCCGTAGCGCGCGCCACAGGGCGTCGGCGGCGCGCCACACCAGATTCGATCGATCGAGCGGAACGCCGGCCGCATCGCATTCGATGACAAACGGTCCCTCGCGCGGAATGCATTCGACTGTATCGTGCAGCGCCAGCGCCTGAAACACCGTGCGCAACTCGTGAAATCCGTCGGGCCTCGTGCCAAGGACGCGCAGGTCGAGATTGATTTTGGCGTGGGCGCGAACGGTCATCGCGCGCGGGCGCGCGCGCCTGCCAGGCACGCCATGGGATCTGCTCATCAACGCTTGATCCGGATCTCGAACAGCCGCGGCCAGAGTTTTCCCGTCACGAACAGCCGATCCCGCGCCGCATCGTAGGCAATCCCATTGAGG